>JAYEKX010000107.1:0-11316 GCA_034716875.1 Candidatus Altarchaeota archaeon | reverse complement strand
TTCTTGCCCCCACCATCTCCGGTTTTATGGGCTCGAAGGTCTCTGCTTTCTTGAGAACCGCGTGTACATGAATCCCTGACTCATGAGCAAAAGCATTATCCCCCACGATCGGGAAATTCGGCATAACCCTGATTCCAGTTAATCTCTCAACCAGCTTGCTTGTCGGATAAATTTTTTTTGTGTTGATGTTGGTCTCAATCCCGTAGAGGAGTTTTAGTGCCATAGCCACCTGCTCCAGGTCGGCGTTTCCAGCCCTCTCCCCGAGGCCATTCACAGCCACCTGAACCTGGTTGCAGCCGGCTTCTGCCGCAGCCAGTGTATTAGCTACCGCCATCCCGAAGTCGTTGTGGCAGTGAACATCCAGGTCTATCCTGATTTCCTCACGGATTTTTTTCATTAACTCCTTCATGCCGCTGGGATACATCACTCCGACCGTATCGGGGATGTTTATGGTAACAGCTCCTGCTTCCTCAACGCCCCTGCAGACTTTTAATAGATAAGGTAAGTCGGTGCGGGTTGCATCCATCGGCGAAAAGAGACATGGGATGCCGTGGTCTACCACATACTCTACGGCTTCAACAGCCATCTTATAGACTTCATCCTCGCTCTTCTTCATCTGGTACTTCAGGTGCTGGGGTGAAGTGGAGATGAAGGTGTGGACTAACTGTACGTCGGCTTCAATGCATTTATCGATGTCCGGTTTCAGCGCCCTTGCTAATCCGCAGACTGTGGTGTCAACCTCCCTGGAAATCTTTTTAACAGCCTGAAATTCACCTTCAGAATTAATGGGAAACCCCGCCTCAATTATGTCCACGCCGAGATCCGTGAGGGCGTGAGCTATCTCCAGCTTCTTTTCCAGGGTTAACGCCACCCCCGGAGTCTGCTCCCCATCCCGCAAAGTAGTGTCAAATATCTTCACACTCTTCTTCTCAGTCATGGTTATAATAAGGAATAGATTATTAATTAATCGGGTTCGGCAGTCAGAAACAGAAACCTAATCCTTCACCGCCTTCAGGATTTCCGGGTTAAGTCCGGGGAATTTATTCAGCCACTCGATTCGTTCCTTCTTCAGCTCTTTCACGTAGGCGTTAATCTGCTCTGGGGTATAGAATTTATTTAAGTCGAATTTAGTCATATCCGCACCCTCAACCTCCTCAGGTGTCATGGTCCCAAAGTTAGGGTCTTTCCTCCATTTTATCGAATCCCTGGCGATGCCCCGTATAATAGACGCCATCTCAGGTATCTCCACCCTAAGCACCTTCCGCCTTACAAACTTATTACCCTCCTCATCCCTCTCCATCAACTCCCCCACACCCCCTGTGTTTAATAGGTAGCATTGAACCTTCTTCGGGTATTTTTTTATGAATTCATAAAACCGGTTACCTTCCAGGGCATAATCACCCACAATAAACGGGTTAGTTCCAACCTCCCGCACGGACTCGCCCGCCCTCTTCGGATCGCTGGCTGACGTCTCAATAGACTCACCAAGCATGAATGCTGCCGCCCCCTGCTCTAGCGTCAATTTAGAGGCTAATGGAACAACAGTATTCCTCCGGGTTATGAAAGCTACTATCAATCCATCCAGCTCCGACACAGGGAAAAGATTCACGCCCTCAGACTTGAAACTGCCGAAATCATCCCTCTGCATAATACCCCTGCCGTTACCAGTCAAGGTTTCATCCCCGAAGTAGACATCCCCCTTATAATCAACCACAACATTCTCAAACAAGGCATCGGGTTTAGTTATTGCATTATAGATTAAGGGCTGTATCGCCTGATTCACACCCTCAGTCTTTAAGTAGAATCCTCGTTCAGTACCAAGCGCGGAACAATCCTCTCTTAAAAAAACAACATCATCCTGAACAATCTTTATGCCCTCACCCTCACCCTTCAGATCGTGATCGTGGCAGGAGTGGGTTGTTTTCCCGGTTGCAGTCAAACCAAAAAGAAGCATACCATATCTCTTGATCTCACCTGTACCTGAATCCCTTGCCCTGATTATCTTCGCCCCGGAGTGTAATCCAAGCATCCCCTCCTCCTTAGCAGACCACATCGCCATCCTCAAAAACCCCTTCTTAACCTCCCCATAGTAATCACTCCCAAGAACAAAGGTGACACCGATCTCAGGGAATACCAGGATTTGCCTGTCCTTCTCCTGCCACTCAGGTATGAAGACTATCAGGTGTTTAGGGCCCTTCCCTTCACTCACCTCAAAGAGTGTTTGATTAACCATGTGTGCAAGCCTCACCATCTCCTTACGGTGAGTGGACATATATAACGTACAATGCGGCGTAAAAAAGGGATTATCCCCCATAGTCCTCTCTGTGCAGACAAACGGGGCCTTCTTCAGATACTCTGTAACCTCCTCCAGGGTCTTTGGTAGATTCTTTAGGATCTCCCTCTGTCTCGGATTCAGTTTATCTTGGATTACCCTGGATGATCCGATATAGACCGTTAATGCAGCGCTTCTATTCTTCACGGTGGAGACGAAATTATAGTTCCCGAATTTAGTTTTGGTCCCATACCTCTCCGCCATCTCCTTCATCTCTTTGGCGGAGGGGTGGCTGACGTTAGGCTTGTCATGGAGTTCCTCAACAAGCCTTCTTACCTCCCCTAAATCCACCAGGGATTCCAGACCCTCCGGGGTTTTCTCTACCTCAGTTTCCTTCTCCCCGAGCACCTCTGCATATTCCCTTGAGACTATAATATCCTTCATTCTCTTTTGCACGTCAAATAATGGTTTAGACGTATTCAGGGAGTAGCAGGTGACAAACTTCAGTAAACGCTGGAAGAAATCCTTCTGTAGCCTGTCTCGTTCCTCATTCACAATCAGGCGATGGGGGTTAAAGAATTCCTCCCGGGTTAACAGCGTTAATGCCTCGTTCTCATCCAGCCGCTTCACCGGTTCAGGATCATCCGGATCAGGATTCAATAAAAAAATGACCTGAATCCTTGTGGTGTCGACAAATTTATCCTCACCACCAATCCACCAGGGGTCGAGGACTACATACTCCTCATCGGATCTGCATTTCTTGAATATGTCCTTGAGGTGGGGGTTTAGTCTTGATACATCCTTCTTGATATAGAATTTTCTCTCGGAGGTGTGGGTGGATATCCTCCCCCCTTCCCCGCCAAGATTCTCCACGTAGATTAATTCATCGGAGTGGATCCTTGCCCCCTCCAACTCCAAAAGAAGGAAGGCGTGTGTGTATTTACCGGCACCTAACGATCCTGTGATTACGATTCCTTCCCCGTCCATATCAACCAACGCCCCCCTCAGGAAATGAATCTCTTTTTGCCCCTCAGCCAGGTCCATAACAATCCCGATAGCAAGAGACCTCAGAGTTTCATAGGAATCTACATTAAATAAAATCCCTGTCTTACTACCTGAGTGATAATAAATCGAGGGCTCTGTATCTGAGAGATCCTTCACTGCATAGATTACTCCATGCGGGCTCAGATTATGCTCATATGCTGCTGGATGCCAGTTCTCCCTCCAGAAGCCTTCAAGCTGGGGATCGTTTGTTCTAAGCTGGATGATGATCCCGTTTATATTCACATTCCAGACATACAGGGAGTCATAACCTAAGTACCGCTCCGCCAGCTTCACCAACTCATTCCGCTTATCAAGACTTATTGCATAATCCCTAATTACATCTTTATCCGTCATTTTACCCTTTAATTAGTGGAATTAAATAAATAAAAAGAGAAATGGAAACAAAATTAATTTAAACAGAAACAGCGTTGATAACCCCTACCTGCCCTGGCCTGGATGTGATCCGCGCATTAACCGTCTTTCCCTCAGGGGTCTTAACTGAGATTATCGCCCCCTTGGTCATGATCTTCCTACGGGTGAAATCCTTGTTTGCAGGGTTTTCCATCAGACTCAGTATCTCGCACTTCAGATTTTTTCCATCCACCACAACATTAGCGTATTTAGATGAAATCAGTTTCAGCTTGCTTCCACTGCCTTTACTTCGAATCTTCTTCTTTTTCTCCTCAGCTATGGTGGTTTCAACAGCCACCCCACCTGTATTATATTTCCTCTTCTTTTCTGCCTGAGTAATTCTCCCGTGATACATGCTTATATTTTGTATTCCGCCTAAATAAATAAAGAGATGAAAATCGATGGAATACCTGTAGAGGATACATACTGTGAAGCCTTCAATGGTTTGTTTACCCGGCTGCTTATAACGGCCAGGGATGAGAAGAGACTGAATAAGGCGGCGTATTCATCAACCTCCCTTCCATCTACCGTGTTCGGGGAATCCGAGGGGGGTGTGGAGAAATTCCTTACCGGGGATGAAACACCTGACGGGAGGATGGGGGCAGTAGTTCAGGTATGGGTTAACCACGGAAAAACTGCTGGGGAGAAACTGGAATACGAGCTTGGGAAGAGGATTAGGCAGGGGATTCTTGTTGTACCCACCACCGCAGTCTTCAACTACCTCAAGTCAGTAGACAAGATAGATATTATGGATAAGGTAGGTCACTGCGGCGACGGCTATGAATCCAGCGTAAAGAGATATGATAGGGAGTTGATAAATATTCCATTAATGATGGGTGAATTCCTGGTTGAGAGACATCTCGGCTACAAAAAGGGGGTGATGGGTGGCAACATATGGTTCTTCTGCTCTTCAGTGGATGCTGCATTAAAGGTTGGCGACCGTGCAGTAAATGCAGTTAAAGAAATAGACGGGGCGATAACCTCCTTCGATATCTGCTCCGCAGGTTCTAAGATAGAATCCAACTACCCTGAGATAGGGCCTACCACCAACCACCCGTACTGTCCAACCCTAAAGAAAACGATTAAGGATTCCAGGGTTCCTGAGGGGGTATCCTCAATACCAGAGGTAGTTATAAACGGCACCTCACTGGATACGGTGAAGGAGGCGATGAAGGCTGTGATGGAGAGTGCCGTGGGTGTTGATGGGGTCCTTAGGATTTCTGCTGGAAACTACGGCGGGAAACTGGGGGGGTATAAGATCTACCTCAGGGATCTTCTTTGATGGGGGGTGAGGGTTTAACATGAGGGTTAAGATAAAAAACATCTTCTGCCATATAGACTTCGGGCAATATCTGGATATTAATGATGAGAGGGCGAAGGAAGCGGGTTTGGAGGCGACAAGGAATCTCTCTGCTTATGTCTACACTCACCCCGAGCTTAAGACTGAGATGATGATTTTTTTCTCTGGAAAGGTATTCCTCAATGGGGCGAAGAATCAAAGTGAGATTGCTTCATCCTTCTGGGCGTTAACCCGTAAGTTGAAGGAAATCGGGGTTAAGGTAATCCTCGGACCCCATACGGAGATAGAGATAACGAATGTGCTTGCAACCGCGAATATACGTGATTACCTCCCTGATTTTGAGGTTGATTTAGAGAAGATTTCTATGAAACAGAATGTGGTATACAATCCAAAGGAATTTCCGTCGGTGTTTCTAAGTTTCTTCCCGCCTGATGTGGTGGGTACTGCATTAATCTTTAAATCCGGAAGGGTTCTCGTCGGTGATGTGAAATCCCCGGAGGATGCTGACTTGATTATTGAAAAGGTTATTGAGACTGTACGGTATTGACGTTAGAATGAAATCCATATCCCTTGATTCAAAGGAGCTATGTAGGTTAAGGGCTTATGTAGGGGGGAGGGGGTTAAGGGAGGTAGATACCTCAAGTGGTTATGAAGTCTTCAGGGTTGATGATAAAGAGAAGGATATCCTGTTAATTGCATATAAAAGTGGGAAGTTGGTTTATAGCGATAGTGATGCCTCCAGGGACTTAATCCAGAGGGTTATGGGGGCTGAAAGGGGGTTTGATTATATTTTAGGGACGGATGAGGCCGGGAAGGGGGAGTGGTATGGTCCCCTGGTTGTTGAGTGTGTAGCCTTAACCCCCGGGGAGATAATGACGCTCAGGGGGTTGGGCGTCAGGGACAGCAAGAATATGCGCAGGAAAACTCTTTTAGGCTTGGGGAGGGACTTAACAGGGCTTGGTTTTGTAAGACGGCCGCTGGTGTTGATGCCTGAAACATACAACAGGAAATATGAGGTATTTAAGCGGGAGGGTAAAACCCTGAATGATTTGTTAGCGTGGGCTCACTCCAGGGTTATAAAGGATGTCCTCTCCGGCTTAGAGTTTGAAAACATTAAGGTGTTTATTGATGAATTCGATGCCAGAAAGACAGGATTCCGTTTAGGTGATCTAAGCCAGGGTGTTGAGGTGATCCAGAAGACTGGTGCCGAGTCAGAGACTCCTGTGGCGGCAGCGAGTGTGTTAGCTAAATTCATTTATGAAAAAGAGGTTGACGGGTTGAATGAAAAGTTTGGTGTTGACCTAAGAAACAGCAAGCCAGGGGACATCCCTCTGGAAAT
The DNA here is from genome assembly GCA_034716875.1 of Candidatus Altarchaeota archaeon. Lineage (GTDB taxonomy): Archaea > Altiarchaeota > Altiarchaeia > IMC4 > QMZM01 > QMZG01. Next base: position 4,950 of record JAYEKX010000107.1, on the reverse strand, counting down.
CCTCCCTAAGGTGGCTAAACTACACTTCAGGAACGTATCCTCCTGTAGGCAAAAACAAGGACGGTTATAACCAAAAGTAGGGCTATGTAGGGTAGATACCCTATACCCCATAGTTTTTCAGTAACAGGGGTGGGGGCGGTTGTGCTTGGAACGCAGTCTAAATCCTCTTGTGGTGAACAGTCTGGGTCGCAGATTCCATCATCTACTTTATCACAGTAATCATCTTCCCCTCCAGAGGGGCAGTCTTGAGGACAGTTTTGGTAATTCTCATGTGGTTCACAAATGGAATCATTACATAGTTTAGCGAAACGTGAAACATCCACACTCAACTTCGGGAAATCATGTGGGTCATAGACCCTAATTGTCTTAGCATTCCTGAAGTAAGGGATCTGGAGTGTGAAATTTACATTATCCACTTTGATACATCCGCCGGATAGTCTTCCAGTCTTTGGATCTATGTAATCACTACATAGCGTTGATGGTATCTCGAATTTAAAGGTATATACAACCTCATTTGTAAAAGAAATGACTTCACATCTATAACCCTCCTCAGGCTGTACCATTCTATCTGGTGCATAACCCTGTTTAACTGAAACATCAATCAGATTAAGTGTATACTTATTGTAATTAATATCCAGTAAATAAAGCTCGTTTGTTGCACTTTCAGCAAAATTCAAACTCAACAGAGTGATTAGCATCAAGCTAACAAATACTAATTTTTTAGTCATCATTTTCACTATTATTGATACTTCTTCAATTCTGACTCCAAGCGACTCTTGCAAACGGGACAAAAGTGTGTACTCCCCTCTTTCATAATGCATGAGTCTGATGGACGATACCAATCAGTATACTTGCAGCCTTGGAGGCATTCCGTATCCTCCATACCTGGCTTACCTATCCATTTTGGACATTCACTATTAGCGTCACAATTAGGTCCTTTGGGAATTTCACCACCGGCCGATCTAGGATACACAGTATATTCATCCTCCAGATGCCCAAAGAGATGACCGAATTCATGAACTGTTACCTGCTCATCATATGGTTGTTGGGTAGCTACGAATGCATACCCTCGGTAACAACAGGAACGACCACTACCATCATATAAAACGATTGTTTTATCATGGTCCTGACATAGTGTTTCTTGACTCTGTGGAGAACATATAATGGAAGTTAGCTCATTAATTGTTGTTTCATAACAGGCCAGATCCTGCACAAAATCATCAACCCGATATATACTTATCCTACCGCTATAGCTTTTGAATGGTTCGGTTGAAAGAAGTTGGTTAGAGTGTGAATTCACAGTATCTACAAACTTGTTTAACTCATATGCATTATAATCATCTCCGAGAAAGACTATACCTAAATCATTTTTGTCACCGTTACCACGGACCAGCACACACTTACGTGGGATGATCTTAATCTCTACAACATCCGTATCTGTCGCACCTGAGGGAGTGTCAGTAACCGTTAATGTGATCGTGTGATGTCCGTCACTCAGATCATTTCTGCTGAATGAATCTGAAGTCCCGAGGTCTCCAACCATTCTGTCGGATGTCCACAGGTAGGTGTAGGAACCACTGCCCCCACTAACCTCACTTATAAACTTGATTTTCTCGGTTTGCCCAACTGGTACAACACCCCCGGGTGATATAATATTTGCCGGTGACCTGATTTTTGCTGTTAGTTGAGCTGGCTCAGTTATGGTTATAGTTACTTCAGCACTAACTGAATCATCAAAATCATCAGCGACTTCGAATTTGATGGTATGTGTACCTGAGATCAAGCTGTCGGTGAAAAGGTTCTCCTCATATCCAAGATATGGATCTTCTTCTATGTCAGATGTCCATCTATACATATTATACATATATGATTTTTTACCCCCAGAGATGATAGATTGGAATTCAATCATCTCCCCGAACGTAAATGTATTCTTATCCGGAATAATTTTGATAGACGCGGTTAGTGGAGAACTAACATATATCCATTTACTGCATGTATCACTTGCTTGAGCATCATCTGTAACTGTCAGGGATATCTCATGCCATTCCGGATATGGCGAAAACTGGCTCCTGGATCTGCTGAAGGAAGGCAAATTAATCCCCATATCAATTGGTTGTTCGCTTAGTGGGGTATCCACCCAGATGTAACTATATGGTTTTTTACCTCCTGTAACTAAAGAAGCAAAGGATAGGGGGTCATTGTAAGCCTTTTCATTCGGTGATGTTATTTCCACCTTTGGCGTAACTCGTTCAGTTATGGTTATGTCTACGCTTCCTGTATCTGTATCGCCAAAGGCATCAGTAACTGTAAGAGTTATTGTATGAGTGCCTATCTCTAAGTTATCTATCTCAAATTCCTGCTCACTTCCAATTTGTTTTTCTATACCGTTGTGTGTAGTGGTCCATTTATATACTGGTTTTTTTCCTCTGGAAGGCTTAGCCTTAAACTTAACCGGATTTAGATACTCCGATATGTTTCCATTATCGGGGGATTCGATAGATGCTGTTGGGGGGGTATAAACATAGATGGTTATACTACTTACAGCAGTTGATCCATCATTACCTGTAGTCGTCAGCTCTATGTGATACCAAGGGTCCTGTAACGGTTCAGTGAAATCGTTCTTATAAAAAGATGCTTCAGTTCCCATATCCACTAAATTAGGTTTTATGTCCTTATTTCCATACCGCCACCTATATTCGTAAGGTGGTGTGCCTTCAGTAACCAAAGAGTTAAAGAAGACTGAATCCCCTTCTTTGAATTCATCATTATTGTTTGGAGATGTTATTTTTACCCTCAACCCTTCTATCTCCACATTGACGCACTCTGGTGTTGTCCGAGCACCTTGATCGGCATTATCACGAACATATCCACAATATGTGTATTCCCCCCCTTGGGATTCATTAATCGTCCATGTGTTGGTGCAGGAGGTTTGGATTCCCGAACAGTTGTAGTTGTGCCAGAAATTGTGATACCAAGCACCAATACTAATCACATCTATATCATCGTTTCCAGTCACAGTAATCTCTATTGTATCTCCAATCTCGGCTGTAGTCGGGTTAACACTGAGAGTGCCTGTGGGGGGATTATCTATCGTCGGTGTGGTAGTTGAGGTTGTTCCGGGTGTGGTGGTTGAGGTTGTTCCAGAACAGCACACATCTCCGCAGCAGCCTGCTGAGCAGTTTTTCACAGGCACCCAGTTATGGATTATGAGGGTGGTGGTTGTGACCGGTACTGTGGTTGTAACCGGTATGGTGGTTGTGGTGGTTGCTGGTTTGCAGGCTCCGTTCTGGCATTCATATCCACTCGGGCAATTAACATAATAGCCTTCAACCCATTTCCCATCTCTACACCAACGTTCAAGTAATCTGGTTGAGCTTGAGCAGCTGTCTGTCTGTGATTCATCATTGTCTGTGGCTGTGCCTTTCACATAGATGTTTCTGCCGGTTGGGTATGTCCCGCTGGCATCTGTGTCTGTGCAGTAGGATGCAATTGTGGTGGTTGTGGTGGTTGCTGGTTTGCAGGCTCCGTTCTGGCATTCATAGCCGCTTGGGCAGGACACTCCCATGGAGTACCATGCGCATTGATCATTCCAGCAGAAGTGTTCATATAGTTTGCCCCCGCTGCAGTAATCTGTTCCCCCAGTGTCTATGGAGTCACTGCATGTCCCACGTTCATAATAGTCTTTTCCATCGGGGTAGGTGCCATCGGCATCAGTATCATCACACCATTTTTCTTCTACGCAAGCGCCGTTTTCGCATTCATATCCACTCGGGCAATTAACATAATAGCCTTCAACCCATTTCCCATCTCTACACCAACGCTCCAGTAATCTGGTTGAGCTTGAGCAGCTATCTGTCTGTGATTCATCATTGTCTGTGGCTGTGCCCTTCACATAGATGTTTTTGCCTGTTGGGTATGTTCCGCTAGCATCTGTATCTGTGCAGTAGGGTGCAATTGTGGTGGTTGTGGTGGTTGCTGGTTTGCAGGCTCCGTTCTGGCATTCATATCCACTCGGGCAATTAGTATAATAGCCTTCAACCCATTTCCCATCTCTACACCAACGCTCCAGTAATCTGGTTGAGCTTGAGCAGCTATCTGTCTGTGATTCATCATTGTCTGTGGCTGTGCCCTTCACATAGATGTTTCTACCTGTTGGGTATGTTCCGCTAGCATCTGTGTCTGTGCAGTAGGGTGCAATTGTGGTGGTGGTTACAACACAAGCGCCACCTTCACAAATCTTACCACCAGCATCACAATGTTGTTCGAAGTAGCAGTAGCAGTTTTTTGTGCAGGAGGTCCCGGATTCTGTTGTCCAATAACAACCTGCAGTATAAGCATCTATACAAAAATCACCTGGTTGACTGTAGGTGCAGGTGCCATGAGCTTCTACAGCAGTATGCTCTTCCCTGCATTTCTGGTCACATGAATCGGCCGTTGTGGTTGTGGTGGTGCCGCTCACCTGTACATCAATACATCCTGGTGAGGCGTAATTACCCTGATCAGCATTATCGCGCACATATCCGCAGTACTGGTATGTTCCGGCACTGGATTCAGTAATCGTCCAGGTGTGGGTGCAGGAGGTTTGGGTTCCAAGGCAGTCATGAAAATGCCAGGTGCCGTCATAACCGGCAGCAATATCCTTCACATCCACATCATCATTTCCAGTTACAGTGATCGATATAGTCTCACCCACCACAGGCGCACTTGGACTGACAATAAAGGAGCCGTAGGGAATGTTATCTGCTGCTAAGGAAGGTGTTAATAAAATGATTAATCCAATGATTAGCCAGAATTTATGATGTTTCATCACTAAATCATTCAGTGTAATCCTATAAATAAGGTATTATTTCCTCCCCACCTTCCTGTAGACCAGGATGAGGATGACTATGATGATGAGTAGGGCTATGTAGGGTAGATACCCTATACCCCATAGTTTTTCAGTAACAGGGG
>JAYEKX010000106.1:0-11548 GCA_034716875.1 Candidatus Altarchaeota archaeon | reverse complement strand
GTTGAAGGCGGAAGAGAAGCTTAAATCGGAATGGTTTATCCTGGATCTGAACGGTAATTTAACCCCTGTCTCGGAATACAAATTCAGTAAAGAGGACTTGAACCTGAAGAAATTCTCCGGTTATGAAATATCTAAATCCAGGGCGGTGGATAAGGAACCGCCGCATGTTAAGCTCATGCGATCGCATGAAATCGCTGATTATGAGCCGGGCTCTGATCAGGGAAATATGAGGTGGTATCCCCAGGGTTCCTTAATTAAACGGCTTCTGGAGGAGCATGTCTCAAATACCGTTTCCGGATACGGTGGGATGCAGGTTGAAACCCCCATCATGTATGATACCTCCCACCCCAGCCTCTCTAAATACCTGGAGAGATTTCCTGCCCGCCAATACACCCTGAAATCAGGGGATAAGGAGTATTTCCTAAGGTTTGCCGCCTGTTTCGGCCAGTACCTGATGAAGAAAGATATGACTATCTCCTATAGGAATCTGCCCCTGAAGTTGTATGAGTTATCGCATTACAGCTTCAGGTATGAGCAGAGCGGGGAGCTCGTCGGCTTAAGACGGTTGAGGGCGTTCACCATGCCGGATATGCACACCCTTGTGAGGGATATGGATGAGGCGAAGAAGGAGTTTCTAAACCAGTACAAGCTCTCTCTAGAGTGGATGAAGGATCTTGAGCTGGATTTTGAGATCGGCATACGGTTTGTGAAAGAATTCTATGAGGAGAATAAGGATTTCGCGAACGATCTCGTTAATTTGGTGGGTAAGCCGGTGTTGGTGGAGATGTGGGATTCAAGGCCGTTTTATTTCGTGATGAAGTTTGAATTCAATTTCGTGGATGCATTAGATAAGGCTTCAGCCTTGTCTACGGTGCAGATTGATATAGAGAATACCGAGAGGTTTGGGATAACCTATGTGGATGAGGATGGGGGGGAGAAGCATCCTTTGATGCTTCACGCCAGCTTATCCGGGAGCATAGACCGGAATGTGTATGCTCTTCTGGAGAAGGCGTATCTAAAGCAGCAGAGTGGGAATAAACCTATGCTGCCTTTATGGCTTTCCCCGACTCAGGTGAGATTGGTCCCGGTTTCTGAAGAATTCAATGAATTCGCACAAGAGATTGCGGATAAATTCAGGGGAAAGAGGATACGGGTGGATATAGATGAGCGGAATGAATCCATCGGTAAAAAAATCAGGGAGGCGGAGAAGGAGTGGATTCCCTACATCCTTGTTTTAGGGGGGAGGGAGAAGGAATCCCATAGATTCAATGTAAGGATTCGATACTCAGGCGAGCAGAGGGATATGACGCTGGAGGATCTCGTTGAAGAAATTAGGGATAAGACTAAAAACCTCCCGTTTAAGCCACTGCCCCTCTCCCGCTTTGTCTCAAAGAGACCGAGGTTTGTTTAGATATATTTTAATAAACCACATTAAGATGGGTGAATTAGCGAGGTTTTTGAATGAGATAAAGAAGGATGTCTATCCAGGGAATATATCATTTAATACGGGTTTCCTGAATAGCACCGGAATCATTCTCGAGAAGAGGGGTTTTGAGGAAACACGGCTTTTCCTCTGGGATAGTCACTTCAGGGATGATTTGGAAAGACAGGCGATAGTACTCCTGGATGTCCTGAGAAAGATGGAGGGGGTGGATTTGTTGAAAAGAAACAGGGCTATTAGCAGTCATGTGATAAAAAACATGGATAAGGCGTTGAAATGAATAAATCACGTACAGAACTTTTAAAGAAGGCTGTTGGAGAGAAGGCGGTGGAGTTTGTAGATGATGGCATGGTTCTTGGTTTGGGGACGGGCTCTACCGTAAAGTATTTCATAGAAAAATTAGCTGAAGAGATAAGGGTTGAGTCGCTGGATATAGTTGCGATTCCAACCTCGGTTGGAACAGAGAAACTGGCTGATTCCCTGAAAATCCCGTTATCTACCCTAGATGAATATCCAGTGATTGATCTGGATGTTGATGGTGCCGACGAGGTGGATTCAGGATTCAACCTGATAAAAGGCGGAGGCGGAGCCCATACGAGAGAGAAGATCGTTGCTTCAGCATCTAAGGAGTTTATTGTTGTTGTGGATAACTCAAAGATTGTGGATCGCGTTGGGTGTTTCCCTGTCCCGGTGGAAGTCCTCCCTTTCTCGGAAAATTTCGTTAGGAAAGAGATTCAACACCTGGGGGGTCTTGCGAGGTTGAGGGAAGGCTTCACGACAGATAATAACAACATAATTTTTGATGCACGATTCAACATAATCAATCCAGGGAAACTGGAGTGTGATTTAAACAACATCCCCGGCGTTATCGAGAATGGGGTCTTCGCCCGCAGGAGGCCTGAAAAGGTTATAGTCGCCGGGGATAAAGGAATAAGGATATTAAAACGTGATTAGGATGGAGTCTATAGATAAGAGGCAGGAGTTGCAAAGGGTTTTAGTGGAGTTGGAAACATATAAGAAACAGATGGAGTCTTTAAGGAATGAGATTCAGTTGCTTGGTTCCACCATGGAGGAGTTAGGGTCCTCGCTTACGGCATTGGATGCCTTAAAAGAAAATAAGGCTGGGACAGAGATTCTCGTTTCCATCGGTTCAGGCTCTTTCATCCGGGCGGAATTGAAGGATACAGGGAAGGTGATTGTCGGGGCTGGAGCAGGGGTTTCCATAGAGAAGGATGTCGATGAAGCTAAAGAGATTCTGAAGAAGAGGGGTGAGGAGATTACTAAGACGATGGAGAAACTGCAGACGGGTGCGGTGGAATTAAACAACAGGCTAGTTAACTTAAATGAGGAATATGATAGATTAGCTAGAGAGATCCAGGCTGGACAGAAATAAAAAATGTTTCAGTCACTAAGGCAGAGGATTAACCGGTTTGTCGGGAGGACTGAGGAGGTTGCTGAGAAGGAAGTCCGGCTTACTAAGGCGACGAGGATTAAGGGTGTTCTTAGGAAGACTATAAAGCTTTCTGTAAAGGATTTTGAGAACATACTTTATGACCTCCAGCTGGATTTGATTCAGAATGATGTTGCTGTTGAGACTACTGAGGCTATTCTTAATGAGTTAAGGAGTAGGTTGGTTGACCGGGAGATTGTGAAGGAGGATCTCGATAGGTTCATCAGGGATTCGCTCATGGAAACGCTTCTGGATGTTTTCACGCCGGAGGAGGTTGATTTTCTGTCGTTAATCAGGGGGTCGGAGAAACCGTTTAAGATGGTTTTTTTCGGGGTGAATGGGTCCGGGAAGACCACGACGATAGCGAAGGTGGCCAGGTATTTGATGGACAATAATCTTTCGGTGGTATTCGCAGCGGGGGATACTTTCAGGGCGGGGGCTATAGAGCAGATAGAGAGGCATTCTGAGTCTCTTGGCGTTAAATTAATTAAGCATCAGAAGGGGGCGGATGCCGCTGCCGTGATTTATGATGCGGTGGAGCATGCGAGGGTGAAGAAGGTTGATGTGGTTCTCGCGGATACTGCGGGCAGGATGCAGACTAACGTGAATCTGATGAATGAGATGAAGAAGATCTGCAGGGTTAATAACCCTGATTTAAGGGTTTTTGTCGGGGATTCATTGACTGGTAATGATGCGGTGGATCAGGCGGAGAGATTCGGTGAGATGGTGGGGATTGACGCAATTATCCTGACGAAGATGGATGCTGACGCCCGGGGTGGTTCAGCTATCTCAATATCGCATGTAACCAAGAAACCAATAATCTTTGTGGGCATGGGCCAGGGTTACAGGGATCTGAAGAGGTTTGACAGGGAATGGTTTGTTGAACAACTCCTGGGGTAAGTCATGACTTCTTCATGACTTCCTTTATTTTCTGGTATAAATAAGGAACTATCATGACTGATGCCGCGATTACTATCAAAAGCTGGAAGTAAGCCAGGACACGATATAGCATATCCATAGCCATAAAACGAATAGCAGTGGAATTAATAACTCCAGTAATTTGTTTTCAGTTCTGAAAACGTGTTTAAGAATTAGGTGGACTGTAAAGTAGAGAATAAGAAACACTATAACCAGAATAACAGCAGATATTTCTAATATGGCCATAAGAAGCACTATAGCAGATGCCATAGCAAGCACTGTGTTTAAATCAAGTCCTGAATACATCAGATATGAAATTGAGTGGATTGATAGGAGTAACCCCGGTAAAAATACTGCGGCGTGAATAAATAGAATTGCCATGAGCAGTAATCTCCTCCTGCTCACACCCTCAACTTTAGGATATAAAAACCTGTGGGATATGGGGGGGACTATCATGACTAGTGCCGCGATGATTGTGAGTAGGTATTGCCCTAGCTTAGTTAAGGTGCATAGCAGGATACCTGCACGCATAGTTAAAACGCATAGGATATCTGTAGCAGGGTCACATTCCGGGCTTAAAGCGCATATGACATCTGTAGCAGGGTCACATTCCAGGCCGTCACATTCTGGGTTATCAATACATTCAGTCCACGGGAAGATAAAGTAAGGCGTTCCACAGTCACCACCAGGAGGGAGTATCCAAAGCGTTAATGACGAGACAGCTAAGGAAATAACCAAGGCGATTACTGCATTCAGTATTCTGTTTCTGACCCTGAAGACGTATTTCAGGATTAAAGAGATTACCAGGAAGAGTATAGGGGGTAGAACAAGAATGAAGGACATCAACAGGGATATTGAAAGGAATTGAGTATCCATCTTTTTCCAGAATGAGTAGAATCACCCACTTCCCGAGGGAAGTGGGCGAAGGTGGTTGGCTGAAATCTAAAAAAAAATGTGATAATGAACCGCCCCCACATGGTGGGGGCGGAGGTGGTTGCTAAAGTGATAAGGATTGCCCCCACAGAGTGGGGGCGTAGGTGGTTGCTAAATTGATTAAATCTTTTATCCGGGACTCGTCCCCCGGTAATACACTTTTCTTCCGACATAGATTTTCTCCAGCATATTATCCCTGAATAACTTACTTAGGCGGGCACTAGCTGCATTCCTGCCTTTATACTTGAAGTGACCCTGCACATCATCTGCACAAACCCTTTCCTTGGAGTGGACGAAATTCAGTATCTCCTGATCACGATCAGAGATTTCAGGCTGCTCTATCTCCCTGTTCGGAGTCCCCATCTTATGGCTGACATCCTCCAAAAGAGTAGCTACGCGATCAAGTTTCTCCATCATGTGATCGAATTTACCGTTAATATCCCTGACCACCAGGTTGCTGCTTTTTTTCTCCTCGGCTATGGAGTAGAGCATGGTGGCGATAGCAACCGGGTCAGACATCTGATAAACCGCTTCAGATAAGTCTTCAGTAAGCTCCCTGAATTCTTCGCTGTAGTTGGTTTGCGGGTTTTTCATCGTGATTGCCTGTGATTTATCTCATGAATATCTTATGATTATCGTGATTGTTTATGATTTATCTCATGAATATCTTATGATTATTTTATGATTGTTATGATTTAGTCATGACTATATAAATACTTATCGTTTTTAGTCATATATCAATCATGAGCAAATTCCGAGATAATCAAGATACGTCAAAGATATCATGACCTCACCCCCGGGTTTTCATGATTCTTTTAATGGATTAAGTCCATAAGTTAACATGATCAACGAAACTGAATCGATTACCGAGGTCGTCGAAACAGAATCAATTACTGCAGGCGTGAATGAAGCAGTCTCTAGCTTATTGCCAACGACCCTATCAGGATATGAAAAGATCATCATTGCGGTTTTGATTTTTTTAGCATCTATTGTCGTGGCAAAAATTGTTTATTTCTTTGTGGAGAGGTACTTCAAGAAACTGGCTGCAAGAACAAAGTCAAGGGTTGATGATGAATTATTAGGTATACTGCATAAACCCCTGTATTATGCGATAATCCTGGTTGGGGGTTATATATCGGTTATCTACCTGCTCACATCCATGGGTTATGCTGATTACTCCAACTACGTTACGACACCCATCTCCATATTTCTCATTGTCTTGGTGACGTGGGTAATCGCCAATGTTGTTAATGTGGGTATAAATGAATTCGGCAGGAACCTGGCTTCCAGAACAAAGACCAGCCTGGATGATGAAGCCATACCCTTCCTCTCTAAGGTGGCAAATTTTGCCATCTACCTAATTGCTTTCATGATCATTATGGATCAACTTGGGATTGAGATAAGCCCTTTAATAGCCAGCTTGGGGATTGCTGGTTTCGCCATAGGTTTCGCAGCTAAGGACACTATCGCTAATCTTTTGGCGGGGTTCTTCATACTCTCAGACAGACCCTTCTCCAGGGGAGACAGGATTCAGGTAGGCAGTTACCTGGGGGAGGTTGTTGATATAGGCTTGAGAAGCACGAAGATAGAGACATTGGATCATACCTTCGTCATCATCCCGAATGAGAAGATAATCTCTAATGAGGTTACGAATTATGCCTTACCTGATCTGCAGCTGAAGGTTAAGATTACCCTGGGTGTTGCGTACGGCTCGGACCCGGATAAGGTGAAGAAGATTGTTTTAGACATAGCCAATAGCTCAGAGTTTGTTATGGATAATCCTGCACCCTCAATATTCTTCAGAGAGCTCGGGGAGTCTTCACTGAATTTCCTGTTGATCACGTGGGTGGATAACTTCAAGGATAAGCTCAAGGTGATTGATGATGTCAACTCCAAAGTTTACAGGGAATTCGATAAGGAGGGTATAGAAATACCATTCCCATGCAGGAACATCTATATGCGGAAGGAGTGATGAAAAAGATTTATCTGATCCTGGCTTTAACAGGAATTTTTTTAATGAGTGGATGCATTACTGAGGAGGCTGAAGAAAGGGTTATCTTTCCTCTCCAACAATAAAACCAAGAATCTCCTTTATCACGTTAGCTGCTAACAAAGCAGTCTGCGAGCTGAAGCCGCTAGGAGAGACCTCCACTACATCAGCCCCAACCAGATTTCCTCCAATCCCCTTTAGATTATCTTTGAAAACAGAATAAGACCAGCCGTCAGGCTCCAAAAGACCTGTTTCCGGAGCAATAGAAGGATCAAAAACATCTATGTCCACAGTCAAATACGTTTCCCCAAAAACCTTGTTCTTCTTGATTCCTTTCACCAACTCGTTTTCTTCCATTGAGAAACTCCTCACCCCCCGCTGAACCAGATTAAACCCTTCCACAACATGAGAAGCCCAGGTGGCGTGAGAAAACCTATTCCCCAGATAATCCCCTCTCAAGTCAGCGTGGGCGTCAAACTGCACCACAGTCTTTGGCTTCAGAGATTCTATAACTGGTAAGGAGATAAGATGCTCGCCTCCAAGAAACAGAGGGAATATGTTTGGATTTACTTCCTTCACCCCCTTAATGGTTTCCCTGATCCGTTCAGCCGTCAAGTCGTATGAACCCGGGACAACCTCTATATCACCTAAATCACATATCTTAAGCCTCTCAAACACGTCAAATCCAGATTCAGGGTGATATCCTTCAATCAGCTTCAACGCCTCCCTCACCGCCACAGGCCCATACCGGCTGCCTAAACCCAGGGAGGATGAATCAAAGGGAACCCCGATCACGCAAACATCCGCCTCCCCAACCCCGTAATTATGACTTAAAAAAGAATTTCTTAAATACATCCCTTCCACCCCCTACTAAGGCCTCTTTCTACACATGAAAGAGGAAAGAATCGATGACAACACAACCGCCCCGATGATGGCTGAATAAACACCTTGATTAAATACTCCTGATTCCAAACCCAGTACTGCAGCAATAATCCCCAAACTCAACCGGGAATTAAAGAGAGTAGCCACATACCCTGCTGAATCAGGAACATATCTCCTGCTAGCCAGATAAGTGCCCGCATACTTCATAGTAAAACAGGTGATGAAAAATATTAATAAAAGCAAGATATTGTCAATGAAATCCTTAGCAACCATAGAGAAACCCACGCTGAAGAAGAATATTGGGGCGAAGAAACCGAAAACAATCCCTCTCAACTTAGTCTCCAAGTCTTCGTGTTTCACCACGACCTCGGATGTTATCATACCTAAAATAAACGCTATTATCGCTGACTCAATACCCGCTTCCTCCGAAGCTATAGCTACCACCAAAAGCAAGAGGAGAATAATCTTGAATTCAAACTCCGCCACATTCCCTTTATAATGTCCAAATACCCTCCCCCCAAAGAAAGGAAACATGAAGGTGAAGAGAAATAAACCCATGATTAATGCTAATGCAATAAGTAGGGTGGACTGCTCTAGAAAGAGAATACCTAATGCTAACATGCTAAGTAAATCAGTGATCATGGCGGCAGAAAGAATCATTTTCCTCTCTTTATCCGGAGCACCGCTTTGACGTAATATGGGATAAACAATAGCTATTGAGGTGGTAGAGAGGGCTATTGCAATCAACAAGATTTGCTTTATGGTGAAGGGTTGATCCATAATAAACGGTAGGAGATACGTGGAGATGAGGATTATTGAAATAAATGGAAAGATAAAGGACGCGGATCCTATAGCAAGACTGGGTTTAAAGCTTTTACGCAACATATCCAGGTCAATCTCCAAACCCGCTACATACATCAAAGTCAGAATCCCTATATCAGCCAGTACCTCTATAACCCCTTCATTCTCAAAAGTGAGGCCTAATTGATGGGCTATCACCCCCGCTATTAACTCAGCAATAGCTGTGGTTATCCCCAGCTCTAAAGCAATGATCCCACTCCCTACTATGAACGCACTTATAATAATTATATCCGGCCTCATTTTATTTTCTTCAGTCTATCCAATAAAGCAGAGATCATTAATGGCAGGATGATGGTGGCATCACCATCTATTGTAACGTATTTAGCTTTATCCCTTAGCTTACCCCACGAGATCGCTTCCCTCAGTCTCGCGCCGGAGAGGCTTCCATCAAATTCCGTAGCTGTTGTGATATACACCGCGTAATCCAGGCCTTCCCTGAACTGGTTCCACCAGATAGTGTGATGCTTTGAAATACCTCCGCCAATGATTAAAGCAGCTGTCTTCTTGGCTTCAAAAATAATGTCTGAAATCTTTTGTTCATCCCTGAATAGGTTTATATTAAAGTCTCTGTGTCTCTGCCAGAAAAGCCAGAGCTGTGACCCCACCGCCCCGTCAAAAATCCCGGGAATAAATACGGGAATCCTGTTTTTATAACACCAGTAGGTTATTGAATCCTCCTTATTCTCTTCCTTACTAAGTCTCTCACCGATCTTCCAGATTAATTCATACACGGGGGTATCCTTTGTTTCCTGATAGATTTCGTTTATCATCGGCTGCAGTTTCTCCTCCAGGATCAATCCATAACTCTCGTTCGGAATCAATATATTACCCAGCCTGTTTACTCCCTTCCTTCGCAACTCTCCATCGTCCATCGAAAAATCCCCATGAAAATAATCCCTCCAGACCCTTGCAATATCGTGGTCTAAAGAACCGCATGTTGTTACGACAACATCAATCAGTTTCTCCTTCACCAATTCTTTCAGAATCCCCCGTGTCCCGGTGGCTACAATATTTGCGGGAAACGACAGGAATCTAGTGCAATCCTCTCTTTGCATGCTCTTAAGGATATCAACCCCTAAAGCAAGATTCTTTGCTGTGAACCCGCCGCCTTCATACATTCCCTTCACGAGTTCATTAACCCGCGCGTCTCTAACATCCAGATCCCTTATAGGTTTCATCTCCATCATTAGTATTTCCGCTTCAACACTTAAATTGCGGATACCTAAAGTATTAACATGTTCCATGATTTGATTATACAGTACGGTTCGTTGATTGGGCTCTTCATATCCTCCCTCATAGGCTCCACGATATTTATTCCATTTTGGGTGGAAGCGCCTCTCGTAGGTTTGATAAAATTGGGTGTGAATCCTTATTTGGTGGTGATTGTTGCTAGTATAGGTTCATTGATTGGAACCATTGTAAATTATTTATTGGGTTATCTCGGTTCGGGAATAATTAAGAGAAAAGTGGATGCCGGTAAGATGGATCATGCAAAGAAAATGATGGATAAATACGGTTGGTCGGGATTATTTGTAATAATCCTTCTGCCTTTACCCGTTGATCCCATCACCATTTTCCCAGGGATTACAAGAATGAATTTCATTGAATTCGTTATAGTGGTCTTTCTTGCAAAATTAGCTAAATACTCTCTTATTGTAGGTCTATTCAATAGTCTGTTAAGCCTACTGCCCCCCTAAATCCATGAAAGACTTTCGGATATCCCCCCCTATTTAAGCAGTAAATCCTATTAAGTTACTCGGTAATTGGTGAGATATAAAATGTATCCTATGGGACCTGCGGCGTATGATAGGGCAATCACGGTATTCAGTCCGGATGGTAGATTATTTCAGGTTGAATACGCGAGAGAAGCTGTTAAGAGGGGGACTACGGCTTGTGGAGTCACCTACAAAAACGGCGTTCTCTTGGCAGTAGATAAAAACATTGCATCACGATTAATAGTTCCCTCATCAATTGAAAAAATATTTCAGATTGATGAACATATAGGTGTCGCCACCTCCGGGTTAGTGGCTGACGCCAGGAGACTGATTGAGGAGGCTCGCCTCAAGGCACAGAGAAGCAAGCTTGCTTATAACGAACCGGTCTCTATTCCCAGCCTTACACGAGACATATGTGATACTAAACAGGTTTATACCCAGTATGGCGGTGCAAGACCCTTTGGTACTGCCCTGTTAATTGCTGGGGTGAATGATGAATCCTTCCTCTTTGAAACAGACCCCAGTGGGGCGTTTACCCAGTATACCGCCACATCCATTGGAGTGGGGAGGGGTGAGGTGGAAAAAATATTTGAGAAACATTATAAGGAGGATATGTCAAGAACCAATGCCATAGACTTGGCCTTAAGAGGACTCAATATAGTTTCGGAAGAGACGATTAAAAGGGAGAATATTGAGATGATCACTATCGAATTAGGGAAGAAATATAAAAAGGTTGATGTAAAAGAAATTGGGGAATCCCTTGAGAGACTCGATAAGGCGTTGGAATCTGAAAAGAGGGAGAAGTCTAATGAGTAAGTAAATAATCCCTAAGGCAATGCTGATTTAATTATCCCTTGTGTTTCTCTGAGCATTAAAATGGTTAGCTTGGATAAAGCCGTAATCGCTAGATTAAAGACTCATGGAGTGGATTTCGAGATTTTTGTCGACCCCGACCTGGCTTTAGATTATAAAGAAGGGGGGGAAGTGAATATTAAGGAGTTATTGGCGGTAGAGGATATCTTTAAGGATGCTAAGGCAGGGGAAAGGGCATCTGAAGAGGTTATGGACAAGGTTCTTGGGACCACCGACCTACATGAGGTTGTGGATAAGATAATAAAGAAGGGAGAGCTTCATCTTACGGTAGAGCAGAGGAAGAGGATGATTGAGGAGACAAGAAAACAGGTTATATCCTTAATAGCGAGAAACGCTATAAATCCCCAGACTAATACACCCCACCCCCCTGCAAGGATTGATAAGGCTGTTAATGAGGCTAAAATACATATTGATCCGGTTAAAAGTGCCAAGAGACAGGTTGAATCCGTGGTTAAAAGGTTAAGACCTATATTACCTATAAAATT
>JAYEKX010000105.1:0-11571 GCA_034716875.1 Candidatus Altarchaeota archaeon | reverse complement strand
GAAGAAATCCGGGCATGCGAAAAATATTTACGGGGAAATATATTTCCTCTGCCCGCCTAAAACAAGGGAGCATGGGTTCTGGGAGGAGGTGACTGACCTCTACAAGATCACGGGGGAGATCCCCCTGGGTCTGGTTAAGGAAAAGATTAAGGAGCCTATAGGCGGGGTCTCCTACGCCCAGTGCCCGCCTCTATGGCCGTATTTCGATGGGAAAACAATGTCTGATGAAAACCTTCCCCTGAGGGTCTTTGACCGCTCCGGCACATCTATGAGATACGAGTCCGGGGGGATTCATGGAATAGAGAGGGTGGATGAGTTCCACAGGATAGAGGTTGTGTGGATGGGGTATTCCGGTCAGGTGAAGAAGCTGCATAAAGAGATTACAGAGCATTTCAAGAGGATATTTAATGAGATATTGGAGCTGGAGTGGAGGATGGCTTTTGTTACACCCTGGTTCATGGCCCAGGAGGGCTTAACAGGTATTGATGAGGAGAGAAAAGACGTCGGCACGATAGATTTCGAGGCTTACCTCCCCTACAGGGGCTCGAGGAAGGAGTCGGAGTGGCTTGAATTCCAGAACGCCTCAAATAACGGCGATAAATACCCTAAAGGATTTAATGTAAAATCCCAGAGTAATGAGCAGCTCTGGAGCGGGTGCACCGGCATAGGCCTGGAGAGGTGGCTGGCTGCTTTCACCGCACAGAAGGGTTTAAACCCGGAGGAATGGCCACCTGAATTCAGGAAACGGATTAAAGAACTACCCCAGGAGATCAGGTTCCTGTAGAACACAACCTGCAGACAGGTTGATCATCACAACGGGGTTGGGGGGTTCTACAACCCCCCAGACCACATTACAACAAGATCTATACTTCATACTACAGGAACAAATTCCAGTTCATCCGGATTCAAGACCGGTTTCTCGAAGAAGTCATCTATAATCCGGGGGCAGGCGGTATTCACCCACGCATCCACCTTAAAACCCAACACCCGTTCAGGAGTGATCTCATCCCCTGCGAAGAGAAACACAGTCTTTCCTTTACTTACCAGCTCATCCCTGACCTTTAATGCCAAATCCAGGTTAAACTGCCCGGTTTTGGTGGAAACCAGTATACCGTAAACCCCTACATCCATTGCCCTCGCAACCCGGCCCTTCCCCCTCCCTAACCACCTCTTTTTCTCCTCATCTGAAATCCAGTCCACTGAATCAGAGAGGGGATTAGCCACGACAACCGGTTTTTTGGTTGACAAAGAAACACCCAAGGGATGAAACCTCCCGGAGCCTATGTAGAGGAACACATCAACATCATCCTCAATCTTTAGTGCATTACGTAGCTCGCAACCCAGAATCTGTCCCCCAACAAATACTTCCTTATTTCTTTCCAACAAAAAATCCCTTATCTTCTCCAGCTGATTAACATGCTGTGCAGTAGTAATGAGACCAACCCGCTTGAAATCCCTTAAATCCTCCAATGCCTTATCCACCACAGGCAAGGGATCTCTCTTGGAGTGACAGGGAATGAATAAGGTTTTCATTATATAATTATCTCAGCATCCTCATGAGTATGTCTGTCCGGGTTATTATACCCACTGGCTTCCCCTTACTCAACACTATAAGTCTACCCACGTCATACTCCCTCATCTTCTCCACGCACTCTATTAGCTCCAAATCCCCCTCAATAGTGAGTGGCTCTTTCACTGCGATATTCCCTACTTTATCACTCCCCATGGCTCCTGCCACCGCCCTCACAATCTCTGCCACAGTTATTATCCCGGTTAACTTCCCGTTATCAATGATTGGTGCTGCACTGATTCTTTTATCCATCAACTTCTTTGCACACTCCTGAACACTCATACCTGAAGTGAAAGACACCAGCCTCTTTGTTGCAACATCTGCAACCTTGCCCTTGGGTATGCTGGTTATACTCTGTGCGGCGATAAGGATCTCCCTCTTGGTGTCATCCCTCCCAACCACCTCACCCTTCAGAATCACGTGATTAACCGGGGTGGGGCCAACCGTTATGAAATCATGATCCCTAAGCTTCCTTGTATCACCCAGAACAGTGATCATAGCCCTACAATCAGTGGGGTGAGGAAGCTGAGTAAAAATCATCTTCTGAACATGCACCCCCTCAACCAGCTTCCCATCCCTGTATATCTTGACTGCACTTGGCTTATCAATCACATCAACACCTAAAGCTTCATAAGCCTTCAACGCAGGCGTATACCCCCCCTTAGGTCCGGGAACACCATCTACATAACCTAATGCCCTGAGGGTTTGCATCTGATTCCTTACCGTCCCCGGAGTCCTATGCAGAAGCCCTGCTATATCCTCCCCCTTCACAGTCTCCTTCTTCTTTTCATAGAGCTCAATCAGGACATCAAGAATTTCCCTATGTATGGAGCTAATCATTTTCAGTTAAATAGATAAGTTCATCATAATTAATTATGATAAACCATCCCAAGCTATATTATGATAATTCCAGAGTATAAAAAAGAGATTACAAGAAAAAATCGCTTTAGAAGCGATCGAGAGATTGCTTTGAGCAATCTATCGACCCATCGAGAGATTGCTTTGAGCAATCTATCGACCCATAGTCTCTCAAAGAAACTCCGGGTAGTCTCTCAAAGAAACTCCGGGTAGTCTCTCAAAGAGACTCCGGGTAGTCTCTCAAAGAGACTCCGGGTTTTTTGTGTCATAAAAAATCCTCAAGGATTTTTTGATGATTTCTCTTTAGCCTCCTCCTTTTTTACCCAGACCTCTGAAAAAGTAATCTTCTCAATATCCATGAACTTAAACACCTCTGCAGCAAGAGACGCCTTCATCAACAATATAGTCCTATTCAGGTATGACCCTTCGGGTATAGTGATACCAAGATTCCCCTCACCTGTTTCCAACTCAAATCCATCGCAGGTACTAAAACTCCTCTCAATAAGGTATTTAATTTTATCCTCATCTGTTTCAGATTCCCCCTCAAGCTTTACAGTATAAACCACGGTTTTTCCGGCAAGTTCCGGATTAAAATCCACCCTCACCCTACCCCCCGCTACCGTCTGAATCCTTGCTACTTTCCCATCTAATTCAACAGCCATCCCAGGAATAGGGGTCATCTTCTGCTGCTTAAAGACCCTCATGGGAACAAGACGGATTAGATTCGAATCCCTCTGACCATATGCCTTCTCCGGAGGGATCTCAATCTCTCGTTCCTCCCCAACCTTCATATCCTCCAATACATCATCCAAACCCTGGATCACCTGCTTCTCCCCAATCACAACAGGAACCAGGCCGTAACTTCTTTTCTCATCAAACAGGTCTTCCTTCCTCGCCACTTCTTCGCTGGTGGTGTCAAAGATCTTTCCCTCCTTAATCCTTCCTGTATAGGATATCTTCACAAATTTATGTTCCATATTTACCACAAGACAATATAAGTAATTTAAGGGTTCTGATTTAAATATCTATTTATATTTATAATGATAAATAATTATAGATATATTATCAAAATTTTATCTCTAAGATAAAATTTTATGACACAAAATTTTTGTTTTAGAAACAAAAAATTTTCTTGTTTACAATGAAATAAGGTATTAAAAATGGATATAGAAGGATACAACATGCCGGATGATTTATATTACCACAAGGAGTTTATGTGGGCTAAGGTGGATGGGAATGTTGCTAAGGTTGGGCTTATAGATTTCGCACAGAAAATGTCTGGAGACATAAGCTATGTGGAGATGCCGTTTGAGGGTGATAAAGTAAGCCAGGATGCTGAAGTGGGTACGATAGAAACCGGTAAGTGGGTTGGTAAACTCTTTGCCCCAGTCTCAGGAACCATAAAGGCGACTAATGAGAAGCTGTATGATGACCCCACCGTAATTAATAAAAACCCCTTCGGGGATGGCTGGATTTTTGAGATAGAGATGCGCAGTACCGATGAACTGGATAATCTGATGAAGATCGACGCTGCTGCTGAATGGCTGAAAGGGGAGATAGCGAAGCATAAATGATTGTTTCGTATGTCAAAACCCTTATGTATTGGGCTGGGATCAGCCCTCACATTTAATTTTTATGTGCATATTATATATTAATTATTAATCTATAATGATTAATAATTATGAATTTTAATAATTTCGATAAGGATGATTGAAAATTATGTATATCTAATAAATAAGGCCGTAGTTATGGGCTTGATACTGTTTGGCTTCTATGTGGTATATCAGGGCATGCGCTCATTTATGTTCCCTCAGAAAAAGGGAGTGATAGTATCGATTGGTGGTGAATTAAATGGGGGTGAATACTCATGCAAAAACTGTGTTTTAATGCCTGTGGAACCAGGGAAGTCTGCAATACCCTTAAGTATCAGACTTGATACAGGGGAGATGTGCGGAGCGGAGATAAGCCCCTGCTCCCTCTGCATGGATAAAATAAGGATAGGGGATCCGGTCGGGTTAACGAAAACCGGTTCAAGGGTAATAGCTCAGAAAATCAGTAAAATGCATATCAGAGGGTCTTAAGAATGGAATTACTCGGGCTATTTGGGTTGTTGATATTCTTTGGGGTTATAATAGCCTCACTGAAGGAGTGGATACCACAGGATGTACTGCCTGTCCAGTCAGCATTAATTCTCACAACCCTCCTCCTGGTCGTAATAGCAACCCTGTTTGGCAACCCTGTGAGTCTTAAAGACCTGTCAGCGAACATCTATATACACCCCATAACCGCTCTACTTGCAGGATTTCTTGTCGCAGGTGCTCTGGAAGCAGCTGGGGCGTTTAAGGCGGCAATAGATGTACTGAATAGGCTGACAAAAACACCATTAGGTCTAACAGGGACTGTTGTTGTGTTGGTAAACATGCCAACCATATTTGCCATGCCCTGCGGTAGAATACTTGCGGCGGCATTAATTCCTGCAGCACTATTATTCGGTTATAACCTAGCCAGAATCAGGAAAGCACCCCTGCTCGCAAGCATAGTCGTCTTTGGATTCATAGTGAACGCAGCAGCCTCCTGCGGACCATCCCCATTAGGAGGGATTGGAACCATCGGTGAAGGCATGGGCGGTTATGAAATAGGTTCATTTGCCAATGCACAGCAGATAGGCATAATGGTAATAACCGCAGTAGCTATGTTTTCCATAGCCGTGATATATAGAATCCTTCCCGGCGAGACTATTGTTGCAGAGATTATGGAGGAGGATGCTGAAAAGATAAACAATAAAAAAGAGGAGGTTCCCAGCTCAGGTTATTTCTCATTCTTCTTCTTCCTTATAGGAATAGCGGTTGTATTCATAACAAAGCCTCCGATACCGATACAAACCATACTCATATTCTTTGTTCTGGTGATAATGCTTGTGAGCAGGGTATCTATACAGGACCTGATCGCCGGTGTTATCCTGCACCCGGTAATGGCCATGATATCAGGGTTTATCATAGCAGGAGCTCTTGTGGCAATAGGGAGCTTTGATGTATTACTAGATATGCTAACTATTTTGGCGAATTCCACGCCATTAGGGTTTATTGGAGTAGCCGTAATCCTGGCTAATATACCCTCCATACTGCCTATGCCATGTGGCAGAATCCTGGCGGCGGCATTAATGCCGGGGGTATTATTATTTGGTATGAGAATGGGTGAGGCAATCAACAATCCCTTGGTAACACCTGTATTACTGACCGGCTTTATATTAAATGCAGCAGCCTCCTGCGGACCATCCCCTCTAGGAGGGATAGGGGGTATAGGTGAAGGCAACCTGGGCACCGCAATAGGGGCAAGCGGCAGACCACAGCAGGTTGCGATCATGATGGGTACAGGGGTTGCAGTATTAATAATCGGATTACTGGGGTTCATCTAAAAAAAATGGTTGGAGTAATTGAACTATATGCGATATTCATGGGCACGGGATTAGTCACAGGGGCAGTGATTAATTTCTCCCTGGGATATAAGTTTTACGATAAAGGAGGCCTTCTCGGAGGATTGCTTGTGGGCCTTCTGATGGCAATACTTTAAAAGAGAAAAAAAATGGATGATAAAGTAATCAAGGAACTAGGCTTCATGCTACTGGTTGGAGTTGTTATAGGCGTTATGTTTAATATAGCAATGTCCAGCAATCCAGTGAATATCGAAGGGATACTCGGGGGATTTATCACAGGCTTATTGATGTACCTATTTTCATAAAATGGAACCAAGATACAGGAGATTTAATGTAGCATTATACCTCTTAGCAACAATCATATTAGGTTCGATAGTGATTAATGCATTCACTTCAGGGCATCCGTGGGCACTGACCTGTTATCAGTGTAAAGCATGCAACCTAAAATGCCCGCTGGGATATGACGTATCCGTATACGTGGCTGCAGCGGTCACAGACAACCCTAACCTGTATATGAGTGCATCCAACCTACAGCTGACTCTGGAGGAAGCCTATGGAACAGACCCCAATATGCAGGTATCCAAGACATATATGGCAGATAATGAAACAATGACTGCGAGGGAAGCATATAACAAGTACCCCAAGGATACTGTGGTATGGGTGAGGAAGCTGCGGGTGAAGGATGCGGCTAAATATGATCCACTGGATGGTGCATGCGACCCAATGTGTCCCGTAGGTTTGAAGGTTACAGATATAATAAGGGATTTGAAGGATGATGGTGAGTTCGGAGATGGATAAGAAAAACCTGACAATATTTTTGGCTATACTGGCAGTGATGGTTGCCTTGGTGGGAACCGACATGCTTAGCCCAGGATTCGACATTGAAAAGGCAGGTAAGCCAGTGGTAAGACCGCCCTTCAGTTATGATAAGGATTATAAGATCATCCCCGACGGAAATGAAGTCGTTGTTGAACTATCCCCCGAAGTTGCGGAGGAATATGACGGCAGATTTCTATCCGTATACGCCTATGATAAGGAGGGAAACCACATATCCAAACTCAAGAGGGCGGTTAACGGGAAGATATTCATTGACGGGAGGGAATCACCAAGTTTTAAGGTAAGTCTTATAGATGGGTTTGTTTCAATAGTGGATAAAGGCGATAAAGACGCATCTTTTAACCAGATACTGAAGGAGGCTAGGGATAATAAAAGACTCCATGGACTAGGTAGGTGTCTGCTTGGGAAGCAATGCATCAAAATATGTCCTGTCGCAGCTGCTTATGCTTTAATGAAGGATACTTCCCCAGAGGGGAGGGGAAGGATAATCCCTGACATAGACTACACTAAATGCATTCAGGGGGGGTTATGCGCTAACAAATGTCCCACCAATTTAATAGTTATTAAGGAAAATGAGCCTGAGTAAGATAACGGATGTCACAAGGGAGCATAGAAGTGAAACCATGGCAGTGATATTCATATTCATAGCTCTGGTGGGATTAGCAATCCTTTTAGTCGAAAATGATGCGTCCAGATTCAATGCAAGATGTATAAGGTGTTCCTTTTGTGTTAATGAATGCCCTGTAGGTGCAATATCCCTGGATGAACACAGCTTCCCAGTTATCGACAGGAGTAAATGCCGTGCGTGGGATGCAAACAGAAATGAGTTCGTATGGGAAAGGTGCGGTCTCTGTCTCAAAGGCTGCCCCACCAGGGTTATCGAGCTATTAAATAATGAGGACTTAAGAGAGAAACACACAGTAGAGTAAAATGACGGAAAAGAAAAAGGGTAAACCAAAAAGGGAGATAAAGAAGGCTTCACTGAGGAAGGTAAGCCAGGTAGTCTTCCTGGTAGCAGGTTTTGTATTAATCTATTTATTGTATGGCAGCCCAGTTAAATTAGCCCTATGTTGGCTGGATCCCTTCTGGCATCTGCAGGCACTTATTGCAGATTTCCCGAATCTGGATTTAAGCCTCCACCCACCCTCAGCGGGAACATCGATCCCCTCAATCCTATACCTGGGTGCTTTCATGTTCATGGCGTTGCTTTTCGGCAGATTATTCTGCGGATGGATATGTCCCTTCGGGACATTACTTGGTTATATTGAACAGATATCCCCTATACAGGGCAGGCTTACTATGCCTGCTGAGCTTAAGGATCCGGGCATTAAATATGTTGTCTTAATGGCTTTTTTATTCCTGGCGTTCATAATGTCTCATGCGGTATTCTGTGAATTCTGTCCTGCAGGTGCACTGTTCAAGGGAGCTACAGGGCATGTTGTTCCCTTATCCATCCCAGTATTCATTGGGGTGTTTTTTATTGTATTCGCTTACGGGAGAAAGACGTGGTGCTCCTACCTATGCCCTCTTGGTGCATTCTTCGGCCTGTTCTCTAAAATCCATATCTTCGGGATAAGAGCGGAGAAAGATAAATGCGTGAAATGCTTTATGTGCAATCAGGCATGTCCAATGGATGTTTTGGTTGTGGAGAAATACATAAGCAAAGGCAAAAAGATTAATGACGGAGACTGCATTAAATGCATGAACTGCGTTGATGCATGTCCAAGAAAGATACTTAAATTCCCATGAAACTTCAGAAAGTTTCATCATCATGGCGTATTCCACTTACCTGTGGAATACACCTGTATCGATCACATTAACTTAAAAGAAAGAAAAACACTTAAATTTCCATAAAAATGTTGGACTACAAGATAATTACTTCGGGCGTGGCAGCGTTATTGATAATAATACCCTTTGCAATGCTGGTGTATATGCTCTTAAGGAATAAGGGGGAGGCAATACTCTGTATGGAGTGTCAGCAGTGCAGGGCCGTCTGCCCGGTCCTCCAGAACACGGGTGAATACGTCGGGCCTAAAGACATTATGGTGGCGGCTAAATCAGGGAAATACTCTGCGGCATTAGAGAAAAACATTCAGTTGTGTTCCGCATGCGCGGCTTGTATGGAGCGCTGCCCGAGAAAACTTGAGGTTGATGCATTAATCAGGGAGATATCCCACGACGAGATGAGTGAGGTATTAAGTAGGAAGACGTTGGATTACATGCAGCAGATACCGAACCCCAAGATGCAGAGAACCTATGAAGCGGTGGTGAGACGGTTTGAGGGGAAGAAACTGGATGTCCCATGGGATTGGATCACAAAAACCTTCCGTCTCAGAAAATCATATAACCCCTTTGACGACAATCCAGTGAAACCTCAGCTTAAGACGCAGGCTGTGAAAGGGGCTGAGGGTTTGAAAAAGATAAGGGATTCAGTATTCAGAAAGAAAGAAGATGAAAGATGAGATAGTAATTCCAGAGAGGCTGGTGTTTTTCGAGGGATGCACCACATCAAGAGCACTGCCTGAAACAAGATTAGCCACATACATTATCCTGGAGAAGATGGTGGAGAAGGGTATTATAAAGGAATACAAGACCATCCCCAATGAGAGATGTTGCGGCTATGCATCGATGGTTATAGGTGACTTTAAGACTCAGAAAAAAAACGTATTATTTAATCTCAACGCCTTAACCCGGATAGGCATACCCGATGTCTTATTCACCTGCGGGGCATGCACTCAATTCCTGGGTAATGAACCGGAATTCAGGAGACGTGATTTCAGATCAATCAACATCATAGAACTTCTTTACGCATTAGCTAAGAGAAGTGATTTAGAGAAACTGATAGATCGGAAACTCCCTGAGGGAACCAAGATTACAGGGCATTACTCATGCCACCTGAGAAGGCTTGCAGGGGTGAAGCTTAAGGAGCTTTACGGAGGGATTACAGAGGCATTGGGGGCTAGCTATGTTGAGATGAAAGATGCTGAAGGCTGCTGTGGAGCAGGTTCCGAGGGGGATGTTGCCATGGCTATCGCGAAGAAGAAGGTCGAGAATGCAAATAACAGCGGAGCTGACTTCGTTCCACTGGCATGTGCCGGATGCGAGGCCATGCTTGCGGTAGCCTCTAAACAGGCTGTGGGATCGAAGGCTGAATTCATTTCCCTATCATCCCTAGTTGTAAGCTGTTTCGATGACCTGGACAAGTGGATAGATAAACTGGGTGGAACGCTTAAGGAACCAACCCCAAAAGATGCACCCTCTGATGCTGAACGGACATTAGAGAGCATCAAAAAACCTGCAGAAACGAAGGAATCAACAACAGAATCTAAACCGGAGGAGGAAAAATCAGCCTAAAACCCCAATCATATTTAATCCTCCGATGAAGTATATCAGCCCCATGAAGAGGATGATAATGCTGCCGAGAATTGATGCATACCTTGGGATGTTTATTCTTGTTTTTTTCTCCAGAAATCCGGTGGATGCACCCATGATGGTTGCTGCTATGGTTGTGAAGGTTACATTCCCCAGTCCATAGGCAAGGATAGCCAAAAAAGCGAATAAGGGATCTGATGAAAGTAGCGTTATCCCCCAAATCCCGATTAGAATCAAAGAAGACCCCAGACTACACACGAAACTAAACACAACTCCACGAACTATCGCGCCTAGATTATGGGTGCCGAAATCCTTCTTCAAAAGAGGCATCAATATATTCATTAACCTTGAAGCAATAATTTTATCCAGATTCATGACGCCGAATAATTCAGCAGAGAATAATATAAGAACTAATCCAGTAACCACTCCTATAGTTCCAAGGAGCATGGGGGATGGAGATCCTATTAATTGAATAGTCTGGGTGGATACTGCGGCGACAATCCCTAATATGAGGAACATCAACAGCCGCGGTAGATTGAATAGGAAGGCAAAGATAAACCCCTTCCTTGTACCTCCCTCCGCTGCCCCATAAACTGCTAGTGGAAGAACACATTGTATACATCCTATACCGACCAGCCCTCCAACTACAAAACTCCAGAGTATAGAGTATCTTGCATTTTGTGTTACGTCAAACACGAGACTACTCACATCAATCATCTTAGAAACCTATAACCGACGTCTCATCGTCAGTGTCTTTGCTATATCTCTTGCAGATACCATACCTACAACCTCGCCGTGCTCTACAACAGGAAGTCTCCTGATATTGTGCTTGTTGAAGAGTTCACTGGCGTCATTAATACTCGCGTCAGACTCTATCGTATAACAAGGAGAGCTCATTATCTCAGAAACCATGAGGGTCTTACCATCAAAACCCTTAGCAATCACCTTCTTAGATATATCTCTCTCAGTCAATATCCCCAAGGTATCATCCTTCTTGATTAACACGGAACTAATCTCTTTCTCTACCATGATTTTTGCCGCATCCAATACCAAGAGTTCCGGGCCTATAATTGTTGGTTCATGCATCACGTCCCTCACTGTTAGGGATACCTTAGGGTATTCACTAACATCAATCGGGTTTTCTTCCAGAAATTTATCAAATGCATCTACAAGATCTGTGGCGCAGAGTATACCGACTAATTCCCCCGCATCAATTACCGGCAATTTCGTTAGTTGATTATCAAGCATTAACTCAAGTGTATCCAGGATATCTTCATCAGGGCTTATGCTTATTAATTCCTTGGACATGGCGTCTTTGACAAATGTTGTTTCCCCTCTCATCCCTCTTGCCATGATGAGTAACGCATCATAAGTTGTGACGATGCCTACAGGTTTTTTATCATCAGTCACTATCAAACCGTGGATACCATATTTTTTCATATCCTTGATGGCTTCGCTCATGCTTGCATCCTGACTTATTGTCTTTACCGCCGTTGTCATC
>JAYEKX010000104.1:0-2965 GCA_034716875.1 Candidatus Altarchaeota archaeon | reverse complement strand
TCACTCTCACCCTTCCCGGTTGTTAAAAAGAATTTCTTTGGCAGGAAATTAATCATTTTTCCTCCATCCCAGATGCTACGTCATAAACCCGTGTGGCAAGATTCTCTACCGTTGCTAACCCCACATCATCACCCAGAGTATCACCCAAACCCCTGCCTACGGCGATGCCACCGAAGTGGGCTGTTTTCCTGTCCGCCACCACAATCATCTCATGAAGCAGCATCCAGTTGTGAATATCCCTGATGACGAATTCCTGACCACCGTTCCTGCTCCCACCAACCGCTATCGCTCCCCCCACCTTACCGGAGAGCTGGAAATTATTTCTCCTCAGAGGGAGGGTTCTATCAAATAACGCCTTTAATTGCCCGGAGACTGAAGAGAAGTAAGTTGGGGAGCCTATGATTAAGGCATCAGAGGAAGTCATCGCCTCCAGGATTCCTGAAACATCATCCTGTTTAGGGCAGAGGAAATTATTCCCCAAGACACATGCGTTACAATCCACACAGTAGAGTATTTCTTTACCCGCCAATGATATATATTCCGTCTCTGCGCCCTTCATCCTGCAAACCTCTAAAGCCTTTTTCACCAGAAGGGAGGTATTTCCCTCCCCCCGTGGAGAGCCGCTTATACCAAGTATTTTAATCATTTTAACACCTTAAATCAATTTGTTTTCTTTGGTTAAATTATAATTCCAGGTCTATTTCTCCAGGAGCACTATACTTTCTCTGACTGGCCTCTCCTTCCTTATTCCATGGACGTCGCACCACCGGGTGTTAGCAACAAGAATCCTTTTAGGCTTAAACCCTGTTTGCTCACCGATTTCTGTAAGAATCAAATCCACATCTATTGTGATATTAGGGAGGCATGTGTTGCTGACTACTAAAGCAACAATACCCCCCTCCCCAAGAACATTAAATAAACCCTCCAGGGAGAGAGACATGTCCTCAAAGTAGCCTTCAACTATCTGGGGAACCCTGCTGGGGGTTGCCGGAATCTCCTTAACCCTCTCCAATATTTCCTTCAGTTTCTCTGACTTAACTCCCTTTCTTTTTTTGTATCCAGCACCTATGTGTGACCTAATGGATTTCGTTCTTAATTCCCCTATCTCTCTCGGGTTGTCCAAAAAAAGACTTAATTCAAGACCATAAAGCTTGGTGTAGTCCACATAGTTGAGGTAAGGGGGTGATGTTATACATACATCAATGCTTTCCCTCTCTAACGGGAGATTCCGTACATCACCGAGATGAGCTTTAGCATGTCCCTTTGACAAAGATGCCTTTTTCAGATCCTTGTACATCCTCTTCAATCTATTTTTCAGAAGATATCTTACCGGAGCCAGATGCCTTTTTTTCACAATCTTTACTACCCCCCCATCTTTCTTTGTATTACTTGCCTTAGAGACTATACTTAAAAGCCCTAGAAAAAGAAAATCCCGGATCCCTTCATCCTCCACCCCCAAAATCTTTTCCTTGAAAAAAAGCAGATCATTCCTTGCATACCTCGAGAATGCCTTCTTTACGTCAATGAAGCCTGGTTGCATCCACTTCAAGGTGGTTGACCCGAATTTCAGGGAGGATATCTTCTTGATTTCCTCCTGGAGAAGTTTTAGGTCATACTTATCCTGTAGTTTAGTGTTTGAAACGAAAACCGCCAAGGGGAGTATGTCAAATCCGATAGCGTTAAAGCCAAGTTGTTTACAAGCCAAAAGAGTGGTTCCAGTGCCGCAGAAGGGGTCAAGGATTGTTGAATCCCTTGGAATCTTCAGTTCCTTAAGTAGATTCCAGACCAAGTCTCTGGAGAAACCCTCCTTGTAGTAAAACCAGTTATATACCGGAAGAGTCTTGTTCATGGAGAAGGTTACGAGTTCCCTGTAATCAGGTCTCTTGATAAGTAGTTTAGAGTATTCCCCTCCAGGAGGGATGGAAAGCTCGAATAGATCTTTTCCTAGGGGCATTTTTAGCAGAGTCCTTCAATGAAGTCATTCAGTTCCTTTACCTTTTTGATGGCAGAATGTCCTTTCCCAAGCTTCTCCTCTAATTCCTTTATTGCATCGGAGATCCCCACAATCAAGTCTCCACAAACGAGATTATCGGCGTGTGCTATAACCTTCTCCTCCAGGGTTTTTGGCAGGTAGTCTCTGGCTGGAAGCCCCAGTGAGGCGGCTTCTTTCTTATCCAAGCCAGCCCCTATGTGGGTTTCACAAACCCGAGCAAACTTGGGGAATTTTTTCTCAAGAATTCTGCTTCCTTCAATCCCATGGGTTACTCCATGGGTTCTAGAGCGTCCGATGTCATGCAGTAAAGCAGCAACCTCTATAAACTCAGTATCTATATCGTAACCGTTCCTCTTTATCTTTCCAGCAATTCTTTTCGCGTTTTTGGAAACAATTATTGAATGCTTTATTACGGATTCACTGCAACCCTCTGTTTTAAGCAGAGAAATAGCTTCAGACCTACTTAAGTAGTTTGCTGATCTTATTGATTTCACTCTCTAATTCATTAATTAACTCGGAATTATCAAACGCCACAAAGGTTTCACTGCACTTTGGGCAGATGAAGTTGGTATCCATCGCTTCCTCCAGAGCCACTCTAGTGCAGGAGCAGTTGAATGTTACACAACCCCTCTCCATCTCCAGTTGCTTGTTTAATTTATCTAACTTATTAGTTAGGTGGGATTGAATGAATCCATCTAGCTTATCCTCCCTCCTCCTCCAGAGGTAGGTATACCAGCCAGTTTTTTTGTTTTTGGTTCTCTCGTATTCCACTAAATCTTTGGCGTGGAGGTCATTAAGCAAGGTTCTGACGATAGTGGCTTTAAGATTTAATTCAGCGGCTATGTCTTCATCATGATGGGGTTCAGAAAGCTTCTGTATAACTGTAACATGGTCTTCACTCATACTCTCAGCTAGGACATCATTAAGAAGTAAATTATTCAAAACCATGTTAACCATATATCTATAGGAATT
>JAYEKX010000103.1:0-11693 GCA_034716875.1 Candidatus Altarchaeota archaeon | reverse complement strand
CCCTAGATGATTCTGTGATAGAGAGGGTGTATGATCTCACCCGGGGCTACCCCTACTTCATCCACTTCATTATGCGTGACCTGATTGATTTAAAGCGGGCGGGCAGGATTACGGAGGATTTCCTTGATGAATGCTGGCCAAAAATATCCGGGCATTTAAGGAGGGAGAAGTTCGAGGATGAGGTGAGGTCTGTTAGTCCAAGTGAGAGAAAGATCCTGTTTCAGATGGCTAAGCTCCCCCATAACGAGATCGCTCCAGCCCAGATCGGCGTCAATGGCCAGGGAACCCTTCTGAAGAGGCTTGAGAAAAGAGGGCTGCTCCTGAAGCCTGAGAGGGGTGTGTACTCCATTTACCATCCACTTTTCAAGGAATATCTGAGGATAAGATGAATCAGGGAAATAAATCCGCGGCAGGGAAAGAAATTTTATTGATTTCATCTTTAGTGTTAATGCTCTCCCTCTTCATGGTGTTTGCGTATCAAACGGATTACGTGGTGAGGGTTTTGAATTCCGTTAAGTAACCCAAAAAATGCATGAAAAAGAACTTAAAAAATTGATTGTGGATGATGAAGGGGTAACATTAGAATTTAAGAGGCAGGGGATAGATAACTTTAAGCTGGCCCGGTCCATGGCATCCTTCGCCAATATGAGGGGTGGTTTAATCGTGGTTGGAGTGGATGACGGGAAGACGAGATATGAAGGTAGGTTGCGGGGTGTAAGTGGTTCCGGAATAGACAAGCTTGATCTGCAGATCGGTAATGTTGCGTCTGATCAAATAAAACCCCGACTAATACCTAGAATTGAACACAGGATACTGGACGATAAGAAGCTGGTTTTGATATACATTGATAAAGCCAGAGACTCCTTCTATCTAGTGAAAGGGGTTTATTACTACAGAATTGGTGCACAGATAAGAGGTGTTGAAGACCCTGAAGAACTTAGGAGGATACTTACTGACAAGGGTTTGATCAAATGGGATGGGGAGATTGTTTCAGGGGCTGGTTATGATGATCTGGATGAAAGAGCGATAAGAAGATATTTAGAGGAGAGAGCGGAGAGGAGGGGTATCGAGGTTCCAAGGATCTCCTTTAAACAGATTTTAATTAATCTGGGGGTGTTAATCGAGAGAGAGGGCAGGTTGATGCCAACAAATGCAGGGATATTATTCTTCGGTAGGAATCCACAAGGTTTTGTTCCGTATAGTGAACTTAAGATTGCCCGGTTTAAGGGTACGGGGGTGGTGGAGTTTATAGACCGGGCGGAATTACGGGGCATCCTGCCGGAGCTGATCGATGAAGCAGAGAAATTCATTAAAAGAAACACGAGGAGGGCGACAAAGGTGGTTGGGTTTGAGCAGGTTAATGTTACCGAGTATCCCTATGAGGCAATCAGGGAGGCGGTAACGAATGCTGTTGCACACAGGGATTACATGTTTTCCGGGGCGAGCATCAGGGTGATGATTTTTGATGATCGTATAGAAGTGGAA
The DNA here is from genome assembly GCA_034716875.1 of Candidatus Altarchaeota archaeon. Taxonomy (GTDB): domain Archaea; phylum Altiarchaeota; class Altiarchaeia; order IMC4; family QMZM01; genus QMZG01. Next base: position 10,208 of record JAYEKX010000103.1, on the reverse strand, counting down.
AGTCCCGGGAGGCTACCGGAAGGCGTCACCTTGAAAGCCCTGGAGGGTTCTCATGTTTTAAGGAATGAGTTAATTGCCGGCTTATTGTATGATACTGATTATATAGAGAAATGGGGCACCGGCATCAGGAGGATGAGGGATCTGATGAGAAATCACGGCTTACCCCAACCCGGGTTTGAGGAAAGAGGCATGTTCTTTAAGGTAACATTTCACGGCCCTAAAGATAGGATTCTGGATCTGATCAAGCCAGAAGATAGGATTGATCTGAAGGAAGCGGGGCTGAATGTTAGACAGGTTAGGGCATTAAAATTAATGATAAATGAAAGGAAAACATTCACGATAAAGGGATATGCTGAGTGTTTTGATGTGAATGAGAGGACGGCAAGAAGAGACCTAAAGAAGCTTGGTGAACTAGGGTTTGTTGAAAAGATTGGTGAAACCAAGGGGGCGTATTTTCAGGCGAAATAAAAATGTCCGGAAAAATAAAAAAGTGTCCGGAAAAGTGTCCGGAAAAAGGGAAAGAGATTACCTTAGAGACGAGTAAAAAAGATTGTAGTATATATCATCCTCAGATATGTATATCCTCTATCCAAAGGGGACATGAAAGATGCACTTAGGAGATAAATCCGCGGCCGGGAAAGGTATTTTATTGATTTCATCTTTAGTGTTAATGCTCTCCCTTTTCATGGTGTTTGCATATCAAACGGATTATGCAGTAAACCCGGATAAGGGGCAGTACAGCCGGGGTGAGGAGGTCTGTATCTTCGTCTCCGGCCCGGGGGATACGGGGTTCACAGTAAAGATTTTTGATCCGGAGGGTGATCTGGTTTTTGAGGAATCCGGGGGGACGACAGGCAGCGGAAACGGGTACTTGTCCTGTCCCGGCTTCTCTGAAACGGGAAGGTATGACTTAATACTGTTCTTTGACGGAGATGATGTAGCTGCTTCTTTCTTCACTGTTGAAGAATCCGGGGAGGAGGATTATTGTGTAGACTGTAAACCAGCTACAACCTCAACAACAACCTCCAGCACCACATCCGTTATTTCGTTGACCACCACCACAGCCACGACTACTGTTTCGGATGGTACTGTTTTCAGCACTACTTCAACCATTGATTCAGGGTCAGCCACTACAGTAACCACGTCCACGGGCGCAACCACCACGTCAACCATTACCCAGGAGTTAGGCACTAAAACGCCGGAAAAAAACCTTAGGTTAACGGCACACAAGGCTCATTTCCCCCTGACGGAAGAGCCGGAATTCGAAATCGGGTTTAAGGATCATGAAACAGGCATCCGGACTATTGAACACCCTGAATCCGGGTTGTTTAATGCAGAGATTTGGGACTGCTCAGGCAATCCGGTGGAGTTAAAACCAGGGATCAGTAAATCAGGAAATAAATATGTCATAAAAATTCCAGCCAAAAGATCATTGAGGCCGGGTCTTTACAAATTGGTTGTGAAATACAATGAGCAGGAGGAGGAGCTGTGGTTCCGGTGGGGTCTCGTCTCTTTGAACACAAGAAAGAGCATCTACAGGCCGGGAGAAACAGCCGAGTTCATCATCGTCGTTCTGAACAAGGATGGACATTCTGTCTGCAATGCAGACATATCCTTAACGGTCACCAGCCCGGTTAATGAAGAAAGGATTTATTCCACTACTGACGGCTCAATCACAGCCGACAGCGGGTGCGGGCTTTATGACACCGGTTATCCGACAGAAATGGAAGGAAACCACACGATAGACATTACTGCCTTAATCGACGGGGCTGAAGTTAATTTTTCCACATATTTTATGGTTAAGCAAAATTATGAGTTTAACCTGATAAGAACCGCTCAGAGTAAGATTGATCCTACAAAACAGAACAGTTTTGATGTCAGGATTGATGTAGAATCCTTCACAGGGGTAAGCTCCTTAACGGTTAAGGAATTCGTTCCCGCTGAATTCGATGTTATAAGCGATGCTGATATCCGGGAGGAAGGCGATACAAAAATCCTGACGTGGAATAAAGATTTAACTGAAGATAAGACCTCCGTTGGCTACTCATATTCTGTCCCTCATATATGGCCTTATCTGTATTCATCAGGACCTGCTGAAATAGATTATTCCGATAAAACCTTTACCGAGGCAAGACCATGGTATGTTGCCGTTGACCCCGCAGATAACCCGAACTGCACATTAATATCAATAACGCCAGGTGATATAGAAGCAAATTCAACAGGCCTGTTTGAAGCTATAATCAATTGCACTGACCCCTCAGGGATAAACGTCTCCAAGTTTTTAATAACGAGAACAGTTGAGGGGATGATTGATCCCGGCATTCCCAACCTGTGGAGTATCAGGCCGCCCGTAAATGATAAGGCACAGAACCATTCATGTCCGAATCACGGCGATTTCCCTCAGATATTAAGAGCAGATGGGAGAGCAGAGGGTAAATGGTGGGAGACTTACGGGTTATTTAATGATAATTTCACCTATGCAGCCCACAGTAACAGCAGTATCCACGTTACTATAACCAATGGGAGTGACTGGGCGTTATTGAATTATAGCTGGAGGGTTGAGCCTTCGGCGTTCAGAAATTCGATTTTTCTCTCAAGAGTAGATATAGAGGGGGAAGAAAAGAAAGAATACCAGATAGCCAAAGCTAATTCCCTGCTGGTTAAATTATGGAATCTGGAAACTATGAGAAACACATCAAATTACACCTTCTGCGTATTTAAAAATATAGGGTATTTGGCAGCCCCAAATAAAGATCTATTGCTATACTACTGTAATGATTCCTATGACCCCGGCGGAGGTGTGCAGGTTACGGCATCACCCAACTGCGCATACCTTGATACATTCACTACGACCGATGTGAGTAACATTTACTACACGTCAAGAAACAGCTCTTATTCCAAATCCTGTTACAGTATAATTGATGACCACATTAGCGGGATCAGAGCCACGGATACAGGATATATTTATTATGAAAGTGGAGTCGCCGCCGCAAAACCCTACCTGTTTAGATACGCAAACGGAAGCAGTGGAACAAACGTAAGTTTCAGCGAGAGCGGGGTTTCCTGGACCACCACAGACTACGGTGCTACATGGACGCCGGCAGCATTCACCCCGGACGTATGGGTTTCATCAATAACGGACGGGGATCAGTTCCAGCTGGGAATCCATGTCGAAGACAATTACAACAATAACCTGACAGACTTCACATTTTATACGGATGATATAGGGGATGTGAATTACCATATTTCTTCGCCAAACATCGAGGGGTATTACAGCCAAGCCGGGGGAACCGATGAAGACCGTAACGGAACGCATTCAGGCGATATGACCATCAGGGTGAATACGGCCTCGGACCCGGATGCCGTCGGAACCGTGAACCACAGCCTGTATCTATGCAACACAGACGGCTCACTAAACCTCACCATCAACGACAGCTTCTACAGCCCGGACGACGGCGACATGAACATAACCTTTAATACAACACAGGTCCTGGATGGGGTATATAAAATAAACGTGACCGCCAGAGCCGATGACAACCCAAAGGACATCAAAAGCGATTTAACCTATGAAAACTTCACCATAGACAATACCCCCCCGACATGGAATGAGACGCCTGCGAACCAAGTGGCGGAGTATGGCGAAGCATTCAGCTACAAAGTCAACGCATCCGATATGGCCCTGGATGTTTACTCCATCAACGACACAACCAACTTCAAGATCAACTCGGCAACGGGTTTGATAGAGAATAACACGGGGTTGTCTCTGGGCACCTACGGTTTAAACATCTCGGTAAACGACACCTCCAAAAACATTCTGTCGGAGATAATCACGGTTACCGTCCAGGACACAACCCCTCCAACATGGAACCAGACACCGACGAACCAGACGGTGGAGTATGGCGAAGCATTCAGCTACAAAGTCAATGCATCCGATATGGCCCTGGATGTTTACTTCATCAACGACACAACCAACTTCAAGATCAACTCGGCAACGGGTTTGATAGAGAATAACACGGAGTTGTCTCTGGGCACCTACGGTTTAAACATCTCGGTAAACGACACCTCCAAAAACATTCTGTCGGAGATAATCACGGTTACCGTCCAGGACACAACCCCCCCGACGTGGAATGAGACGCCGACGGACCAGACGGTGGAGTATGGTGAAGCATTCAGTTACAAAGTCAATGCATCCGATAATGTCGCATTGGATGTCTACTTCATCAACGACACAACAAACTTCAAGATCAACCCGGGGGATGGTTTAATAGAGAACAACACAGGTTTATCCCCCGGCATCTACGGTTTAAACATCTCGGTAAACGACACATCAAACAACGTTTTATCGCAGGTAATCACAGTCAGCGTCCAGGATAATATTCCACCGACAATCAATGGAGAAAGCGTTAATGAAACCCTGATTCCGGTGAACGGATGGGTTTGTCTGAATGTGACAGTCACGGACAATTTTAATGTGGATTCCGTCTGGGCTGAAATAGACATCCCCGGAATTGCCCTGAATGTAAACGTAACCCTGCTGGATGATGGATCAGGTTGTGACTCATCCAGTAGCGACGACGTTTACTCAAAAGAATATCAATGCACCCAGTCAGGTCAATACAACTGGACTAAAACCTACGCAAACGATAGCTCAGGGAAGTTGAATACAACCTACCCATGTGTAAACTGGAGCGTAACCTCCACTGCCTCCACGACCGTTAATATGACCGAACCCGTAGCAGACCTGGAGATAGATGAATCCGGACACTACAACCAGGCATGTAATGTCTCCTGCGACTCCGGCAGTTGTGAAAATGTTGTTTTATACGCACAATACGATCCCGGGACATGGACTGAAATAAATACAACCACAACCGATCTGGTTAACAGTGTTAACAGTTACTCTTGTGGTGCCTTAACGACCGGTGAATCATGTAACTACACCTTCAATATCACCGCCGGACCGGATTCCGGGAATAACACGTGGGAGATCAGATGCAAGGCGGTGTCGACAAATGCCCCGACATCCTCCTCTGCTGCCGTTAATTTAACGATAAACGATATGCCTGCGGCGATATGGGATCATCCCTCCGCACCCGGCGTTTATGCCCATGCAACAGAGGTTTTAAATGCCACCAGCTCCACCGACAGTGACGGAACCATACAGTATGCGGAATTCTGGGAGGATTCAAGCTCCGATTACACCTCAACAGTCCTGATCTGCAATGATACCGTCCCAGGGGACGGATGGAATTGCACGTGGAATACCTCGGCGGATTCAGAATGCAGTGCAGACGGAACCTGTTATTTAAGACTGAAGGTCGTTGACGATGACGGTGCCTCAAATTACTCCGACACGAATGTGATCATAGATAATACCGGACCGGTTTCAACACTAACGAGGCCCCCGGATAACGGGAATATTACGGCAGATACCTATATGATGAACGCCTCCGTTACAGACTCCGGGGTTGGCAGTATCTCCTGGGTTATGTTTGAGTACAGAAAGAATGATACAGCCTCCTGGAAGTCTGCCTGTAATGATACAGATGGGGCCCCATATAACTGCACATGGAACCTGACCGGTCTATCAGATCTCACAACATATGAATCAAGGATCAGGGCAAACGATTCCCTGGGTAACCTGGGGGATTATGATGCACACACCAGCATAACAGTTGACAGGAAAGAGCCAGCGATAACCCTGAATTCGCCCCCGCCCGGATTCAATACGACAGACACTGCCTTAGTCTTTAATTTCACGGCCGTTGATAATCTCGCCTCAACAATGAACTGCTCCCTGTATATAGACTCTGTCTTAAACCAGACAAATGAGACCACAGAAAACAATACCGCAACCATCTTTAATGTGGCTGGAATCCCTGAGGGTCTGCATAACTGGCACGTCAACTGCTCCGATTCCATTAACTCCAATGTAAGCGAAACCAGACAGTTTACGGTTGATTTAACGCCCCCGAACTGGAGTAAACAGAACCAGACCATTAATGATATATACACGAAAGTAGTTCACAGGGGCGAATCAATTAAATTAACCGCATATTGGATGGATAACCTACAGTTATCCCATGCTTTTTTATCAACGAATGAAACCGGCGGATGGGTGAATAAAACAAACTATAGCTCACCTGCCGCAATTGAAGGAACAGGCTCCTGGAGTAATTTCACATGGCAAAACTCCTCCATAATCCCGGGGACCAACGTTGGATGGAGGATTTATGCAAATGATTCCGCAGGGAATATTAATGTGACCGGGGTGATGAATTTCACTGTATGGGGCTTTAGCGAGGTTAGTGACAGTAACCTGAACCCCGCAACAATCAATCAGGGGGAATCAACCACGATGAGTTGCAGGGTGACAGATAATACGACCGCAGACCCGGTTGAAAACTATACAGTCTACTTTTATAACTCCACAGGTCTTATGGGGGAGAACATAACCCAGGCGGATGGCTGGGCCTACTGGACCTTCATTGACAACAGCACGGGTTATGAGACGATAACCTGTAATATAACCGGTAATGCCTCCCTGTACTACAATAATTCAGGGAATAATCAGGCCCAGGAAACCCTGAACACCCGGGTTACTGGAGCGCCGTTAATCTACCGGGTTACCTCAGACCCATGTGAACTGGGAACCAGGTGCAGGGACGGAATCATTGCCTACAACCCTAATCCGGATTCAATCACGTTAACTAAACTAAGGGACGTATGGAGCACAGATAAAATAAGCTCAATTACTCAATGCTGCACCCCCGATGGCTGTAATTTAACCTATTGCTCAGAAACACCGGGAGGGACGATAAACTTCACCGGCACCCCCTGGACAATTCAAGCATACTCCTACCTGGTCTTCTGGTATGAGATTATTAATCCAACCGGAGCCGGTAGTTCACCAACCCTGACAGTAAATCTATCAACCACGGAGTATGGAACCCAAGCCGATGATAGAACCGATGTGGACATAATAAATAAAGCAGCCTGTGCCTGGACCGCCTGGAATGATACTAATGGTTTCGATACAGGGAATGCAACACCAAATATCCTGACGGTAGATATCGGGAGCACCACATCATTTATCCTGAGATTAAGGGAGTTTTGCGGGGAATCAGCCTTATCCACCAATAATCAGGTTAAGGTTGCAGTACCCTCCGACTTTAGTGTTGGAACCCTGGATTCAAGATGCTCTGCTTCGGGAAATACAGTCACGTGTAACCTGACTGCAAGTCTTCTAAGCACATATACTGATTACCCTGTAGAGTTAACTGCCTCAAACACAACCGGCGTATATATCCTGCAGACTAATGTAACCGGAACCGATGCTAATTTAAACACGCATGAGGATGTTAACTCCCACATTATCCTGATTAAGGATTTGAGTCCGCCTACAGGGTCTAAACAGAATCAAACCATCGATGACCAATACAGCAGGGTGGTGCACAGGAATGAATCGATTAAATTAACTGCTTACTGGACAGATACTGTTCAGCTGGATAGTGCATGGCTGGAGACGAATGAAACCGGCGGATGGGTGAATAAAACAAACTATGGCTCACCCACCGCAATTGAGGGAACAGGATCCTGGAGCGATTTCACATGGCAGAACTCCTCCATAAGCCCGGGAACCAGCATCGGATGGAGGATCTATGCAAATGATTCCGCCGGGAACATTAATGTGACCGGGGTGATGAATTTCACTGTATGGGGCTGGTCTAACCTGAGCTGGGTTTCTCCCTCGGGCGGGAATTACTCCCAGAACAGAGATATTGATTTAATCTGCAGGGTGAACGATGCAACCAATGGCAGCGGGGTTCAAAGCTATCCCGTACGGTTCTACAGGGATGGGTCACTCATCGGGACGGCAGATACCAACTCAAGCGGGTATGCAAATTATACATGGAATACCGGAAGCCTTTCAACAGGAGATTACGGTTTAAGCTGTAATATCACAGATAATTCAAGTATATCCTATAATGATTCCACCCTGAATAAAGGCTCCACCCAGATAACGGTGGATGCAGAATATCCCTCAATAGAGTTACAGAGCCCCCTGTCTGCTTCATACACGGCAGATACAGCCATAAATTTCAGCTTCACCGTAACTGACAATCTTGTCTTGGAATTAAACTGTTCACTGTATGTGGATAACCTGTTAAAAGACACCAATGAATCCACTCGGAATAACACCGTTACGGCATTGACTGCAACCTCCCTGTCACCGGGGGAGCATTTCTGGAACATAACCTGCATAGATAAAGCCCTGAATCAAAACTGGAGCGCAACAAGGAATTTCACGGTCTATGAACCCGGCACAGTTAATATCTTTTTATTAAATTCCACCGGTAATACCTTCGAGAACACCGTAATTTCAATCTTCGATAATCTGGGGCAGTTGATAAGCAGCAAAACCCTCACCGAATCCGATAACAACTTATCTGATGAATTAGCGTCAAATCAGACATATATCATCGAGATAATAACGCCGCTGGCTTTTGGGAATCTGATATCAAAGATTAGAGACATTAACATAACCGGGGATTTAGATATCAACCAGCAGGTGGTTGAGAATTACACCGAGGAGATAGCATTCAAGAACATAACTGCACTATACGCCCTCAATGATACCGGGCTTTCCTATGAACTGGTTGAACTCTACATACCAAAGAATAATCTAGGTATAATGCATATAGCCCACTGCACCGAGTGGGATTTCACCAACGCTAATTGTTCCAGCTGGGAGTTAAACCATAGTTCGGACTACAATATGCAGGAGAATTCAACATATATATGGTTTAATGTCACCGAATTTGATTCCTTTGGTGGGGGGGCGGGAAATCCATTGCCGAATGTCACCGAAATCAGGGTTTATGATGTCACCGGTTTAGCGGATACCCACAGTGGGGGAGTACTTATAGGCTCTGGTCTAAACACAACCTTCCACTTTTATCAGAGAGAGAATAGAACCTACCGGGTTGAAATAGACGTGAGAAATGATGCAAGCACCCAATGGACTATAGCAGCTGAAGATGATATCTACCATGATGGATTGAATTCCACCTGGCTTATCAATGAAACCGGCGACATCTGGTACCATGAAGGGGGAACCGATTATGAGGGAGGAAACTGGTCCAATGGAAGGGTAACATGGAACACCTCCCTTGGGGGGAAACTAACTAAGGGGGAAACAGGAAACTTCTACTACGTATTTAATATGACCTCCTTAGAGGATGAGGAATACCCCGTGTATTTCCTCGTTAATGACACCTCCTCCAGTTCGGGAAGCTATGATAATTCCGTATATAGCATCACTAGGACTGGATACCTGGAGGTTAACCTGACCCTTCCCCCGACGATCCCTGGAGGGGGTGATGCTGAATTCGATGGGGGATATAAGGTCGGTGTGAACAAAACATTCATCATAAATGCCACCGTCTACTGCAGGGACGGATACTGTGGATATGTTAACGGAACCCTGCAATATAATCTCTCATCCACAAGTCCGGATACTCCCGTGAATACAACCCCTGGAGATAAACCATTCTATGTGCTGAATGGAATAAACCCCCTGAATTGCTCCACAAACCCTCTGTCCGAGGATGAATTCTGCAGTGTAAACTGGACCGTAAACTCTACAGGAGACATAAATGCCCTCTGGAGGATGGATGTGTTATTCCAGTCCAACCTGTCCGACTCAAATGACACCGATGATGTTTTGATAGGGATAACCAAGGTATTGCTTATGTCCCTTTCCTGGAGTGAAATCAGCTTCGGTGTCTGTGAACCGAATGCCGTATATCCTGCGGTTCTGAATGGGGATGGATACAACATCACACTGCATGAAAACTCTAATGACGCCGACGGCATCTACATAAAGGGAACAGACCTTGATCCCCAGAGCGTCAGCGGTTTCGGGGCTGTAACATATGGCATCGGCGTAGGAAACCTCTCATGGAATGCGAACGAGAATCAATACGATAGTACCAACACCAGCAGGTTGACCGCGGACTATGAGTTGATTAAAGAAAACGTTAGCTCAGGCTCTATAGTGTCGACATACTACTGGATTAATACACCAAGGGGACAGTATGCCCAGGAGTACAGGGGAACGCTCTATATCCTGGCTAATGCCTCGGTTTAGGGAATGCCATACATCCATAATATGATTATGCAAAATGCATATAGGAAATAAATCC
>JAYEKX010000102.1:0-2998 GCA_034716875.1 Candidatus Altarchaeota archaeon | reverse complement strand
GATAACGTTTGACGAATGGGCTGAGCGGGATGTTACTCTCTGGGAGGGCGTGGATATAGAGAGGATAAAAGACATTCTTTACAGCGCGCATCTTATGACAGGTATTGATGAAACACTCCATAACCTAAAGAGGAATTATAGGCTGGCGATTATCAGCGGTGGCCTAAAGATTCTTGCAGACTACCTGAAGGATAGGTTCAGTATGGACTATTCATTCGGGAATGAATTAAGGGTGAATGATGGAAGGGTTAAGGGCATAAATCAGGTGGTGGATTTCAAGGGTAAGGGGAGGATATTGAGAGAAATCGCAGACGACATGGGTATAGAAATAGATGAGTGTGCTGCCGTCGGTGACTACATAAATGACATCCCCATGTTTAAGGCAGCTGGCTTCAGCGTAGCATTCAACCCCAAGGATGAGTCAATACTACAATACGTGGATGAAGTCATCTATGAAACAGACTTAAGCAGATTACTGAAGTTTTTTTAATAAGTAATACATATTTCCAGCGAGACGGTCAACAGCAACTGTATATAATTTGTACACCATCAAATACAATATTTATACATACTCCGCCTGATAACTCAAATGATCCGGGCGAGTTGCTTGAGATTATAAAGTATAAATCCCAAGAACTTATACATATCCACGAAAATGAACTACGCACAAAGAATAGAGCGGATTCCACCCTACTTGTTTGCGGAAATCGACAGGGCGATAGAGGAGAAAAAGGCCGGTGGAATGGATGTCATAAGCCTTGGTATTGGGGATCCTGACTTGCCCACGCCAAAAAATATTATTGATGAATTCTGTCAGAGGGCATATGACCCGATGAACCACAGATACCCGTCATACGCCGGAATGCCTTCCTTCAGGGAAGCTGTTGCCGGATGGTATAAGAAAAGATTTAATGTCTCCCTGGATGCGGAAAAAGAAGTTCTCACCCTGATAGGATCCAAGGAGGGCATAGCACACACCCCATTAGCCTTCATAAACCCAGGCGACATAGCATTGGTTCCCGATCCGGCATACCCTGTCTACAAGATCGGGACCATCCTTGCGGATGGAAACCCCATAGAAATGCCGCTTCTGGAGGAGAATGGGTTTCTGCCAGACCTATCCAGAATCAGTAATGAAACAGCAGGTAAAGCAAGAATCCTTTACCTGAATTACCCGAACAATCCTACTACGGCTGTTGCGGATAAGAAATTCTTCAGGGAGGTGGTTGACTTCGCAAATGAAAACAACATAATCGTCTGCCACGACGCACCCTACACGGAGATGACGTTCGATGACTACAAAACCCCTAGTTTCCTGGAGGTAGATGGGGCGATGGATGTTGGGGTGGAATTCCATTCCCTCTCCAAGACCTATAATATGACTGGCTGGCGTATCGGCTTTGCTGTTGGAAACCACGAGGTTATTTCCGGGTTAGGGAGGGTTAAAGAAAATGTGGATTCAGGCGTGTTTCAAGCAATACAGTACGCCGGCGTTGAAGCCCTGACTGGGCCTCAGGATTCAGTGGAAAACAATAAAGGAATTCTTAGGGAGAGGAGAGACCTCATGGTGGATGGCCTAAATGACCTGGGGTGGGGTGTGAATAAGCCTAAGGCAACATTCTACCTATGGTTCAAAACACCTGGTAAATATACCTCCTCAATTAAATTCTCCAGGGATTTACTTGACAAAACAGGGGTAGTAATGACTCCCGGCGTAGGATTCGGGAAATACGGGGAAGGCTTTGTTAGATGCGCTCTGACTCAATCAAAGGAGAGATTGATTGAGGCCCTTAAGAGACTGAAGAAACTGGATATCTAAAAAAATGATTATCACAATCGGCGGCTCAATCGGCTCAGGTAAAACCACGTTGGCGGAAGAGATTTCAGAGAGATTCAATCTCAAGCATGTCTCTGCAGGATTGGTGATGAGAAAGATGGCGGAGGAGAAAGACATGTCTCTTCTGGATTTCTCAAAATATGCGGAATCCAATCCCAAAATCGATGAGGAGATTGATCAAAAACAGAAGAGTCTTGTGAAAGATGATTGTGTGGTGGATGGAAGGCTTTCCGCATATTTCATTCCAGCCGACCTGAACATCTGGTTAGATGCTCCCTTAAAAGACAGGGTGGAGAGAGTGATGAAAAGAGATAATGTCTCCAAAAAAGAGGCAAGAAAAGATATAGTAAAAAGAGAGCAAAGCGAGAGAAAGAGATACCTAGCGATCTATGACATCAACCTGGATTCTATGGAAATCTATGATCTGATAATAAATAACGGCAGATTCAGCATAAAAAATACGGTTGATATTGTTTCTGCCGCTGTTAAAGGTATTTAATACATAACTTGTTTAATTAATAACCAAGAATAAATAAAATAAAATGATGAGGATTAAGGGGCAGGCTGCATTGGAATTTTTGATGACCTACGGTTGGGCAATCATTGTTAGTGTGATAGTATTACTGGCTGCATGGCAGATGGAGGTCTTTAATCTCGGCGGAAACGTTAAACCAACCCCCACCGGGTTTTGGGGGATTACCCCCTATGATATGTATTACAAGAGCGATGGAACATTAACACTTGCGTTACAGAACAATGTGGGTGGTGACGTCAACATAACTAACATTAATGCAACCACTGGTTTGGATACTGGGTCCCCTATTCCTTGGACAACATTACCCCTATCTGCTGGGGATATAACCAAGATAAACCCTATTACACTGACGGAATATAAAGCAGGTTCAAGCTTCAACATCTTTGTCTCAATAGAGTATGTAGACGACAGAGTAGGATCTGGTACGATATTCCTAAGTTCAGGATATATCCGGGGGAGTGTTGGATCATAAAAATAATCTACTTTAATGTATTGAGTATTACCCCCCCCACCTTAATGGGCTGTAGTTTATTAGTCAACTGTATGGCGTCATCCAATTTCCTATTGCTCAGGGAATACAATGTGAACAGGGGGTGTCCAGCCTTTACCGAATCACCCACCTTTAC
>JAYEKX010000101.1:0-11829 GCA_034716875.1 Candidatus Altarchaeota archaeon | reverse complement strand
GACATAGTGGAGCCCAGACACGCATCCTGGAATGTTATCTCTCCAGCCGCATTATCTATCTCTGCCGGTATCGCTGAAAACGTGGTACCCGGGCAATTCCTGAAGAAACTTCCTTCCTCCACCTTCACAGCCTTAATAACCTCCGGGTTAAAGAGAAGGCTAAAGCCTGCCCCCAGGACTTTTTTCCCGGAAAGCTTTATTTCCACCTTAAATTCTTTGAGAGGAATTGCCTCAGAGGGAGAAAAAACGGTGAGGAATTGAGACGGAGCTGCTATTGTACTTGGAGCTAGGGTGGTGCTTATACTTGAGATGGTGGATGAAGTTGTTGCTGGAGTAGTTGTTGTTATACCTATGTCACTATTCCTCAGGGCGGTTGTAGTAGTTATGCTGGTTGTTGTTGTGCTGGTTGTACTTGTGCTTGTAGTTGCTGTTGAACCGCCACAGGAATTCGTACATCCTGTAACACCATCATCGTTGTAATTCTGTGTCGTGTCGCAGGTATTGTCATTGCCATGATTTCCAGAGCATCCCGGCGCTACTTCTATATCTGTGTCTTCGTTCCCGCACACCACATTCTCGTACAGCTCATTGTTGTTTGATTCCCTGCTTCTGCCCATATCTACTCCATAGTACTCATTATTGAGTACCGTATTGTATCTGATGGTATTGTTTATACCTCCTATAAAGATTCCCCACTGATCATTTTCTGATGCATTATTGCCCTCGATGGTGTTATAATTTGACTTTTTGCACATCAACGTAATCCCTCCTTCGCCGTTTCCTGTCGCGATGTTGTCGCTAATGGAGAAGTACATGCACTTGTATTTCATGAAAAAACCACTTTTCTTGTTATCGTATAGCTTGTTGCAGGTTATAGTGTTGTAGTCTCCACGCTCACCTATGAGCCCATGTATGAATATCCCGTTTCCACCGTCACCGCAGCCGTCGCCTGTTCCTTGGTTGCCGTAAATCTCATTCTTAGTTATCGTGCAGTGGTTTGTGGCAACCAAGTGGATTCCATGGGTTATCATACTGCTACCAGTTCCAATGCCATTACCGTGTATCTTACAGTCAGTTACCGTGTTGTAGTCAACACTCTTTCCTGATTTAGCAGCACTACCCAGCGCGATTCCAGTACAGAAGTTCTCAATCTCTAAATTCTTTATCGCTACATTGTCGTAGTCTCCGTTGTTTACAATTCCAGAATGTAGCACAGGAGATACCTGACTGGCGCCAGCGCAAACAGCCCCACTTTTACCCCCACTTATTTTGTGGTCAGCACCGTCAAGGGTGATATCGCCTGCCCCTATGATCAGACCTGGTCCCGTCGTTGAGCTACAGTCTAAATCAGCGGTCAGCGTATAATCTGCCACAACAGTATCTCCGCAATTACAAGGGGTTCCTCCACCACAATCCGCGGCATTCACACTTCCTACCAAAAACATCAATAGCATTGCTGCTGTCGCCATTTGCCTGATGAGATTTTCCCTCATTTTTATGTTCTCCATCACCTTCCTGATTTTTTTTTGATTTGATGAGCCTGAAAAAAAGAAAAAAAAAGAAAAAAAGAGGAAGGGTTTAACAACTCTCCCCCCAGTTTGCCCCTAATTTCATCAGATCATTTATGTCCACATCTCCGTCTCCGGTGATGTCCGCCCTCGCATCATCGCAATCCGTATTGCCCCAGGCTGCTGCAAACCTTATCAGGTCAGAGACATCAACGAAATCGTCGCTGTTCAAATCCCCAGAGATATCAACCTCTACTTTCAGGGAATCCGAGTCTGTAGCGCCATCATTATCTATCACCTTCAGTATGGCGTAATATTTTCCACACTTCGCGTAACTGTGGTCCACAACTGCGTTACTGTCGTTACTCCCGTCTCCAAAGTTCCACTCATGGGATATTATGTTACCTCCTATGTCATAGGACCCACTGCCGTCGAATTCCACATCTATGTCTTCATACACTGGGCTGTAATCAGTATCGCAGGTTGTTGTTGGGTGGGCATCTGCCACTGCCACTGGTGGTGTATGCACTAGAACATCCCCGTCTGTAACGGTAACTGAAATGGTGGAGAGATTGCCGTTTGCATCAGGAACCTGTTCATTCTCTATGTCGAGGACGCTTGTTCCGCCTGAGAGAACCTTAAAGGTTATCTTCGCTATATCACCCTCCCCATTGATGATTGACCCCAGACACATATCCTGGAACTCTATCTCACCAACCGCGTTGTTTATCTCCGGCGGTACTTGACCGAATGTTGTGCCAGAACACTGGTTCTGGATGAAGTCTCCTTCCTCCACCTTCAAAGCCCTGATCACTGAACTGTCAAAGTATAGATCAAAGCTTGCCCCCATCAGATTACTTCCTGAGATGTTCACTTCCACGGTAAATGTATTATCACTGGGCAACACCACAGTATGCTCTGGAGAAACGTAGAGTAATGCCACTGCTCCTGCTCCGCAATCAGGGTCATCATCATCTATTAATCCATCGCAGTCGTTGTCTATACCATCAAAGCAGTCTTCAGTCGCTCCAGGATTTACATTTTTATCAGTGTCATCACAGTCATCTCCGGGTGTAAGCTCGCAACCAGGTGGGACTTCTCCGGGCGCGGACGTACCTGTAGGATTGCTGCCTATATACCCGTCACCATCGTTATCGCAATAGTAGTCTACCTCGTCTCCTACTGCACTTGCATCACAGTCGTTGGGGTCATTTCCAGCAGTGGAGATGCAGACTCCTCCATCACAGTGGGGGGATGGTACAGCCTCGCTAGCAAACTCTCCTGGGTT
The DNA here is from genome assembly GCA_034716875.1 of Candidatus Altarchaeota archaeon. Lineage (GTDB taxonomy): Archaea > Altiarchaeota > Altiarchaeia > IMC4 > QMZM01 > QMZG01. The sequence continues at coordinate 9,033 of JAYEKX010000101.1, read as the reverse complement.
GCAGCACGAACCCACGCCCAGTGTGTTGCCGCAGGAGCAGCTATCCTGGCTGTAATAGTCATCTCCGTCGAAGTCGTAGTAGACCGGTACTTTGTTGTCGCAGTTCCATGGGCAGTGATTCCCGCTACCACCACTTGATGCGTGGCAGGTATTGTCATCGACTGTGTTATCTATATCAGGAGCGGTACCTTCAATCATTATATCCTCTGCCTGACTTCCACAGACTAGGTTGTCCGTTATATCGTTGAACCGTCCATTTGGTGATGGTGCCCCTACTGTTCCGATATAAATTCCATAAAAGTGACCATTCACTCCTTTGGTATTGATTATGGTATTATATCTGATCACGTTATTGCTACCCCTTGTATAGAATCCATAGTATGGTCCGTTGTCCGCAATGTAGTTGTACTCGAAATTATTCCAATCTGACTTCTTGCACTCGGGCATGATCCCTGCTCCGGCGTTTCCTGTCACCTTGTTGTTGCTGATGATGTTATGCATGCACTTGAACTTCATGTGGACGCCGCACTTTGCATTGTCGTGGAGATAATTGCAGGTTATGTTATTGTAATCTCCTCCAGCATCTACAACCCCATGCATGGAAATCCCGTTTCCACCGGCACCACATGAAGCCATATCTGCTGTTCCAGCCTGGTTGTATATCTCGTTCTTCGTTATTGTACATTTGTTTGCACCAGCCAGATGAATACCGTGAGTTATAGAACTAGCATCCCCGTTGTCATGTATCACGCAGCCGGTGACCTCTGTGTTGTAGTCATCCCCGGTATAGGTATATGCTCCTTCAATCCCAATCCCGGTGCAGAACCCCACAATTTCTATGTCTTTTATCATGGTGTTTTTAACATCAGCGCTCTTTCGAATTCCGGAATGGGCTGCAGGATCTGTCTGCAGGGCATCAAAACACGCGGCTGCAGATGCAGAGCCTGTTATCTTATAACCTGCACCGTCAATGGTAATATCATTTGCTCCGACTTCTAAACCGGGTTTTGTCGTGTCGGTGCAGGTCATATCTGCAGTGAATGTATAGTCACCCACTACTGTATCGCCGCAACTGCAGCTACCTGGACCACCTAGCACATTGCTACAATCCACTGCACTCACACTTCCTACCAAAAACATCAATAGCATTGCTGCTATTGCCATTTGCCCGATGGGACTTTTCCTTAAAATATTTTTTGTTTCTTTCATTTTTTTTTGTTTTTATGTTTTTTTGCCCGATGGGACTTTTCCTTAAAATATTTTTTTTGTTTGTTTTCCTGGTTAACACCTTCATATTTGATTTTATTTTAGGTATACCTAACATAATCCAATATAGTATTTAGTTGTTAGGTCTATAAATATCGCTACCTAAAGAGGTTCAGTTAAGACTTACAGAAACAAAAACTTTTAGAATAAATTAGGAAAACCTAATCTTTTTCCTTGTAATCACAGATGTATTCCCCCGTCCTGCAAAACTCCCTGAAATGCTCAAGCCACTTAGGATGCATGGGAGCACTCTCAACGAACCTGACAAACCTGGTTAACTGCTCAACAGTCTCAGGGCTTAACTCATGCTCCAGTTTACATGCATCCCTATCAGCAGTCTTATCAGAAACCAGAATGATTTTCAGGAGTGTTTTTATGGTATCATGTCTCGTCTTAACAGACCTGCCTACTCGTTCACCCTCCCTCGTTAATGTGACCCCGCTATACTTCTCATACTTAACCAAACCCTTATCATTCAACTTCTTCAACATCCCTGTAACGCTGGGCGGGCTGACCTCCAGTTCCACGGATATATCCTTCGTCCTTGCATAACCCTTCCTCAGGATAATATTGTATATAGCCTCCAGATAATCCTCCTCGGTGCGGGTGAGATCCATTTTATAGTTCATAAACTTATCCATCCGGAACATAGATCACATCCCCATTATCCAGAACATACGTAGTGCCTAACTTCTTCCCCCTGCCCCCTACGGTCTCATTGGTGATCTTTTTAATCTCCAGTTTCTCACCCTCCTTTATTATTATTTCCATGTCAGGCGTTCCCGGATTCTTCACCAGGGTGACATTTGAATCCCTTGTAATCAATTCAGGCAGATCATGATGGGTTACCAGTGCCAGCATCAAAGCCACAGAAAACACTATCGCTATATCAAAGAGGTTTCCCACCCCCTCCATAGGGTCTTCTTCTACCCGCGAATGTCTTCGTTTACGCATAAATACCGTTTTTCTGTTCATCCTCATCCCTCTTTTCCATCAACATCTCCACCATATACTCCATATCATCCCTATCCTCTATATGCCATCTCTGCCTTATAGCTGTCACAACCATCGAAACACTCCCTATCAAAAGCCCAACAACAGTTGAGGTAAATGCGATAACCAGATTATTCGCCAGCTGCTCTATCTTTCCCGTGCCCAGTCCAAGTAATGCGGGACCCAAGGGTATCAGGGTACCCATAAGCCCAAGAACCGGTCCGATCCTTATAAGCAGGCGCGTTTTCTCCAATTTCTTCATAATTCCGGTCTCATACTCCTGAAGCAGTCTCTCTATTTTTATTGTAAGCATCTTTTCATTATCCCTGTGCTTGGCAAGCAGTTTATTAACATCCTCATAAAAGATACTTAGATGACCCCCATTGAATTTCCTGTCTAAATTCCTGCTTCTTTTTGAATATTCTGACAGGAGTTGTCCAACAAACATAAAAGACAGGGCAGTAAGCATCACTAAGAGTATCATCACAGGATACAAGAGTGAATTACTGATTGTTAATATTACCTTCATAAGTTCTGCGAGTAATTCCATTTTAGTTTATCTCTGATATCAATTCTTTCAAGTATAAATCCGGTCGCGATCATGGTAACGATAAAAAGAAATCCGGGGGTCATATCATCTACCGGAAAATCCATGGTGATATCCATCTTACTCACAGGCAGGTAGGCAGGTATAAGCAGTATAGAGAGTAGATAGAATAACCCAAAGAATACCATAACCCCGCCTAAACTGGAAGGATTCTTTTTAAGCCTGGATTTTCTTATGCCAAGGCTTATCCCAAGGATGAAAAGAAAGAACACACCCCCTATCAGGAGACCGACTTTAATGCCTTTAAGCCCCATCATTATCAAAAACAAACAGGAGATGAATATAGTCGCTATGGTACCTGGGCAGGGGACGGAGAGCATCAGAAATGTCTTTCTGCTTAGATTCTCCCCACCATCAACCCACTTCTTAATGGTGCGTAACCCAAAAACAACCAGAAACAATGCGATAATACCCTGCAATAAACCCAGGAGGGGGGCTGAATCCAAGAGGATATTCAGAAATTTATCTGATATCTCATGCAACATACCCATCAAGACACCGATTATTAGTGCTAAAACAAGATATACTGAGGCAATCACCAGGATCTCTCGTTTACTCAGTGCCGCAAAACCGCATCCAAGAGCAGCTTTAAGTGAAAATTTCGTAATTCCTAACATCAGCCCCAGAATCATTAAATTATTTAGAATAGGTTCCATTTCTTCCTCATTTTCGTAGATACCCATACCCCATAACTCCAAGGACTATAAGTACCATTAATGTGGCTATTAAAGGAGCTCCTGCAGATGCTAAAAATCCAGGTTCCGGTTTCTCTCGTTTATCCACCTCCTCATTTCTGAAGGATGCCATTTTCTTTCCCTCGACCCTTTTGAAAGATGTACTGTAGGTGTTATTATAGCTGGTAGTTCCGGTAAGTCCCTCCCTCACATATAAATCCGTATCATCATTTCCGGTAACATTATTTGAAATTAAAGTAGTATTATCTGCCTCCCTGGAGATACGAATCCCGTTGGCGACAGACGCATCACCGGTATAGGTGGAACCGTTCCTGTTATCAGTTACAGTGTTATACTTGAGGGTATTACTGGCACCGCCCACATAAATCCCCGGTCCCCTGTTATCTGTTACCGTGTTGTGTTCGATCATAAAGAAGCTGGATAATTTACATCGCAGTACGATTCCGCCCTGGCCGTTACCATCTACCTTGTTATAGGATATGTTATTATGCCTGGATTTCATTTTGGTGAAAATACCTGATTTTTTATTGTCGTAAACAACATTCTCAGTTACTGTATTGTAGCCTCCTCCATAGAAAAAGATACCAGCGCCTCCATCTTGGCAACCATCACCCGCCCCGGTATTATGATGAACCTTATTACTCGTTATTATGGAGTTTTCGACATAACACATAAACATTCCCATGTCGTTTGTTTCTGTACTGGGATTGCCGTTGTAGTACACCTCACATTCTTCTATGAGACAGTTACTGCAGGAATCTGAAGTTGTACCCTTGAGATAAATTCCCTTGCAGAAGTTCTTGATCTTTAGGTTCGTTACCACCACATTGTCGTGCTCGAAATTATAGATTCCTATGTGGTCGGAATCCGGGTCAGTCCAGTCGGAGCATCCAGTCGGAGCAAGACCATCTAATACATGACCATTTCCGTTAATAACAATGCCGTCTGCACCTACAACCAAGCCATGTCCTGTTGAGCAGTTCAGATTTTCATTAAATGTACAGCTTTCTGTTACTATAACCCCACAGGTAAATATTTTTGAAGAATTTATGTTGGACACACACCCATGATTATTCACATTACCGCAGTATTTTGGTTTTAGAACGTAACAAAAACCTGATGTCCTGTTGCATTCATATCCCTGTGCACATCCACATCTACTGCAATTATCAGTTAAGATTCCATTGTCACAGTATTTTGGTTTATTTACTGAGCATTCACTATAGGGGGTTTCATCCAGGCATGACGGGCAGGAATAAGTACAGGGGCCCCCATTGGTTGCATCCCCGTAGTTGTCTGTCGTATCACAGGTATTCTCCTCGCCGGTGTTTCCAGGAGAGTTGGGATCTACCATTATATCGCCGCGTGCGTTGTTACAAACATAATTGGAATAAAATTCGTTTCCCTCCGAGTTGTCTATAGATATACCCATACCATTAACCGTTGTTATGTTATTCCGCTCTACGCTGTTGTTGTTTGCAGAATTAGAGATTAAAATTCCATGGCCATCATCACCCTGATCAATATTGTTGTTTATTATCTGATTATGGGAGGATGCAAATAACCATACACCACTCCCGACACTATAGCTTATATTATTCTCATGTATATTGCTATCACCAACGTCTTTAAAATAAATCCCGAAACAAAATCCCTCAATATTCAGATTTTCTATAGTCACCCTGTTATAACCCTCGTTATGGATTCCTTCATTGCTGCAGGTGCCCGTTATTGTATATCCGTTGCCGTCAATTGTAACAGCATCTGCTCCTATAAACAGACCATGTCCTGTCGAGCAGTTCAGATTCTCATTAAACCTGCAACTTTCTGTTACCGTATCCCCACAGCCAAACTCTATAGTGCTGCCAACACACCCCGCATTCACGCTTTCTATCGCCATTATCAAGAAAATTCCGAATAACACGATACCGTCCACATAAGATTCTCTATTCACCATCCTCGTTTCAACTAAACGTTAATACTCCCGAAAAATAGACTGAACACAGAAGGACCCCCCCTATAATCCTGAGAAAGTATTCCTATTAACCGACGTCTACCCAAATCTTTTCTGTCATACCATGACCTATTGATATAAGATGATCCCCTATTTCAGCCTGAACATAATTTCCTCTTACAGGAATATGCGTTCGTTCCTCTCTCCCGGTTAAAACAATCTCTGTTCCTTCTTCAACCCCCAGTTCCCTCAATTTTTCCCTGATCCCTACCCCGCCAATAACCTTGGTTATTTCAGTCTTTTCCCCCTCCCGCAGATAGTTGATCTGGATAAATTGTCCCCCATACTCTGCAAAGACCTTCGAGGCTTCACCCTCACCCAACCTTATTTCCTTGTTATCTACTTTAAATATAAGTGTGTCATCTGGGACATGCCTCAGGAACCTTACCTCAGTTCCCTCATCAATACCCAATTCAGAAAGCCAATTTTTAAAATCCTTTCCACCCTCAATGGATTCAACAGTTCCCTCATCACCCTTCTCCAGTTTTAAGAGAGGCATCAATGTATCCTCCGCCCCCACATATATCTTATCCGCCATCCCCTGAGCAAGGATTATCTCTCCACCAGCTATCTCTAGAGAGATAGGCCCCCTATGTTCATGCTGTGCCTGAGTGGCTAATACAGTAAGCTCAACCCCCTCAGCAACCCCCAAATCCCCTAAATGTTTTTTTATGTCCGGGCCGCCATCAATCCGTTTAACAGTTACTTTCGTTCTGGCTTCCACCTCATTCAATAACCTCATTTTGTTACACCTCATTAACGCTCAAAAACCCTTAGATCCTCCCTATAATTCCTGCTATAAAAGAAAACAGGTAATGTAAATGGCAGCAGGATAACGCAGGGGTTATACGGACCCCCCCATACCCCCAAAAAGCCCTCCCAGGTGTTAAACCATCCCGCATCCTCAGCTTCTTCATCAGGGAGGATCGAGCCAGTCGCCGTCTCAAATAGATCATTAGCTGCAAAGATCCAGAGCATAATGCAGGCTAGGGTTATTAACGCTAAACCATTAATTGATTTCAGCTTCAACGCCCCGGCTAGCATGAAGACGCCTATTGAAGCAATTACTATACCCCTCATTATCGCCGGAGGTATCTGAAGAATTCCGTAACTAAACTCCCCGCCGGTAAAGAGGAATAACAACTCCATGATTCCGAACCCTATTATAAACAGGGATAAAATCCCGAAATAATACTGTCCCAAGGTATATTTTGTTTCAACACTCATTTTAGGCAACCCCCATTAAAATCCATAATCCATGTAGTAATCCACCGAATACGAAGGTAACAACCAATAAAATGCCGACAGACTTCAGCGTACCTATAAACCCCAGCTCTTTCCACAGCATCATAAAGGTTGCTACGCAAGGGAAATAGATGGAAATCAAAACCACTGAAGTGAATAACTGGTAGATGGACATCTCAATTACAGATAATTGAGCTACCGCCAGATCCTTTCGTAAAAACGCAGTAACTAAAGGCAGAATCGTTTCCTTGGGAACGCCGAACCATCCCGCTAAGAGGGGTTCCAACGCTATAGATAACCTGCCCATAACTGACTTATCGGTTTCCTCAAAATCAACGAGGATCAGACCTCCATCGTCTATACCCACTATATAGAGGACATTAACCAGTAATGAACCCAGGATAACGAATGGAACAGCATGTATCAGAAAGCATTTAACCCTCATCCAGGTCTTCATGAGTAGATTCCTCCACGTGGGTTTCTGGTACGGCGGGATATCTATTAATATCTCAGGGGATTTACCGGGGATTATTTTATTCAGAACCCATCCCGTAACGAAATAACCAAAGAGCAGGTAACCTATTATGGCAAACACCAGCCAGTCCCCGTATTCCCCGGCAATGGTTTCCTCCATAATACCTATCTGGGCCCCGCAGGGGATAAAGATGGCTAAGATAACCATCATCATGAATCGCTCCTTCTTTGTCTCAAGGATCCTCGCTGCCGTCACCCCGGGGATATTGCATCCAAATGAAAGTACAGTTGGAACAATAGCGAAGCCGTGCAAACCTATTTTATGCAATACGTTATCTATCAAAACCGCCAACCTCGGTAGATAACCTATATCCTCCAACAATGCTATAGCTAGATAGAGCGGTATTATCGCCCATAAAACCACTCCGAAAGGAACAAACAAGCCGGTGGTTAAAACACCGAACGCCTCAAAACAATTGTCGGCTCCAGGGGTTCCCACCAGCAGGGCATAAAGCCATGCGGGTTCAGCCGGGAACGCCTCCTGGATCCAAGGTAAAAAATGATCGTCAAATAAAGGAACCATGAACCCGTCCGTAAAGAATCCCGCGAATGAGCCGAAAAACATCCAGACCGAAAATAGTATACCTAAAGCAATAGGTATCCCAGTCAAAGGCCTTATGGTTAAATCACCAATAGCGTCCTTTAAACTAAGCCTCCTCTTCTTGAGCGTGACAACCTTATCCGCTAATTTATCCAGGTAACCCCATCTCTCCTCAGGCGTTAATTCAACCATTCTGTTTTTATCTTCCATAGTCAAACCTCATATGATTTAAGTGGGGGTAAGGCACGTAGTGCCGCATCCCGCACCCGCATGTAAACTGGGCGCGACAGTTTAATTCAACCATTCTGTTTTTATCCTCCATAGTCAAACCTCATATGATTTAAGTGGCATGTATCGTGGGGATATAACCCCCCTTCGTGCCATGACGAGTCTCGATCAACTCGAGACACTTCAAAACCTCAAGTTCCCTTCTGACTATATCCCTGCCAAGATTCGTGGCATTTACCAGCTCCTTAAGTTGTATAGACCTGCTGAATTCCCGATAGAGATCCAACAGGGTTAATAAAACCGTTTCCCTTCTTGATGGCATTTTATCCACCCACCTCATCTATCCTCTCCAAAATATCACCTAAATGCTGTGCCATAGGCTTCTTTTTCTGGTTCATTATTGCTTTTCTGATTCTCTCTATATCCGCCAACTCCTTAATCCCCTCCCCGGAGATAGCCACGGTTGGAATCACCGGAATCTTTAGGATTTCCCTTAATTTATTCAGGTTTATCTCAACCCCCTTGCTGGCTGATATATCCCACATATTCAGGTCGATGATTAAGGGGTAATTGAATTTCTCCATTAACTCGAATGCCAGATAAAGACCCCTCTCCAGTTTAGTAGCATCTATCACGGATATAACAACATCCGGTTTCTCCTCCCTCAACATCTTCAGGGCTATTTTTTCGGCCACATCCTTAGGCTCCAGAGAGAATGTGCCTGGAACATCAATCACCTCAGCCTCCTCACCCCTTATCTTCATATAGCCTTTTGTGTAATCCACCGTAGTTCCGGGGTAGTTGGAGACCACAACATTCGCCCCGGTAAGCCTTGTGAATACAACGCTCTTTCCAACGTTTGGATTACCCATCAACAATATCTTATACATTTTTTTTTATACTTCAACCT
>JAYEKX010000100.1:0-12039 GCA_034716875.1 Candidatus Altarchaeota archaeon | reverse complement strand
CTACAAGAGCGCTTACCACGGAGCTTTTTGCGGCTGTTCTTGCGCCCGGGTCTTCGCCTGAGCCCACCCACCGTATTCCGGCGATAACTATCACTAATGCGGCTATGGCTCCGGCGACGAAGAGGAACATGTTCATGATACGGCAGATTAAGCATGCCAGCTTGTATTTCACAAGCTCCGGATCTGCTGCTCCAAAAGCCATTCCGGCACTCAGTAGAAGTAAAACACCTATAATCAACAGGGCCTTAAATCTTCTATCTACCTGAATACCTTTGTGTTTATCCATATTACTATTTGACGTTATGCCTTATTAACGTTTCTATTACAACAGTAGTTCCGAACGGAAACCGTAACATTAATTAACCTGAAGGGACTTCATAGATAATTGAGAAACGATGAAGTCCCATAATGATATAGAAAAACGAGTATATAAGTGGATAACGAAACTACTGAATAAGCATATTAACCTGAACCTGAGCCCTCTGGCGAAGTTCACGCAAGTTCAGCATTTGACGCTCTTGGTTTTAGCTGCTTTGGATAACACATCGGCTGAGGCCATAGCGAAGGATAAGTTTCGTTTACCTTCTGCAGATACAGTATTCAACGCGGTTAAGGAACTGGACTGGAAGGAGGTGAAGGGAGGATTTGATAATATCCTGGATGTAACGTTGTTGCAATTGCGTAAACAGCGGATGCTCTGGGGGTCAGTTACGCTTGCTATTGACTTTCACGATGACAGGTACTATGGAGACAAGGGTGATGAAGGAGTCGTAGGTACGAAACCGGAAAGAGGTACATGTTACGCCTTTCGAATAGCGACTATTGACATAGTTATGCATGGCTGCAGGTTTACTCTTGCGGAGGTGCCCTTTAAGAGGGGTATGGAGAATGCCTGCATAGTTGAGCATCTGATAAGAAAGGTAGAAAAATATGTAAAGATCAGGGTGGTATTGCTTGATGGTGGTTTTTACGAAGCAGAGGTTGTTGAGAGGCTGAAGAAACTAAAGGTGAAATACATCATACGGGCAGATAAGAGCAAGAAACTTAACCGCCAACTAAAGCGAGCTAACAAGGATCATCAAAAAATCCTTCGAGGATTTTTTATGACACAAAAAATTCCTTTGAGGAATTTCTGTGCACAAATTTTTTCGAAAAAATTTGTTGCACAAAAAATCGCTTCTAAAGCGATTTTTTCTTGACGAGGCTATCGGGCACCATGGACAATTAACAAGAAGGCAGAAACTACCTTGATGGCTGTTTATGCCAGAAAGAAAAACAGCAGGAAAAGAATGTGGTATGCATGGGTTACAAACATGAATGCATCACCAAAGAAGATACATAAGCTATATAAAAAACGTTGGGGTATTGAAACAGGATACAGAATGAAAGGGGACTTCCCGGCAAATACATGCTCCAAGAGCTTCACAGTGAGAATCATGTATTCGTTGCTAGCGATCAGCAAGACCTCCAGTTTTGTCTGAGTAAAGACCTAAGGGGTCTTTCTCATTTGCCTATACAACCTATGGGTGCTGATAAATCTCCTGCATGACTTTGACTTAATAAAGATACTTGTTGCCAGTTGTAAAAAATACAAACCCTCGATCACAACCCGGATGGTGAGAAAGAGCTACGAAAGATGGCTGCTTTCAATGTGTGTAAGTACGGAAGCATAATCAACAACATAAGAGTGTATGCTTTCAAAATCCCAAGAAGGCATATTTATGTACATATGCGATAAATAGATAACGAAATGAGGGGTTGTGCTGTAAAATACAGCGCAAAAAACAACATGAACATCATCAAGAGATGATGTTTTTTGTAGTTCTGAGGGTGTTATTCGGAACTACTGTTATATCCTATATTAGTTGGATTAGGGATTACCTGCTTTATACTCACTTATACTTGTGGCCACGCAGATAGTCGTAGTCTCACCTTCACTTTCGCATCCTTTCACAACCATTTAGTTAGTTTAACCTCGTGCATGACTCCAAACGAACTTACGAGCCATGTTACCCGGTATACTGCGGCATGTATGTCAGACACGCCTGATTTATCTTCACAAGTTGCTGGATTATGGAGACTTAAAAAAAAATATCATCAAATGTCATCTATACTTTCGGCGTTACAGATAGTGTCGCATCCATTCATGAGCCAGTCAGTTAGGTCAACATATGACATGACGCCGAATGAGCTTACGAGCCATGTTACCAGATATACTGCGAGTACGATGATTATCAGTCCTACAAGAGCGCTTACCACGGAGCTTTTTGCGGCTGTTCTTGCGCCTGGGTCTTCACCTGAGCCCACCCACCGTATTCCGGCGATAACTATCACTAATGCGGCTATGGCTCCGGCGACGAAGAGGAATAATGTCATGATCCTGCATATCAGACACGCCAGCTTTAGTTTCACAAGACCCGCATCTTCTGCTGGTGATCCGAAAACCATCACGAGATTCACCAGAAGTAAAACACCCAACATCAACATAATCTTTAGCTTTTTATCTGTTAAAGCCTTCAATATAGTGTATTTATCCATTTTTTTCATATTTAACCTGTACCCCCTGTATACTCCTCATAAGTTTCGGAACCACAGATAGTACCTGCATCACCTTCATTTCCGCACCCATTCATGAGCCATTGGGTTAGTCTAACCTCTTTCATAACGCCGAAGGAGGTTACGAGCCATGTTACCAGGTATACTGCGAGTACGATGATTATCAGTCCTACAAGAGCGCTTACCACGGAGCTTTTTGCGGCTGTTCTTGCGCCCGGGTCTTCGCCTGAGCCCACCCACCGTATTCCGGCGATAACTATCACTAATGCGGCTATGGCTCCGGCGACGAAGAGGAATAATGTAAGGATCCTGCATATCAGACACGCCAGCTTTAGTTTCACAATATCCGCATCTCCTGCTGGTGATCCGAAAACCATCCCGAGATTCGTCAGAAGTAAAACACCTAATATAAACATAATCTTTAACTTTTTATCTGTTAAAGCCTTCAATATACCGTATTTACTCATTTTTTTCACCTTATTTTAATATTATGATGGTTATATTTAGGAGGATATATAAATATACCCTGGTTTTCTTTAGATTAGGGAGGCTATGGATGGGGTGCTGGATATGGCGTAGATACAGCTTGTCAGATACACTAATATATATAGGTTGAGTATATACACGATTTTGTCCAGCGGGATTTCATAATCTGGCATCTTCTTGCCCAGCTGCAGTCCCCCCTTCCCTATCTTCATTCCTGATTCTTTATCCATCTTTACATGAATTTTTCGTGTTGATTCCTCTATTATTTATTATACTGTTAAACTCCTTTAAATACATAGCAGTTAACTAAACTTAGTAAGTTCACCTTACTCCCCCGTCTTTTTTTTCCAGGGTGATGACTATACTATCTATTGTGAAGGAGAGGGAGTCTCCCCTGAATTCAAAGAAGTCCGGGTTCAGGTAGAAGGTTTGGTTTTCCTTGGAATAACATAGAAGCCCTTGTTTCTTCCATCTGTTCAGGTAGTCATAGATTAATGGATTATCCAGATTTAATTTCTTAGCTATCTTATAACCTGAGACTGGTTTATTCATCTGCATGGCTCTGTAGACCTCCATAATTAGTTTCAATGCGGTTTCCCTGATCAACAGGTCGGTGGGTTTATTTATTTTAGCCATCAATTTCCCCTGTACAACCTACAAAAAACCCTTATTAGTTTTTATATTACAATATATAAATAAAATAAAAAAAGAAATGAAAATACAACTTAAGGAAGATATAAGTCAGAGGGATGTCATGATGTTTGCCGGATTAGTGTTGTTTCTGGTGGTTTGGACGCTCCTCACATTCTTTGTCTTCCTGAAATAAATATTTAGGGTAGTGTAGGGTTTCTATAGGTTACGTAGCTGTTAATTTCAACTAATTTTTTTCTTGGATTCTGGGTGATGTTTAAAGCCTGCTCCAGGAATCGGAAGGAACCCTTGATTTGTTTTCAACTTCATATAATAATATTACTTAATTTCTAATTAACAGTTGATGGGAATGAAAAAGAACGTAATAATCTATGTAACCTGCTTCGTATGCATCACCACAGCATTCTCTATCCCTCAGGGGGTGCGGGATAAGGCATATGAATTCAAGGGTTATGATGAGCTCATCGCTAATATAACCCCTCTGGGGTATCAAAACAGGACTTATTACTGGATTGAGTATTCTAAAACCCTGGTGTATAGCGGGTCTCTTTTAGTGGATGATGATTTACATCCGGTGACGGATAATGAAACATTGATTGCATTCGTTGCTGCAGACATTATACATAAAAACTTTGGGAGGGGGGGCGTGGTGCAGTTGAGGGATTTCTCCCGGTACTATAACTCTTTGGCGGACAACATCCGTGATCCCTCCCTGGGGCTGGTGGTAAATGATTCCAGGGAGATTTCACATCTCCTGTCTGAGTCCTCAAATTATCTGGAGGGGAGTGTTGATTCCTTCTCACCCGATGATGCAGGTAGCTACCTCCGCATGGAGTCAATGCTTATAGAGAAGATGAAGGAGGCTTATCGTAACGTTAAAGGTGGAGGGAACTCCTCTATAGTGAGTAATTACCGTCATTCCCTCGCCAACATCTATAATTCCATAACTCTAAACCGGGAGAGTCTGCTTGAATCATGTGGCTTCATCACCAAAAATATTTTGTCACGGGTTAGTTCAAGAGAGGAGGGTTCAGAAACTGAAATGATTTTGATAGTGGCTGCTGTTCTTTTACTGGTTCTCGTCTCTTTCATCCAGAGGTCTAAGAGGAAGTCGGCTAATTGATTTAAACGCTTGCATTCCTCCAGACGTTTGCGGATTCTTCAGGGTTCATCCTCAGGATTTCCTTGAGGATTTTCATCACTTCATGGACGTTAAACCCTCTCTTGCTTAGTTCATAGCAGAGGGCTTCCGGGTCTATGTTAACCCATTCGGAGCCGCCTTCAAATATCTTCTGTGCTTTCCTTTCCGAGTCACAGCTTTTATATAGTATCTGTCTGATTTCGTTGTCCTGCAGTTTCTTCTCCTTCAGGTGTTTAATTAATTCCTTGCCGTTGACGTGTGTTTTCTTGCGTCTGATGTATCTTATCCCTAAGGCCTTGCTTCCGAGGTGGAGGATGAATCTGGATGTGAATACTGTGAAGACCCCCCATAGACCAAAGAATAGTGCCGTGCTTGGCAGGGTTTGGGGTATCTGTAGGTAAATGTTTGCGTAGCCGCCTAAAACGAACAGGGGCATGAACAAGAGCAGGTAGATTATCTGCGTCATCCTGCCTTTTATCCTCCCGAAGAGAAAGCTTGCCACTTCCTCCCCGATGCCGCTGCCGATCATCAGGGTGAATAATACAACTACAGCTCCTGCAACCGCTCCGGCCATATCCTCTAGGGCAAACATTTTTTTCTTCCTTTATAAAAAATTTATGTGGTTTCTATAGATAAATACATATATGAAAAATATAGGGGTAATTGAACTCTATTTAGGGGAATACTCCCCAATCTTCCTTTCTTCCTCCAGCATGTCTTCCGCTATCCTGCGTAGTTTTCTGACATCCCGTAGTGTTGTTTCGTATTGGGGTTGCTTCTCCTCTTTCCTGGCTTCATATACCTCATATAGCTTCCTGAATTTCTCCCTGCTCAATCCTTTATCGACTATGCAGTCTTCCAGGCCTTCCTGGCTGTACTCCTCCTTCCCGAGCTGTATGCTGTACATGCCTTTCAGCCTGAGGATCAGTGAGTATATTGCTCCTGAATGGTCTTTATCGAGCTCGAGCTCTCTAGCCAGGCTCAGGGTTTTTTCAACATCCCTGTAGTATCCCTCAATCATCTCCCGGTTCAATTCATAACTCCTTAACTCCTCCAGGAGTGACTCGTTCATCACCGGCACTGCTTCTTTGATCATGTGGTGGAATTCCACCGGATTATCCTGCACATACTCCTCCACTTCATCCATATTGACTGCCTCAATATTCATCCCCTGTGTTTTCTTCAGGGGTATCTCTCTGTTTGTTACTATGAACACATCTATGTCCGAGTCCGGGCTACCCTCCCCTCTCGCATAAGGCCCATGGAGGTATATACCCAGTATATCTTTTATGTGGGGTGATAGGGCCTCCAGTATCATGGCGTTCACACTAAACAACCGGATTACCACCATCTGGTCTATCCAGTCTTTGGGTACATAGACGCTGCCCGCATTCCCGGACTTCATCACCTTTTTTATGATGTGTTTTTTCCTGTTCATGTTTAAGCTTCCTCCAGCATGTCTTCCGCTATCCTATGCAGTTTTCTGACATCCCGTAGTGTTGTTTCGTATTGGGGTTGTTTCTCCTCTTTCCTGGCTTCATATACTTCGTATAGTTTCCTGAATTTCTCCCTGCTCAATCCTTTATCGACTATGCAGTCTTCCAGGCCTTCCTGGCTGTACTCCTCCTTCCCGAGCTGTATGCTGTACATGCCTTTCAGCCTGAGGATCAGTGAGTATATTGCTCCTGAATGGTCTTTATCGAGCTCGAGCTCTCTAGCCAGGCTCAGGGTTTTTTCAACATCCCTGTAGTATCCCTCAATCATCTCCCGGTTCAATTCATAACTCCTTAACTCCTCCAGGAGTGACTCGTTCATCACCGGCACTGCTTCTTTGATCATGTGGTGGAATTCCACCGGATTATCCTGCACATACTCCTCCACTTCATCCATATTGACTGCCTCAATATTCATCCCCTGTGTTTTCTTCAGGGGTATCTCTCTGTTTGTTACTATGAACACATCTATGTCCGAGTCCGGGCTACCCTCCCCTCTCGCATAAGGCCCATGGAGGTATATACCCAGTATATCTTTTATGTGGGGTGATAGGGCCTCCAGTATCATGGCGTTCACACTAAACAACCGGATTACCACCATCTGGTCTATCCAGTCTTTGGGTACATAGACGCTGCCCGCATTCCCGGACTTCATCACCTTTTTTATGATGTGTCTTTTTTTATTCATCTTTTTTTTGATTATGCTGGTTCTTCATCCTCCTCTTTAGGTGACATTGTTCCCTTAAAAGCTTTTTCATCCTTTGCTTTAAGTTCCTCCATCATGTCTTGGAATGATGGTTCTTCCCCGGCGGAGTCGGTGTGTGGGGGTGATTCAAGTTCTATGGGTTTTGTTGATGGGGTCCATATGCCTGGGGGGATGTAGCCTTTCAGTTCCTTTGATATTTCAAGGTATTTTTTGATGGCGTTTCTTTTTTCTTCTGCTGATGTTGTTGATTTAATTTTCAGCAGTTCCATTCCCGCTTCCAGAATCTTTTCCATGGTGTGGATGTCGGGGATGTAGCTTTTCAGTTTCTCCATTGCTTTAAGGAATTCTTCAATAGCTTGTGTTTTTTCTTCCGCGGGTGTTGTTGACGTGATCGCCCGTAATTTCTTTTGTGCGTTCCAGAGGTCTGTGATCGCTTCCAGAATCAGGGGGTTTATTCCTAAGTCAGTCTTTGATTCAGGTTCTTGTGGGGTGGTTTGAGAATGGAGGTTGCCTGTGCCTTCACCGGTGTTGTCTATTGATTTCAGAACTGGTTTGAAGTAGTTATTGTTTAATCTCCCGAGGTTGACGATATTCTCTTTAATCTGGGGTGATGCTCCCGTTGATTTCCTGATGTTAGCCTGGATTTCACCTGCCTCTATCATTGCGGGATTCAGGTCGTCAGGGTTTACTGGCAATCCACTGGGGGGGTTATAGAAGTCGGCTGGTTGACTTTCAGGGTATACTCCATATATCTCATCGATTTCTTTATCTCCTGGGTTGCTCGTAGACTGCTTGGTTTCGGAATATCCTGTAGTGTCGAGGTTGTCCGCTTTTCTCGCGTAAGTTGATGACTCTGTATTCTTAGGATCTTGCGTAGCTTCTTTTTTGTTTGAATCTCCTCCGGTATTCCGGGTGGGTGTTTCATCCCCGGTTTCTATCAGAGCGGGGGCTCTTTCGATTGGTTTACCTAAATACTGTTCATATATCCCCTGAATCCTCTTCAGATAATCTTCCACATTCTTTATTTCAAGCCGAGGTACTTCAATTCCGAGATCTGGGATAGTCTGGTAGATTAATCCATCCATCTCCCCCTTAAGTTTTTCGTTAAGTGGTTTGGGAAGTTTATTGAAATACTTTGCGAATAGTTTAATCTTTTTCTCTACATCCTTAATCTTGAATCCAGTCAGTATATCATTGTTGAGTCTATGAAACACTACCGGGTTTAGAATTTCCTTGTGTAATTCCTTAATACGACCGCGGAAATATTCTAAAATGGCTTCCTCTTCTATGATCTTCCCCAAGAGGATGTCATAATTCCCTTTCACATTCTCCAACTCCTGCCTCCATGTCTTAGTATATTGGATGGCTAGTTTTCCAGCGTCACTAATCCATATATCTTTACTCCATACCTCTTTAACCTCCTTCTTAATCTCCTCGGCTTCTTTGATGAATCCTTTTAATTTTTCATCGTAACCTTTCTCTATAAACTCAGAGACGAGATGATCCCTTAATCCTCTCTCCTTCAATCCCGCACTTACCAGGAGTGCTTCTATAGATTCATGAGATCCTTCCAGTTCTATATGTTTTTTACCAAGTTCAAATGCTTTTTCTAGAACTAGTTCCTCTGCCTTCCTGGATGGGTCTTTCGCAGTGAATGCTTGCTGGACTATGACATAATCATACTTCTTTTTCAATAGTTTGATATTCCCTTCAAGTTCATAGGCCTTGTTTATCGGGTCCGTATAGCGCATTCCTATATTAATTGCACGTCTAGAAACCCCGTTTGACAGCATCTCTATTATATCTCTCGGAGAGGCTTTGGATAAGATGAAAGAGACTGCATCATCGTTATATCCTATCCTGTTCAGGATATCTTTTTCACAGAGAAGAAGTCTGGCGATTTCCTTGATGCTTGGGGTGGAGGGCGTTAAGGGCTCAGGACGGTCTGCATAGTAAACTGTGCGCACAAAGCGACTGGAGAATCTATCAGCGATTAGCAAGGGAACTCCTTCCCTCATCAACTCATCCATCAATTTATGTTTTGCATCACTTAATTCTTTGGTCATACCCTTTTTCACATCTGATACTCCCATCTCTCTCGTCTGCTTCCTTACTCTCTCTATTTCTTCATCTGTCGCCTTAAGCTGTTGTTTCGTTATTATCTCATTTATCTTTTCTACTGTTATGGGTTCTTCACTGGGTAAGATATCTTGTTGTTCAGCTTTTGATGATTTTTCTCTTCCTTTCTCGATTTCTTTATCTGAATCTCTCTCAGGGTGTTCACCTGTTTTTTCAACCCCGTTGTTTGCCGAGCTGTTCATGACCTGTTTAGTTTCAGAATCATCCCCCAGCGGAGAAACGCCTGTTTGTGAGATATATCCCGATTTTTCAGTATATGATGATGTGATTACCCTCCATGTTGAGTCTATAAATTTATTAATATTTGTTATATCCCATTTCGTTAGTTCTGATTCTCTGGGATCTAGTTTTATAATATCATTCAGGGCTATGCCTGCGTCTCTAAGTATAGATTCTATTGCCTTGGGGTTTAGCGGGTTTTCATTCACTTCAGAATCAGTGTTTCTCCAGTTGATGTTAGGGGAATCGGAGGTCTCAGTGGGGGCTTCAGAATATTCTGGGGTTGGGTCAATGGATTCTGCTTGTACACCACTGAATTTGGTTGATTGAACCGTGTTTACTCTACCATTACCGTTCCCTGTGTTCTTCTTAATTAACCCCCTAGCCCATGTGATTTTATCGCTCACCCCTCCACTGGTGGCGTCTATCTTTTCAGTTCCGGGTTCAGAATATGCGGGGTCTCTATTATCTAACGATGAAACCCTCTCATCCACAATTCCTGAGCCTGATCTGGGGATTAGGGGATTTCCGGGTGATGGCGGTATCTGATTTGATCTGCCTGATGATTCACCCACTTCCGTCAATGGGATTTCAGGCTTCACGGTTTCAGGATATCTCTGTGGTATGGGGTAAGCATTTGGGGTGGTGGTTGTCCATCCTGATTCAGGTGGTTGAATCTCGTTTACTTTACCATTATCCTCCCTCTCCTCTTGTCTGTTTCTCCATTCCTCAACCTTTCTCATTAAGTTATCCCGATTCAAATTCCTTGGGGAGGTGGCATCTACTGTTTCAGTTCCAGTTACATCTAAATTATTGTTGACGTCAGCCTTCCTCACATTATGTGGTTTCTCCCTCTCTTCCCCACCTTTCCCGTCTTCGTTTTCTTTTTTAGCATCTTCGTTGCCAGAATCTCCTTTGGATTCAGTTCGCTGGATATCGGGTTTTCCTTCACCCTCCTCAGCTCCTGATTTTACAGAATCGGTTTCTTCTGTTGATTCTGCTGGCAAAGTAAAGCGTTTTGCAATAGAGCGTCTATACTCTTCTGAGTCTGGCTCTTCTCCAAGCCTTCTTTCCAATGTGTTGGACCATTTCTGTTCAGCCTTAATTCTCTCCAGCATTTCTTCTATCAGGATGTCATAGACATCAGCTCCTTTAGGGGTTATACGATACTTCTTTCCAACAGGTTCTATCAATCCCTTCTTGCTGAGTGAGTTAATAACCTTTTTAGGTGAATCCTTAAGGTCAACCAATTGTTTTTCCTTGACTCTCGCGCTAATAGCTGCGTTGCCCATAACCCAAATAACTTCTTTTTCTTCATCATTGAGGGGTTCTTCTTTATGTGCTTTGACTGGTGTTTCTTCTTTAATGTAGAATTCATCTGTTTGAGTGAATTCGTCAGCTAATTTCTTGACGTCTTCCTGATTAAGAATAAAAACCTTCTCGATGTAAGGCCCCATATAGAGGTATGTGGAGGTGTTTCTGATATAATTGCCGGCAGCCTCCAGAATACGGTTTAACTCCCCCAATGCTTGATTAGCCTCGATCTCTTTCTCATCTAAACTTATCACATAAACCCCGTCTTCATCCAGTAACCGGGAGATGTTTTTAAACAGACGCCCGATTTTTCCGTAGTCAAGCATGAGTCTACTGCTTTTATCATCCAGTAACCGGGAGACATTAAACAGGTTCTCCACCTTTTTATGGTCAAGGGGTATGCTGCATCTAAGCGCCTCTGTTTGCCATTCACTTGCATTTATCCTGAGGTGGGTGATGATCTGGTATTTCTCCCCGCTGGGTGTATCATCTAACTTGAGGGGATCACCTTGTTTTATCCGGAATATTTCTTCATCCAGCCCTATATTTTCTGCTAAGGTTCCTGCCTCTTTTATTAGGGAGGGGTTCCTGTCTATGCCTACATACCCCCTAAATTCGTTATTACCTGCAGTCCATGATTTCAGGGGACTTAATCTATCTCCCGCCCCCATTTCCAACTCCAGAATCCTTTTGATCTTGTCTGGTGTTAAATCTCCCGTATTTGCGGCTTCAACCAATGTCCTTAATATACTTATGTCATACAGGAAGTTTTTTGCTATCCACTGCGATTCTTTTATGTTTCCTGGCTTTGAAGTAATGTTCCTGTAATTATCTAAAACCCTGTATTTGAGCCCTAAATCAATTAATTCCCGGGGTGAAGGAATCTTTTCTCTATCTCTGCCTGACAGTTCATCAATCTCTCTGAAGAGCTTCTCTATCTCAGCTATGATGTCGTCAGCATAAGGCTTAAGCGAATCAGGCATCTCTTCCTTAATCTGCATTAACCCACCCCCCACTCCCTCTTTTTCTACAGATTCTGTTTGGATATGGGATTCTTTACCCGCTTTCTCATCCTCGAAATCCGTAACTTTCAAACCTTCCCTCTCTCCCTTCCCCCCCTCTAAATCCCCTGTATCGAACTTCTCTAATCCAGCTAACTTCCATGCCAGTTTCTGGAGGGACATCTCCACATCCCTGTGTCTGATCCCTCCTGTGGAGTGAATCCCTGCTTCATGTATGTCAAGGGAAATGATGAATCTGATAATGTCCTCGATAGTTAATACTCCTTCGTTTATGTGCTTCTCTGCCAGCTCCCCCCTCCTCATTGCTCTCCC
>JAYEKX010000099.1:0-3080 GCA_034716875.1 Candidatus Altarchaeota archaeon | reverse complement strand
AGAGATGACGCCGAAAATGAATACGGTTTCAGGCTTTACCAAGGAGGGGTGGTCCCGGGGGGAGATATCAGGGTGGTTAACATCAGGGACTGGGATGTGGAAGCCTGCGGTGGAATGCATCTAAATAACACAGGGGATGTGGGGGCTATAAGGATTACAGGCTCTAAAAGGATTCAGGACGGCGTAGTCAGGCTGGAGTATGTGGCAGGTAACGCTGCTTTAGAGTATGGAAATGAGGAGAAGAAACTGTATGAAAAGATATGTGAAAGCATTAATGAAAGCATGAAACCGACACTGGATAAGGAAGAGGTAGCGAATGCCGCAGCTATATTGTCTGTTCAGATAGAGAAGCTCCCTGAGACATTCAAGAGGTTCCTGAAGGAATGTAAGGAGATGGAGGAGGAAATCATGGGGCTTGGAGGTTCTGTAGAGAAACCAATAAAGGATCAGAAAGTGGTTGGGATAGAAAATACCGTCCGGCAGGTATTTAACCTCTGGAAGAAATACAGAAAAACCCTTGAAAACCTGAAGAAAACGAGAGGGGATGTTCTGAGGGAGGGATTAAAGGAGATGTTTGGGAAGGATTATGTGGTTGTTGATAACGTAAGGATTGTTAAAAAAATAACAAGAAACCTGGATATGAAAACCTTGACAGAGGCGGCTAAGGACTCAGTCACCAAAAAGAATCATCTATTAATCCTCCTGAATACAGCAGGTGATAAAGTAAACGTTATTGTTGCCTCCAACTCAAGGTTTCATGCCGGTAAGCTGGCAAAAAATCTCTCACAAAAGCTTGGGGGCGGGGCACACGGAGATAACAGGTTGGGGATGGGGGGCGGTTTATTAAGGGACGCTGAGAAAATCCTCAAAGGATTTAAGCCCTGATTATTAATATATATCAAGAATGGAGTTTGATAAATTTAATCCAGTTACGGGGGAGGTTAACCGGCTGATTAAGGAGGTTCTTACAGGGAAACCTGATAGGCTTTATAAAGCCGCCAGACAGCTTCCCGATGCAGGGGGTAAGAGAATCCGACCCCTACTCTGTATATTATCCTGTGAAGCGGTTGGGGGTGAAAGAGACGATGCTTTAAGGACTGCCGTAGCGATGGAGTTAGTGCATACATTCACCCTGGTTCATGATGATATAATGGATAACGATGAATTAAGGAGGGGCAATCCCTCCGTCCACGTCAACTTTGGAGAACCAACAGCCATATTAGCGGGGGATCTATTATTTGCTAAGGCTTTTGAGGTCTGCAACCCCAAAATCAAGGAGGTTTTGGCAAAAGCCAGCTCAGAGATCTGTGAAGGTCAGGAACTGGATATGTCCTTTGAGGAGAGGTTTGACGTCTCAGAAGAAGAGTACATGGAGATGATCAGGAAGAAGACTGCAGTATTGTTTGAGGCAGCAACAAAGTCGGGGGCGATGTTGGGGGGAGCAAGTGACAGGGAGATTGAAGCCCTCGCCTTGTATGGACTGAACATTGGACTGGCTTTCCAGATATGGGATGACGTCTTAGGGGTTATGGCTAAAGAAGAGAATCTAGGTAAGCCGGTGGGAAGCGATATTGTGGAGGGAAAGAAGAGTCTGGTTGTCATAAAGACTCTGGAGCACCTAGAGCAACCGGAGAGGAGTGAATTAATCAGAATCCTGAAGAGCGAGGTAAACACCGGAGCAGATATCGATAAGGCAATGGGGTTTTTCAGGGAATGTCATAGTATAGAGTACTGCAAAAGGAAGGCTGAGGAGTTGATAATGGATGCCAAAAAATTCCTTAAGAAACTCCCGGACTCACAGGCCAGAGAGGATTTATTCGGCATCGCTGATTTAGTGGTTGAAAGAGAGGTTTAATCCCCCCCCATAAACCCTTCAACCAAACTCCTTAAAGAATCCCTGAACCGCATCTCCTGAAGCCTCTGAACCCCCTGAGGTTGTTTCTTGAGTCTCCCCCACATTCCCCAGGATCTTAACCATCTTCACCGCCGCCTCCACAGCCCGCTTAGCATACTCAACCCTCTGATGCGCCTCCAGCCGGCTCATCCCCGGACCAGCAATCCCTAAGCCAACGGGTTTACCATATTCAACAGACAAATCCGAAATCTTCCGGGATGCATGCTGTATAACAATCTCGTCATGCTCCGTCTGCCCCTCAATCACAACACCCAGGACAACCACACAGTCTACATCACCCTGCATTATAAGCTTTTTCACCGCCAGAGGCATGTCAAACACCCCAGGCACCTTAATAACATCCACCACATCCACCTCAAGAAACCGGGCATGCTCCCTAGCCAACTCAACCATAGCATAGGTTATATCATAATTGAACTCAGACGCCACAATCCCTAAACCAATTCTTCCATTCATTTTTGTTTACACCTCAATAAAATTAATCCTAAACCCTTACCGGACCGACATCAACACCCCCCTGCCTCCTGCCTGAGCCAGCCTCCCTTACGAGGTCATCGGAATGAAACAGGAGTTTCACCGCATTTTTTGCATGATCCCTCGCCCTGCCCCCGGCAATATCCACTAACTCCCTCACGGATTCAGCCTCATCCTCATGAACAAAAACCTCAATAATATGAGTGTTCGTCATCAACTGAGCCTGAATAATCCCTAAAGAAGCTTCATGAGCACACATCTTATCAACCTCCTCCTTTCCAGGCATACCAAACACCATCACCAGGTCACACTGCCGCTCCTCAATCAACTTCTTCGCCGCAACCGCAAGATCCTTAACCCCCGGAACAGTGGTTCTCTCGATAGAGACCCCGCCAACACTCTTCTTTATCTCGTCCACGGCAATCCTCGCCATATCAAACCTTGCAAAGGTTGTGTCAACAACGCCTATTTTAGCCATCTTCTGTAAGCCTCCTTTATTTCATCCACCTCCAAAAATCCCAGATTATTTCTCCTTGCATATGACATAGCATCCTCCCTAGAGAGGGCCTTGTGGGTCCTGCCATCAAGCATTTCACAGATCACGGCAACAGGGGTTAAGCCGGCAATCTTCAAGAGGGCAGTGGAGAGCTCCGTATGCCCCTCCCTGTTCTTTAGACCCGAGGAGATGAGT
>JAYEKX010000098.1:0-12277 GCA_034716875.1 Candidatus Altarchaeota archaeon | reverse complement strand
AAGGGAAGGATTTTGAAATAAGAAAATTTTTGCAAACAAAAACAAGAAAAATTGCTATGCAAATTTTTGTGCCCAATCAGCGACTTCATCGCTGATTCGGGTTTTGTGCTGCAGGATATGGGAAATTGTTCTGAACAATTTCCATACAGAAATTCCTCACAGGAATTTCTTGTAAAGTCTATACAACAATTTCCAGTATAGGAAATTGTGTGCACAAATTTTTGTCGATCAAAATATTGCATCCACTATATGCCTCAGATACACCATGTCGTCTTTTTTCATGTATAGATTACCTCCATCTCCTTCTTTATTGAATCAATCAAATAGGGGCTTATAGATTTCTCAGTTAGTAAATCCACTTTTCTCCCCAAGACTTCAGATAACTCTCTTTCTATTCCAACAAACTCAAGTAAACTCTTCCTCTCTGAGAATCTTCCCCCCTAACAAAAGAACCGAAAACAGCTATCTTCTTTGCCCCATGATTCTTTAGCAATTCAGCTATCTTGTCACAGATTTCCTTCCTGTCCATAGTAATAAGATATTAACCTAACCAAATAAATTCCATCTATTTCAGGCGAGTTTTGACGGAAGTCAAAACCAAGATTGCTAAAGCAATTTTGCGTATGTGGCCGAATCAAAGATTCGGACACGTTTCTGAGCCACAGGCTCAGCCACATGATGCAGGTGATTTCTGCCAACGTTCTTGGTGTAAAATAAGTTCGGCGAAGCCGAATTTGGACGGAGCGAATCGTAGTTTTTTACTCTGTGTTATCTGAAGTGTGTGCATTTTTTCTTTTCAAAACGATAATTTTGTTCGCCACTAAAAAAATAACCGATACCCATATGATACTGTTTAAGAATAATGGAACATAACCAATAAACGGTAATTGACTAATCGTTGTCTTATGCCAACCAATTTTATCTAAGACTGTAAGCATAGGGAATGTTAAAATATGAGCAACTGCTCCCCACATATCTGACATATGCTCAAACTTGTCATTAGGGTTATCAAAATGAGCCATCCCCCAGCTATATGCACTAATTATGGAAAAAATCTGCATCCCTACATGCAGAAAACATAAAATAACAAATAATATGATATATTTCCTTTTCATTTTCACGCACATTTCAGATAACTCCTTATATCCGACATTAATGTCGTATATCACTCCTTTACCACTTAATCCCTCTCGTGTTCAGATATAACCTTGCTTTCGGGGATCTTCTTGAATCTGCCTAAGGCACTGACCAGCGTTTCCTGGAATAAATAAGCTATGGTCTCAAATTCCCCGCCGCCATAGAAGATAGATTCCTTAACCGACTCTGTGGTGAGCTGAGCCTCCAAATAATCCCACCCCTTCCTCTTCTCCAGACCCCCGGGTAGGTAAAGAATAAGGTCTGAATTCCTGGCAAGCGTGCTGTCTCTATATGAGGTTATAGCCACTACCTTAGCGTCATCCATCTTAGCTTTTTTAGCCACATCAACCACATCAGAGGTTTCGCCTGAGCCGGAGAACAGTATCACCAGATCCCCCATCCTTATCCTCTCCTTAACCACATCACCGATAAACCATACATTATACCCAAAGTGCTTCAACCTCAATGCAAGGCTTATCGCCGCATTAGCTGACCTGCCTTTCCCATAGACGTGTACGGCCCTGCTCTCCTCCAACAGAATGTAAATCTCCTCCAGGGTATCCCTTTGATCCTTTAGTATAGATGGAAACCCCTTCAGGTAATGAGGTATAGCCTCAGAGTACTCCAAAACCGTATCCGAAAAACCCTTATCTTTCATATCAAGTTAATTATTACATATAAATTTAGATAACACGTTTCTTTATTTAGGTTTAATGAAAAACCCGGGATGCCTGAGGATAAACAGGGATGCTAGAAAAAAGATTAAGGAAGATATGAATGTGACTTCCCTGGGGAAATTTAGTTTAGTCATAGAGAAATAAATTAGAATAAACGATAGAACAGGGATGATCTTGTATATGCCACGAATCTCCATGGTGTTCACAGTAAAGTAAGCCAGGGGTATTGAGATTAATAAAAGCGAGGAGGATATCATCAATAACAGGATAATCCACTTAAACACCAAAACCATTAAACTGAATTCCGGGAGATATCCCGTCAACAAGATAATGGAGGTTAACAGAAGAATTAAGGTAAGCGTCTGCAGTTTATATCTCGTGATGGAATGAAATGAATCCTTAAAGTCTTTAGAGCTTGGAGCTGAGCCCAGTGAGATGGAGTACTCCAAATAGAGAATCAATAGTATAAGGGGGCTTGAGAGATTCAGGTAAATCAGCTGCTCAAAGAATTTTTTTAACACAGACAGCAGGGTAGAGAGGATACCGTCAAGAGTCTTGATTTCAACTAAACCCGGGTTAATTACAGTAATGTCAGGGTTCTGTTGAGCAAGGTAATTAAAGAGCGCTATCAGGAAAATCCCACAGCCGAAGAAGGGAGCAAAACCAATCAGGAGATTCCTATACAACTGAAACCCATCTCTTGGTTGCGTGTATTCAACAAAACCCAAAACATTTTGTTTCGGATTGAAAAAGGAAATCTTTGTTATCCTGCACCCGGTTATTTTCGCCATCAAGGCGTGGGAAAACTCATGGATTACTGTCCCAGGCGCAATCACTAGATTAAAATATTTCGTCTTCAGTCTACTGGCTAGATATGATTCAAGGAGGTCATTCAACAGGATTTGTAACGCGAAAAACAAGGGAATTAAAGGGATATAGGGTCTAAGTGAAAAATCTGGTAAAAAATACCAGGAGATTAATGCAAAGAAGGTGAAAAAAAGGATGATGCGGGATTTCATTTTATCTAGATCTCACTAATGTCCTTGATTACATGAATCCCTTCCATTACCGCAATCTGTTCTACATTCAGTATATCAACTTCCCTGCACTCTATAGAGACTTCTTCCCCAAATTCTATGGCTTCGTATTTACAGAATCCAATGCACTTTTTGCATGCGTTGCATTTAAGGAGATTTATCCTCACTCTATCGGAGATAAAGAAGGCATTTTGGGGGCAGTTTTCCATGGCGGGACACGGTCTACAGTCTATGCATTTTTTGTAATCAATGTTTAAGGGGATCCTTGTCTCCTGAATTCTTTCGGCGTCGGTTGGCAGGATAAAAACCGGGATTCTGCACTTTCCGGCTTGAGCAACAATGTTGGTGACTAAAGAATCCGCTACTCCATAAACGATCTTTGCCACCGTATTAGCGGTGCATGGAGCAACAATAACCTTTTCATACTCCTTTTTTGATAGTCTGCCAACCATCGGAGCACTCGCACCCTGCTCCTCCTCCAGGATAACCTCTGAAAAATTCTTTCTGACTTCATCTAAGAGGCCATACATCCGTATCACTTCATAGCCGGCTTTGGAGAAGACCAGAGTAACCCTGTTTTTCTCCGCTAACCCCTTCATGGATTCGTAACTCTCCGTAAGGAACTGCCCTCCACCCGTCACACACCATAGAATATTCATGTTAATTATAACTGCTTAAGTCTATATTTAATATTCGTTAATAAAGAGAAATGGAAATAAATCCTGAATTCTGGAATGAGATTTGTCGTGTTTCAAGGAAACTCGCTAAGGAGGATAATCTCTTGGTGGTGAGTCATCATGATGCGGACGGAATAACCTCCTGCGCCATCATGGTGGATTTGCTCACCAGCTTAGGTAAAGACATTGAGTTTAGGACTATGAAGCAGCTGGACAGCAACACAATAGGAGAGATAAAAGACATCGATAGGACCATAGTCCTTACCGACATGGGTTCCGGTCACCTCACTCTGTTAAAGGAGAATGGAATAGATGATTTTTATATAGTTGATCACCACACCCCGGAGGAGAAGTATGAGAGGCAGGTGAACCCTCATTTCTTTGGTTATGACGGCGGCCTGGAGATTAGTGCTTCAGGCATGACCTATTTCGTGGCTAAATCCCTGGGTAATACCGGGATGGCTCATCTTGCAGTGGTGGGGGCGGTAGGTGATATGCAGGATTCCGACGGGAAACTGCACTCCCTAAACAGGATAGTGATGGAGGACGGTATTAAACAGAAACTATTGAAGGTAAGACAGGACTTAAGGCTTTTTGGAAGACAATCCAGGCCATTAACCCATATGTTGACCTACAGCTCTAACCCGGTGCTTCCCGGGTTAACGGGGGATAATGTGGCTTGCGCGTCCTTCATTCAAAACCTAGGAATCCCTTTGGAGGTGAATGGACACATGCGAACCTACGTGGACCTGGATTTCTCGGAAAGAAAGAAATTGATGACTGCCCTCTACATACATCTACTTGACTTAAATATCCCTGAATTCATCATTAAGGGGATGATAGGGGAGGTTTATACACTACTTAATGAGGAGAAGGGCACTGAGTTACGGGATGCTAAGGAGTTCGCGACCTTGTTGAATGCCTGCGGGAGACAGAAACAACCGGAGATTGGTGTGAAAGTCTGCCTGGGAGACCGGGGGGAGAACTGGCTGAAAGCAAAGGATATTCTACAGAGCCATAGGAGGATGTTAAGGGAAGGCATCAGTTTACTGAAGGAGAGGGGTGTGGAAAAGAGAGAGAATTTTTATTTCTTTGGCTCTGGGGGGGGGATAGATGAAAATATTGTCGGGGTTATTGCAGGGATGGCGTATGGCGCACAAATAATCCCTCCCGATAAGCCTATTCTGGCGTTTGCAATAGATAATGATGATCCGGGAATGCTTAAGATTTCCGGGAGAGCGAACTGGTCCCTAATAAGGAAAGGCCTGCATCTAGGTAATGCATTAAGGATGGAGAGCAGGAAGGTTGGGGGTGAAGGAGGCGGTCATGATATTGCTGCCGGAGCCAGAATACCTAAAACAGCAAGAGAGGAATTCCTGGGTAATATCGATAAAACATTTAAGGAACAGATGGGTTAAATTTTATTTATTTTGGGGGTAAGAAGCTTATTTATAAACATTGACTCCAATATTTTTCCCTAGGGATATCTTAGATATCCACTATCTCTTTCTGGATGGAACAGCGCGTCTATTCCATACCAAGAAAAATTTTTTCAGGTTATATTATAGTACGTGATTACATCATTGAAATGGCCCGTATGCATGCAAGAAAGAAAGGTAAATCCGGCTCCAAACGTCCCTTAAGAACGGTTAAACCGGAGTTCGTAGCTTATGATCAAAGCGAGATTGAGGAATTAATAGTTAAATTAGGTAAAGAGGGATATTCCCCAAGCAGGATAGGGATAATCCTCAGAGACCAATACGGGATTCCGTCTGTAAAAGAAGTTGCTGGGAAGAAGATGGGGTATTTCCTAAAAAAGAATACGCTGGCATCAGAAACCCCTGAAGACCTGCAGAATCTAATTAAAAAAGCCGTAAACCTAAGGAAGCACTTGGAAAGGAACAGTAGGGATAAGCACAATAAAAGAGGGCTTCAATTAATTGAATCCAAAATCCGCAGGTTAAGTAAATACTATAAGAGGGAGGGTAAATTACCTAAGGACTGGAGGTATGAACCAGAGAAAGCGAGGTTGATGATATGATTGGAATGAAATGCAATGCCATACTAAAAACAGAATCCAGTGATGCCAGGAGCGTTTCGGAGGCACTGAACGTGGATAATACCGCCCTTGAAAATCTTGAAATAGAAACTAGAGAGGAGGGTGGACATATAGTTACAAAACTGGGGTCAGATAATCCACACACATTATTAAATACGCTGGATGATCTCATAAGTTGCCAGATGGTGGCTGAGAGAGCAATAACTAAAAATGGTTAGAGAGAAGAGTTCATGGAAAAAGAAATCCAGGTACAGGATAATTGCTCCAGAGAATTTTGATTTCCGGGAGCTGGGGACCACCCTGAGTAGTGAACCCAAGAAGCTCATAGGTAGAAGGATCGACGTCTCTCTAAAGGATTTAACAGATGACAGGAGTAAACAGCATCTAAAGGTAATCTTTGAAATAAATAAGGTGGAGGGTGATAAGGCATTAACACAGTTTAAGGTATTTCAAGCTAATCAGGGGTACATCCATTCCAAGGTAAGGAAAGGGATGAGTAAGATAGATTACATAAAGAGTATGAAACTTGATGACTCTAAGGTAAAAATAAAGGTTATGGCCGTTACCCACAGGAATATTAAGACTTCACAGAAGAGGGAAATCATTTCCAAGATCACTGAAACCGTGGAGGGCTATAAAAAAGTCAAGCTGAATGACTTCCTCCAAGCAACTTTGTTCGGTAAACTGGGGACAGGGATTTATCACAACGCCAAGACGGTTTGCCCTATCCGCAGGGTGGAGATTGAGGAGGTCAGGGTTGTTTAACCACTTTTTTTTCTGTTACATCCAGAACCAAGAAAACATCTTGGGTTCCCTCTATAAGCTTAGACTTCTCAATTATCTTCACTGCATCCCCTGGTTTACAGGCTGATTTTGAGCTTAGGATAAGCACGGATATTTGGGGTGAGAACTCCATAATCTTCCATAGATGCTTCAGTATCTCTTCAATATTTCCAAATTCCACTGTAAATGTGATGTTTGGTTCAACCCATATTAAATCGATTCTCCCGAAATTTATTCCGTTTCGGATGACGGATGAGTTCTTCCTGACCGTAAACCCCAAGCCCTCCCCAAGCGTTTTATAGTAGTCGATTAAAGCCTCTCTGTAGTTTAGTTCAGAATTTTTTATAAACTCATCCAGTCCCTGGAAATCCGTCAGTTCATCAATCATTTTAAAAAAAGATCTATAGATTATTCAAATTTCTTGCAGAAGTTTATTGCCTCCGGGATTTTTTCGATTACGTCTGTTGCAGTAAAAGAGTGATTAATTTCATAGCACAGGTCACCAGCTAAGCCGGAGAGGAATGTTCCGGCGCAGGCTGCCTGGAAGTTTTCTGCCTTGGTTGAGAGTGCCCCGATTACTCCAGCTAAAACATCCCCTGTGCCGCCAACCGTCATCCCGGCATTCCCGGACTTATTTAATTTAGTATCCTCACCGTCTGAGATTACATCCACCGGACCCTTCAAAACAATCGTTGCCTTGGTTTTCCCTGCTTTATTTCTCACCACATCAATCCTGTTCACATCCTCATACTCCCCGAAAAGAATCCTGAATTCCATGGCATGCGGCGTCAATATATGATTCACTCCAAGATGTTTAACCTTAATTAGCTTCAGTGCGTCGGCGTCTAACACAACAGGCTTCTGGATTTTTTTGAGAAGCTTTCTCATGAAGGATTTAGTCTCATCCCTAGTTCCAATGCCGTTACCCACAACCACAGCATCAAAATCCATATCTAGGATGTGATCTAAATCATCGCTACTTAGATAAAACTCTGAACTCAGGGGATTCACTATTAAATTAGGGTCAAAAGGCATTCTCTCAGCCACATAAGCCGGACATGCCACTGTCACGAGATCCACCCCCGTCTTATAAGCTGCTTTCGCCACTAAAGAGGGTGTACCGATAAAATTCCTGGATCCCCCTATTACCAGCAGGCGGCCGAAATCGCCTTTATGCTCAAAACCCTCCCGTCTGGGAATCGCCGTATACACATCACCCGGACCGCAATAGGTTTCAGCCTCTCTCGGAATTCCTATGCCAAGCACCTTAGCATCAGGTGTTTTTGCTGTGTGAAACGACAAAACAAGGTCTGCTTTAATTCCCGGGGAGGGGGCATCAACGGAAACCCTGAAGGCTTTGGCTGAATTAATCACCTCCACCACGCTTTTAATTGGCTCCCTCAGTTCACCCTTCGCCCCAACACCAATGAGCGCGTCAATTATTAAATCAAATCCCTCAAGCTCTTTAGTTATCTCCCTGCAATCGGTTGAATCCTTTATGTAGCGGGTTTCCACAGAATCCAGACCCTGGATTATCTCCATGTTTTTCTGTGCTACATCGCTCCTGCGCCCGGAAAGGGCATAAACCCTGACTTTTTTTCCCATGGAAGATAAGTGTCTTGCCGCTACAAAACCATCCCCTCCATTGTTTCCGGCACCAGAGAATACTGCGATACGGGAGAATCGTTCACACTCCAAAGCAACTCCTTTACCGGCATTCTCCATGAGAATGCGCCCGGAAACCCCTAGATAAGCGGAATTCATATCCAGGAGTTTAGTATGTTGTGCAAAATCCATTATCTACCCTCGTTTTTAGCCATATGCTGGTGTCGACACCTTATCATCTTTCTCCTTCATCTTCTCGAAGTCAGGGATTGATGGTTTTATCTTCTTCAATGCCCCTTCAAAGTGTTCTTTAGTTACAACACTTGAGTTAATATCCTCCCTTAATGCAATCATAGCAGCCTCCCTGCAGATGCCTTCAATGTCTGCGCCACTGTAGACTTTTGTTTTATCCGCCAGTTTCTCCAGGTTCACATCCTTCATCAGCGGCATATCTTTGGTATGTACCCTGAATATCTCCAGCCGGGCGTCCCTGTCCGGGGCCGGAACCAATAGCATGGAATCGAATCTCCCCGGCCTCAGGAGGGAGGGATCCAGCATGTCCGGTCTGTTTGTAGCCCCGATAACCAGTACATTCTCAAGGCTTTCTATACCATCCATCTCCGTCAGGAGTTGATTCACAACCGTTTCGGTAACATGGGAGCCGGCGTGAACCCCTCTCCTCGGTGCTATCGCATCAATCTCGTCAAACAGGATTATGGTTGGAGCAGTCTGCTTAGCCTTCTTAAATATCTCTCTAACACCCCGCTCCGACTCCCCCACCCACATCGACAGTAGCTGAGGGC
The DNA here is from genome assembly GCA_034716875.1 of Candidatus Altarchaeota archaeon. Classification (GTDB taxonomy): domain Archaea; phylum Altiarchaeota; class Altiarchaeia; order IMC4; family QMZM01; genus QMZG01. The sequence goes on along the minus strand of JAYEKX010000098.1, from coordinate 3,499 downwards.
CCTTTACGCTGATGAAATTCGCCTCGGATTCATTCGCCGCCGCCTTCGCAAGCAGTGTTTTCCCGCACCCTGGGGGGCCATACAGGAGAACGGCTTTTGTGGATCTGATGCCCATTTTCTTAAATGACTCCGGATGCTTCAACGGCCATTCAACAGCCTCCCTTAGCCTCCTCTTAACATCACCTAGACCGCCTATATCACCCCATTTAACATCCGGCACCTCAACCAGGACCTCCCTTAAGGCGGAGGGGTTTACATCCTTCATCGCCTCTATAAAATCTATTTTCTTCACACTCAAACTATCCAGTATATGGGTCGGAATATCCTCCTCCTCCAGATCTATTTTAGGGAGGATTCTCTTAAGTGCACTCATAGCAGCCTCCCTACTCAGGGCTTCAAGATCCGCTCCAACAAACCCGTGAGTGGAATACGCTATCTCCTTCAGATTTATTTTTTCATCCAACGGCATCCCCCGGGTATGTACCTGAAGGATCGCCTCCCTTCCATCTCTATCGGGAATCCCTATCTCAATCTCCCTGTCGAATCTCCCAGGTCTCCTTAGTGCCGGATCAAGTGCATCCTGCCTATTTGTGGCAGCTATTACAATAACATCGCCTCTGGCCACAAGACCATCCATTAACGCCAGTAACTGGGCAACAACCCTCCTCTCCACCTCGCCGCGGGTCTCCTCTCTTTTAGGGGCGATGGAATCAATCTCATCTATAAATATTATGGCGGGTGTATTCTCCTGCGCCTCCTTAAAAATCTCCCTCAGCTTCCTCTCACTCTCCCCATAGTATTTATCCATTATCTCCGGCCCATTCAGGGAGATGAAATACGCGTTGGTTTCAGAAGCCACTGCTTTCGCAATCAAGGTCTTCCCCGTCCCCGGAGGACCGTAGAGCAAAACCCCCTTGGGGGGTTTAATCCCCAGTTTCTCAAACAACTCAGGGTGCTTCATAGGGAGCTCAATCATCTCCCTGACCCGCTCAAGTTCATCCCTTAAGCCGCCGATGTCTTCATAGCGAACATCAGGGGTCTCCGGAACCACCATGGGTTTACCTTTTATCTCAAGGTTGGTTATATCCTGGATCTGAACAACCCCTTTAGGGGTAGTAGCAACAACAGCAAACGGAATAGCCTGACCCAGAACCCCGATGGATATCTTATCCCCCTTCACCAGAGGCCTTCCGATCAATCTCTGCTTTACGTGGGTGGCAAAATCCCCGCCGAATTTTATCTCATGCATGGTGGGGGCTATAACAATATTCTTGGCAGGTGAGGTCTTCGCCTTCTTAACCCGTATCTTATCCCCGAGTGATGAATCGGAATTCTGTCTGATTAAACCATCCATCCTGATGATGTCCAACCCGAAGTCCTGGGGGTGTGAGGGCCATACGATAGCGGCGGTGGTCTTTTTCCCCTCCAGCTCCACAATGTCGCCGGAGGTTATGTTAAGATTCTCCATTGATCTGGTGTCAATCCGGACTATGCCCCGGCCCACATCATTATGAAGCGCTTCCGCCACCTTTAGTTCCATCTTCTCGTCAGCCATTTTTGCCATATAGTAATATAGGTTTTAGAAAAAAAATAGGGTGATATATTGAGGAAAACATCTATGAGGAATATCTCAGGATAAGTTCCCCCATATGTTTCACCTCCTCTTCCGTGAACACGGTTTCTGACTCCTGCCCCCGGATGAAATCAGATAATTCATCAATCCGCAGTATATCTACTGTAGGGTTTTTTATGTGTATATCCGCCCTGTCATTTGTAAAGACTAAAACGGCATGAACCCATAGGTGCGGTGCTTTACTGAATATTTTGTTTTTGTTTTTCAGCAGGAAATCCTTTAATACCTTGGCGTTCCTCTTCACCTGGTTGCTTGGGCTTCCTATCCATAGGTCATACCTCTTCCCCTTCCCTCCTATCTTATGTCGAGTCCATTCATCCCCCTTGCAGGCGATCTGGCCTCCGTAATACTTCGACTCGATGACGAAGATCCCGTTAGGCCCGAGGATGATATGATCCGTATCGCCTCTGTTGGGGGGTATTACTGCCCCGTTGATTAATCGATAGAAGTCACTTAATTTACTTAATTCCTTAACCGCAGCATCTTCACCCCGGGAGCCGCTCTTCCATGTAATGTATTTCTGGTAACTGTATATGCCCAAGAAGTAGGCTATGGGGATTAGAACCACCCCCAGGGTGGCGGAGGGAACCTGACCCATGATAAAAAGCATCAACGCAAGAATGAATAACATGGCGAATATCAGTATCCGGCTTTTATTAAGCTGAATATTCCTCCATACGTAGTAGTCGGCCCTTTTTCCGAGAATTCTCATGCTTAATTATGAACCGATAAGTATTTATAGGAGGAAGTATCATACTTTACTTACATATATTATATAAAAAACAATTGAGGTGAGAAACATGAAAATGAAAACAAGGTTTTTAGGAAATAAGGGTCAGGGTGCTATGGAGTATCTGATGACCTATGGATGGGCAATCCTGGTGGTTATGATTGTTGGGGTTGTCTTATGGCAGTTGGGTGTCTTTAACATTGGAACGGAGAATATAGTGGTGACCGGTTTTTCGAAACTGAAGCCGCTACCACCGAGTGTGGCTTATACAGCAAGTATTGGGAACTTCACAGCGTCGTTCACCAACACGATCGGCACCTCCATAAGGATAAGTACTCGTCCAACTATAGTTGATCAACTTGATGGTACTGTTACTTGGTCTGCCGTTGATGTGGATGGCGGGGATCCAACCGCCTCATCTGTAACAGTAGCAGCAGGGGACGCATTCCAGATAAGTTCGAATGATGGTACCGCCGCCCTCCCGTCTGGTTCCGTGAGAAATCCAGGTGACCCGTTTGATCTAGAGATAACGATAGTGTATACCTCAGTGATGGGTGGAATCAGCACAACCCATACAGACACCGGCCGCATAAGAGGTCCAATAGAGGCATAAGGAATGCTTTTATTACAAATTCAGCAGAATACTGTGGGCTTTAGCCCGCAGATGAATGCTAGTGATGAATTTGTAAGTTACATACTCCACACTTCAGTGTGGAGTTGTTTGATTTTTTTTTATTATTCTTTTCTTTTTATTCTTTTATCATATAAAAATCAAATCAGGGATGTACCATGACAGTACCTAGAAACATGAAGGGTCAGGGTGCTATGGAGTATCTGATGACTTATTCCTGGGCGATACTTGTGGTTGCTATTGTTGGAATGGTTCTCTGGCAGATAGGTGTTTTTGACACCCATGAAGCTGCAATACCCACCGGATGGTTAACACTAAAACCGATGCCTCCAACCATAGTTTACTCCGCAGCAGGTAACAGTTTTGATGCGGGATTTATTAACGTCGCCGGGAGCCCCATCAGAATAACAGATGTGGATATAAATGAAACAATCTCGGGGGGGGGAGCTTGCACTAATGTGGCGGTAGAGGGTGTGAGTATGCAGGGAGATGTGACAGTGAAGGC
>JAYEKX010000097.1:0-36187 GCA_034716875.1 Candidatus Altarchaeota archaeon | reverse complement strand
GGGAAGTATTATGTAAGCGAGAAACTGGTTGATGACCGAAACAGGGTTATGCTCAGGAACCTCTTCGCGGAGGAGGATGACTTATATGGCTTTAACACCTCAACTAAGTTGTTCACTCATGTGGCGCCGGAGTTTGTGATATATGAAGACCATGAGGTTACGGCGAAGTCTGCAAGCCTGGGCAGGATATTCCTGTATCTATACCTCCCGAAAGTCGGTTGGCTCCCCTCCGTGCAGAAGGGTATTGCAAGCAATCAATGTAAAGGCGTTAAGTATGAGGGAGGAAGTGAATGCGAATATACTTTCTCATGTTAATATATAATTGTGGATGAAAACACGAGAGCGAACAGGAAATAAAAATGAGGAAACTAATGTGTATTCTGGCTTTAATAACCTTAATAGGATTTTGTACCGCGAGAGAGATGCCGTCTGAAGAAGAATGCTATGGAGAAATACAGGCAGCACTTGGCAATATAAAACAGGAAAGAGAAAACCTTGCAGCCAACGACTACGTATCAGCAGGTAGTTGTTACAAAAACAGGAAAGGATATGACAAGGCAGCAGAATGCTTCCTGAAGGCAGTAGAACTGGATAAAGAAGTAGGCTCATATGGTGGAGCAGGGGCAGCTTATAGCAGTGCTGGGGATATGTATAGAGAGATGGAGAATGAGGAAAAGGCGAGGGAATACTATCACCTCGCCATTGATACCTATATGAAAGCGGGGTTCAGGGACACATCCCCTGCAAGAGTCTACAAGAAGTTGGGTGATTACGATAACGCATGTAAATACTGTAACATGGACGACGGTTTCAGTCATGAAGAATGTATAAAATATGGTTTTTGCAAAGAAGGTTCCTTATCAGCTGCCTCCCCAGGCGGTGTTGGATTATTAATTCCTCTCATAGTGTTGGGTGTAATTCTGGGGGGTGTAATTTTCTTTGTGATTAAACGAAAGAAATAAATTCAGTTGCTTGCTCACATGGCGCCAGAGTTTGTGATATATCCATTAAAACAAATAATTAAGTAATATGGATTCAGGTAGGAAGGCTCTTGGTGTGATAGGGCATCCCATCAAGCATTCGCTTTCGGCGGTGATGCATAATGCTGTGTTCAGAGAACTCGGGTTGGATTACAGCTATAGGGCTTTTGATGTGGAGAGGAGAGATTTAATGGATTTTATATACGGCTGTAGAGAACGTTTCCTAGGTTTGAATGTAACTATCCCACATAAGGTAGAGGTTATGGGGTTTCTGGATGAGGTTGATGAGGGGGCTCAGTTGATTGGCGCTGTAAACACCGTGAAATTCAGTGATGAAGGAGCCAGGGGCTTTAATACTGACGGCGTAGGCTGTGTGAGAGCACTGCAGGAGGCGGGCGTATCCGTCAGGGATAAGAAAATCCTGGTTCTGGGCGCGGGAGGCGCCGCCAGAGCGATTTCCTTTCAATTAGTTTCAGAGGGAGCCAGCGTCTCAATATCTAACAGGGAGCAGGAGCGGTATATGGCTGAGGAGTTATGCAGGGACATAAAGGAGAAGCTGGATGTGGATGCAGGGGTTATAGATTTTTCTGTTGAGGAGATAAAAAATAGATTAATGCAAACAGATATTTTGATAAACACCACCCCAGTGGGGATGCAGCCTAAAACAGGGGAGAGCGTGATTCCTGCAGAAATCATTCCCCCTGATGTGGCGGTGATGGACATAGTCTATAATCCGGTGGAGACTAAACTATTGAGGGAGGCGAAAGAAAACGGATGCAAGACAGTTAACGGAGTGGGCATGCTTGTTCACCAGGGAGCGGAGTCACTGAAGATCTGGATAGGAATAGACGCCCCAATAAAGGTTATGGAAAAAGCAGTGCTGAGTGAATTACTTAAGCCCACAATACAATAAGATATATAAGAATGATAAGGATTCATAAAGACTTCGATGCCCTCCTGGGTGGGGGTCTGCAGTCCAGGTGTATCACCCACATTTATGGATCGCCGGGCTCCGGGAAAACCAATATCGCTTTAATGGCGATCGTGAATGCCGTCGAAAAAGGTAAAGTAATTTATATAGACTCTGAAGGAGGGTTTTCTGTTGAGAGATTAAAGCAGATATCCGGGGAGAAGCTGGAGAATGTGCTGAAGAATTTAATGCTGATTGAGCCTACGGAATTTGACGAGCAGAAAGTAGCGATAAAGAAGTTAAATGAAATCATACCGCAGTCTAATGCCTCACTGGTTATAGTGGACTCCATCTCCGTCTTCTACAGGCTGGAGGAAGACAGGGATGTCAGGGGGCTTGGAAGGCAGCTGGCTCAATTATCAAAGATAGCGAGGAGACATAACATCCCTGTTTTGATAACAAACCAGGTATACACCGACCTAGACACCGGAAAGATTGTTCCGGTAGGCGGGGATGTTGTGAGATACTGGTCGAAAATCATCATTGAACTGGATAAGACTCAGGATCATAGGATAGCGACACTGAAGAAACACAAATTCCTTCAGGAAGGATTGGAATTGGAATTTAAGATCAGTAACAAGGGAATAGACATACTAAAAACGAAAATTGCAGAGCCTGAAGGTGTTTTCTGAGTAATAACAAATTTTTTTTAACTACCAGCATAATCCCTCATAATCTATGTCTTGTCGGTTCTTCACGATATTTCTGGAATCAACCACCACCTTACTTCTCATCCCACCGTAGTCAAGATATTCAAACTCCTTCCAGTCAGTAACAATTAACGCCAGATCGGAATCCTTCAATGAATCCTCTGCGGAATCGGCATACGTAATCCTGTCCCCGAAAAAAACCCTTGCGTTATCTTCCGCCTCAGGGTCATAAGCAACCACGCGAGCCCCCTCACCCAGGAGACCCTCAATAACAGGGAAAGTCATGCTGTCCCTAGTATCATCAGTGCCTCCCTTGAAAGCCAGCCCCAGAACCGCTATTTTCTTGCCGCTAAATGAACCAACCTTCTTCCTTGCGATATCCAGAAGCCTTCGAGGCTGCTCCATATTCACCCCTAAAACAGCATTCAATAAGGAAGGCTCATAACCTAATTCCTTCGCTTCATAAATCAATGCCTTCAAATCCTTAGGGAAGCAGCTGCCACCCCAACCCAACCCAGCACTCAGGAAATGAGGCGAAACCCTGTGATCCAGGGAAATGCCTTCAGCAACATCATAGACATTAATACCCAACTTCTTACAGATGTTGCCTATCTCATTAATAAAGGAAACCTTCGCCGCAAGAAAGGAGTTTGAGGAGTACTTAATCATCTCCGCCGTCTTAATATTCGTCTTCAATACAGGACACCCGAAGTTGGAGTACACTTCCCCGATAATTTTCTCAGACCTCTTATCTGATGAACCGATAACGACTCTGTCGGGATTCATGAAATCCTCCACGGCAATGCCCTCCCTCAGAAATTCCGGATTAACCCCCACACCAAAATCCGAAACAAATTTTTTCCCTGATTTTTCTTCAATAACAGGGATTACAGTCCTCTCAGTGGTCCCCGGAAGCACCGTGCTTTTAACCACCACCACGTGATAATCCTTCCCGGAAAGAATTCCACCCACATCCCCTGAAGCCTTCTTCACAAAACCCAGGTCAAGAGAACCATCCTCCCTGGATGGGGTGCCCACGCAGATGAATGTTATATCCGTGCTCAAAACAGCATGCCTCAGGTCGGTGGTTGCAACCAGATTACTCCCTATATTCCTCTTCAGGATCTCATCCAAACCCTTCTCATAGATAGGTGACCTCCCGGAGTTAATAACATCCACCTTCCCCTTGACTACATCCACGCAAACAACATTATTCCCTTTCTCCGCAAACCCTGCACCAGTCACCAGACCCACGTAACCTGTTCCGATTATCGAGATATCCATTTTTTCTGAAATGTTTTATTTATTGGTATAGACTAATAAATTAGGATGTGAAATGAAGTTTAATCAGGTGAAAATCATTGAAAAACCCTGGGGTAGGGAGATATGGTTGGCAGTGGAGAAGGAGTATGCCGGAAAAATCCTTGAGATAAAGAAGGGGTTGAAGACAAGCCTCCAATACCACAGGAGGAAGAAAGAAAGCATTTATGTATATGAAGGTGAGTTAAAGGTAATCCATCCAGGAGGAGAGAGTGTATTGAAAAAGGGAGAGTCAATAACACTGAATCCAGGGGACCGGCACAGGCTGGTCGCCATGAAAGATCTGAGGCTCATAGAGATAAGCACCCCTGAACTGGATGATGTTGTGAGGGTGGAGGATGATTATGGAAGAGAGTAATACAACTATAGTGGTTGGAGGCCACTTCGGAGATGAAGGAAAGGGTAAGGTAGTCTCTTACCTTGCATTAAAGGATAAGCCGGATATTATTGCCAGGGCGGGGGTAGGTCCAAACGCCGGCCATACAGTCTATAAAGACGGGAGAGAATACGGCTTGAGGATGATTCCCTGCGGGTTTATGAATGAAGACTCAAGACTCTGCATAGGGGCGGGCGTTTTAGTTGATACGAAACATTTTCTGGATGAAGTGAGGATTACCGAAACCAAGGGGAGGATTTACCTGGATAAGAGGTGCGCTATTATTGAGGATAAACATAAAGAGCAGGACTCCTCCGACAAGTATCTCAAGGAAAAGGTTGGGACCACCGGCAGCGGCTGTGGACCCGCAAACGCCGAGAGGGCACATAGAACAATAAAATTAGCTCAGGACATTCCGGAATTAAGGGAATATCTTATGGATGTTCCCCTGGAGATTAATAACGCAATAAATCAAGGGAAAAAAATCCTGGTTGAAGCTAGTCAGGGTTTTGGTTTGTCCCTGTTTTATGGAACATATCCTTTTGTAACATCCAAGGACACGTCTGCGAGTATGGCAGCTACTGACGTAGGCATCGGCCCCACCAGGGTGGGGAATGTCCTCATCGTCTATAAAGCATATACCACGAGGGTAGGGGAGGGCCCTATGAAAAACTTCATAGATGAAGACTCTGTAAAAGACTACCCCTTATGGCAGGAGATTTTGAATGAAGCTGAGATGAAGGGGTTTACCGGAGGAGTTAATGATATTCTGGCAGGATACTTGGGTGAGAAAGGCACGGTCACCGGGAGATCGAGAAGAATCGGTGGTTTTGACTACGCCCTGGCTAAATACTCGGCGATGGTGAATGGAGCGACTGAAGTCTGCATCACCTGCCTGGATAAGTTATTCCCGGAGTCCAGATCCATGACCGGATATGATGAATTGCCTGAAAGAGTGAGGAAATACGTAGATAAGATCGAGGAAGAGATTGGGGTGAAGGTTAAATTAATCTCAACCGGGCCTGAATCAGAGGATATGATTGATTTAAGGATGGAATAGAGTGGTAATAGAATGATTTCCGTTATTGGGGCGGGCCCAATAGGAAGTGTCGCTGCTGAATACTGCTCGAAAAGATATGATACCGTCCTTTTTGAATCCCGGATGGATAGGAGGATTCAATGCGCAGGCCTCGTCAGTAAATCAGGCCTGGATAAGCTGGAAATAAAGGTTTCTCCTTCATCCCCGTTCCTACAAAACAGTGTTAGAGGCGCGAGAATATTCTCCCCGTCAGGGATTAAACTTGAGGTTGATGGAGGAAGAGATAAGGCTTTTGTTGTTGACAGACCGGGGTTTGATGATTACCTCAGGGATAAGGCAGTGGATTCCGGTGCAAAATTTATCAATGAAAACGTTGATGGAAAAAATATTGATGAAGTAATTAAAAAATCAGAGAAACTGGTTATTGCAACAGGAACAAACTACAAACTACATAAAGTACTTAATCTGGAGATGCCTCATGAATTCCTCACCGGGGCGCAGTATGAGATGAGGATTGATTGCGACAACGACTTTGTGGAGCTATACTTCAATGTCCCAGGCTTCTTCTCCTGGATTATTCCGGTTGAGGGCTACGCCCGGGTTGGTCTCTGCACTCGAGGGAATCCTGTCCCTTACCTGGATGGTTTCATCAAGAAACTTAGGGCTGACGGAAGGGTTTTAAATGAAAAAATCCTGAATAAGAATTTCGGCATCATCCCCATATATGACCCCAAGATAAGAACTCAATACGAAAAAATAGCGGTGGTGGGGGATGCCGCTTCCCAGGTCAAGGCCACCACCGGCGGAGGTGTTGTTATGGGCTGCACTGCAGCAAAATTTGTTTGTGAAAGAGATTATGAAAAACAATGGAGATCGGAGATAGGGAAGGAGCTACACCTGCATCTGTTGATAAGAAGATTTCTGGATAAACTTTCTGATAAAAATCTGGATAACTTTTTCACTCTGTTGAACGAAAACAGGGAGGTGATTGAGAGGGAAGGCGACATGGATGAAGCCTCTAAACTGCTTTACGCCTTCCTTAAAAAACCCAGGTTCATGGCGAAATTCCTGCTCCAGACGCCGTGTTATATAAATGATATGTTATAAAACCGTTATATAAAAACTGAATCTAATTTCTATACATGGAGCTACCTACGATAGTGATAGGAACAGTCGGTATAATCCTGTATATGCTAATACCGGGGATATCTCTGAGTCTGGCCTTGTTTCCCAGAAAAAAAGACCTTGATTTGGTGGAGAGACTGGGGGTGAGTATCCTCCTTGGTATGACGGTTCCCTTCATACAGTACTTCAACGATAAAAACTTCTTTATTCCCATAAATTTCACCACCACCATTGAGACAATCCTTGCTGTTACGGTAATAGGGCTTCTGGTATGGCGGTGGAGACTGAAGAAGTAATCCAGAGAAATGAAATCCGTAAAAAATATTCGAGACCCCATTCATGGAACAATATATCTGGATGAACTAGAGTTAAAACTTGTGGATACATCCTACATGCAGAGGCTGCGCCATATAAAACAGAACGGCCTCTGTTACCTAGTCTATCCCGCCATGAATTCCACCAGATTCGAGCATTCCCTTGGTGTAATGCATCTAGCCGGTTTAATGGCTGATCATCTAGAGCTGGATGAACACGATAAACGGAAGTTAAGAACAGCTGCCTTATTACATGACGTCGGACACTGCGCTTTCTCCCATACATCAGATGACATCCTGGCTGAGAGGGGATATTCCCATGAAGAAAACTCCTCCAGAATCATCCGGGAAACAGAGATAACAGATATCCTTGATAAACATGATCTGGATCCGGAGGAAATCTCCGGTCTCATAAAAGGGGAGGGGGATTTAGGTAAAATACTCTCCTCAGAAATAGATATCGACAGGATGGATTACCTGATCAGGGATTCATATTATGCCGGCGTAGCTTATGGCACGATAGATTTAGAGAGGGTTATTTATGGAATAAAACTTATGGGCCGGGATTTGGTGGTTAAGAAGGGTAGTCTGGAGGCGGCAGAATCCCTCCTGATCGGTAGGAACCTGATGTATCAGACGGTCTATAGGCATCACACTAAAAGGATTGTTGAGGTTATGTTCAGAAATGCTTTAGAGTCCCTGCTTAAGAAGGGGTTGGGGTATGAGGAGTTTATAGAAATGGATGACATTGATCTCGTTCATACCTTGAGAAACTCCAAAGGCTATCCCAGGGAGGTGATGAAGAGGATTGATGAGAGACGGCTTTTTAAAACTTTTTTTCAGGAGAGATTGATTTTAATTGAGGAAAACTTCAGGGAGGATATTCAGGAAAATAAGAGGAAGATAGAGAGTAGGATATGCAAGGATTTAGGTATCAAAAAGGGTTTTCTCTTGATTGACATTCCTGAGACGAAGATGTCGGAGTTCAAGATTCTTGTGGAAACCGAGGGGGGATTGAAGAGGATTGATGAGGTCTCCAGCCTGGCTAAGGCCTTGGAGAAATCGGAGCAGGAGAAGCTGATGTTCTGCATATACACCACCCCAAAACATCTGGATAAAATAGAGGACTTTAATGCAGAAACATATATTGAGTTCACTCAAACCAGGTTGAGGAAGTTTACCTAAACGAAAGCTATAAATATCTGAATGTGTAATAGGTTAATGAGATGGTTATCCCGCCACTATTAATTCAACTGTTATTCGGAGCATTTATTATTGTAGCATTATACATGCTATACTTAAATATCTCAAAGAAAGAGAAGAAAACATTTCAGGCGATGCTACCAATCTACGTGTGGGCGTTTGTTATTGTTTTGATAATATTGATTTTGTTGTGGAGTATGCCACTGTATTGAAGAAATCAAAGGATAACACCACTACTCTCCAACCTTCTCCCTCACAGGCTCCAGAATCGCTATCAGATTCTCAGTTACCGCAGTCTTTAAATCCATAGGATGCAGTCTCCCCTCCAGATACTCCTTTTCCAGTTCAGGGTAGGAGTTTAAAACGAGATTACCCCCGAATTTCTCCTTCCTCCTTACTTCAATCCCCCCCAGTTTAGGGAAGATCAGGTACTCACAAATCTGCAGGACCGGGTTCCCCTCCTTTTCAAGGGGGCAATACGCCTTCCTGATTTTCTCCGTGATTTTATCCGGCTCATCATCCACCCGGATCATAGTCTCAGGCTTGCTTGAGGACATCTTAGACTCAGGACCCTGCAGTGAACAAAGCAGGGGTGTGTGAATGCACACCGGCTTTTGATAATCTATCTCCGGCAGCAGCTCCCGAGCCAGCATATGAATCTTCCTCTGCTCCATACCCCCATGAGCTATATCAACACCCAACGCCTTAATGTCAGCAATCTGCATCAGGGGATAAAATACCTGAGACACCCGAGCATGCTCAACATCCCTCGCAATCTCCTGCATACTCCTCAACGCCCTGTTTAAAGTAGACTTCAACCCCAGCGTAAAAACATCCTTTATGTAATCTCTTTCAAACTCAAATTCCGAGCCCCGGATGAATTCAACACCAGGTTTATTCAAACCCAAGGCTCTGAGGCAATCCATCCAGTAAGCCACCATAGAATCCACCCACTCCTTATCGCCTTTCCGGTTTAATTCAGTGTGAACATCCGCGAAAAGAACCTTAACCCCTAAGCCGGCGTTCATGAAATCAATCTGCTTATAAACAGCAACCAACGTACCTATATGCACGGGACCTGAAACCTCATACCCGCAGTAGGTGACAGGGGATTTCTTTTCACCCAGTAACCTACTTAATTCATCCCCGGTAACAATCTCTACAGTATTTCTCTTGATTAGATTGATATCAATCATTTATCACTCCTTCAACGCCTCCAAATCACTGATTATATTCCATAAGGCGGTTTTGGCATGCATAGGGATGTTTATGTCATTAGCCACCTCCTCAATCCTGTAAACAGCGCTGGTGACCCTAACCGCCAGATCCTGATCCTCTCTATTAAGCTCCTCACCCACATTCTTTAGGATGATTTTAACCCTCCTGGGCATAAAATAATCCTGTGAAGACTCATCCATCTTTTCCATGACTTTTTTGAGATCCATTTTCCACTCGAAACAAGATTTAGAAGTAGGTGAATAGATAAACCTAGAGTATTAAATATATAATCAAGTCAATAAAAATGAAGTTAATTGCTAAAGGAGCCGAAGCGAATCTCTACCGGGTGGATGAGGGGCTTGTGAAGCATAGAATTAAGAAAAACTACAGGATTAAGGAGTTGGATGAGCGGTTGAGGAGATTAAGAACCAAGAGAGAGGCGAAGTTGCTGGAAAACGCCAAGAGGGTTGGCGTCAAAGTGCCCCGCATCTTTAAAACAGACTTGAAGGATAATAAAATCTTTATGGAATATATTGACGGTGAATTAGTTAAGGATGTGTTTGAAACCGCATCAGAAGAAAAAATAGGTTGGACTGCGAGAAAAATCGGGGAAACAATCTCAAGACTACATAGCTCAAACATAGTTCATAACGACCTCACCACCTCCAATATGCTGTTACGGGGTGATGAAGTATTTTTCATTGACTTCGGCTTGGGAACAACATCAACCCGGGTGGAGGATAAAGCCATGGACCTGGTGGTTCTGAAGAAATCCTTGATGGCGGCACACACCAGTAAATTCGATCTGGTTTGGGGGATTATCCTGGATTCCTATAAAACAAAACAATTAAAGGATATCTTGGGTAGGATGAAGAATATAGAGAAGAGGGTGAGGTATGCCTGAGTTCACTTAACCTCCCTCCCCCTCACATGGCCGGGTTAGAGCCCCTCCAACAGGTCCTTCTCTTCAGTCCCTTCGCTTTCAAAGGCTTTAGCTATCTCCTCAAGCTTCTTCTTCCTTACCTCAGGGTTCTCCTTAAATATCTCCGCCACACCCCCGATACTCCCCAGAATGCCTGAGGTCTCTATAGGCAGGAATATCTTGGTTGCTTTACCGTCAGCAATCTTCTGCAGGGTCTCCAGGTATTTAATCGCTATTAAATCCTCTGTCGGCATCCCCTTGTGTATGGCTGAATATATGTTTATTATGGCCTTCGCCTCACCTTCCGCCACAGCAATCTCCTTATATCTTGTAGCGTCAGCAACCTTCTGTATAGCCTGAGACTTGCCTTCCGCCTCAAGGATTGCTGCCCGTTTCGAGCCCTCCGCCTGCAGTATATCGGACTGCTTAAGCCCCTCAGCCTCCAGGATTGCAGCCCTCTTTGTCCTCTCCGCCTTCATCTGCTTACTCATCGCGTCCGTAATATCCCTGGGGGGCTCAATTTTTTGCAGTTCAACCCGGGTTACCTTGACACCCCACTTGTCTGTTGCCTCATCAAGTATCCTCTTCAGGGTTCCATTGATTGTTTCCCTGGATGTCAGAGTCTCATCCAGCTCCATGTCACCAATAACATTCCTTAAGTTAGTCTGCGCCAGCTTTAAGGCTGCCACCTCAAATCTCTTGACGTTATACACCACCTTGAAGGGGTCTGTAATCTCGAAATAGATTACTGCATCAACGGTAACAGCGGCATTATCCTTAGTAATGACCTCCTGAGGCGGGACATCTATAACCTGCTCTCTGACGTCCACCTTAATCATCGTCTCGATAAAGGGGATGATGAACTGCAGGCCTGAATCAACAATCCTTTGGTATCTACCGAATCGCTCTATCAATCCTTTCTCATAGGGTCGTATAATCTTTATAGCCTTCGTTGCAAAGACGAAAACCAGAATCAATGCAAACAATATTGGATATATATCTGCCATTTTTTTTAAACACCTCCTATTTTTTTCACAACCGCATGGGTTCCTTCAATACTCATTATCTCAACCTTCTCTCCCTCAGGGATGACTTCATCAGCTTCCGCCTTCCATTCATCCCCCCTAACCTTAATTCTGCCTTTATTAGTGTCCGGGTTGATGGTTTCTATGACCCTTGCCGTCTTTCCTATTAACGCATCAAAGGCCGCCTCTCTTGGCGCCTTCTTTGTTATCCTCTTGGCGAGTGGTCTTGTGAGGAGGACTAATACTGTGGATGTAACTAGAAAGATAATAAATTGCGTGACTTCATCTGTAATACCGAGAAAAGCACATATGGTGGTAAGCAGGGCACCTACGCCAAACCACAGCAGAAAAAACCCTGCAGTAAACATCTCACCAAGGAAGAATATCACTGCTACAACCAACCAGACCTCAAATCCAGCCATGATAACATATTAGAGTTGATATATAAAGAGTTGTTATACCAGTTTCATAAGTTCCAAGGTATAGATGATAACCCCCACCACAACACCAGCTAAAATCATCTTCAGTCCGCCCTTCACGATATCATCCTTCCCGATTCTGGCTACGAAAGCACCTAACAGGAACAATATTACTGCTACCAGGGTTAAGAAATAATAAAATGCGGCTTCAATAGGAATCACCCCCAGATGAGAGAATATGAAGGGGGATATCGCTATCAGAGAAACCAGCAAGGGGGATAATCCATTCACCAATGCCACAAGCAGGATTAGTATAGCCATCCTTCTTTTGATCTTTGTTTCATCCAAATTTCTTAAAAGATGTCTTTCCAGTTCCCTTAATGATTTCAGGCGCTCAGCCCTTTCGGCAGCATAGGCACTCCAGACACCCGAAACCGCAAGTGCTACAGCAGCACCTAAGGAAGAGATAATAATCAGGGAGGATTCACTTTTTCCGGTTATATACATGGCAATGACAATCCCTAAAATTGTTAACGCACCGTCGAAGGAATTCATAACAAAATATCTTCTGGCGATTTCCTCATTCTTAAGAACCCTGAGATACCCTAATAATTTCATCTCTTACATTAAATGCTATCTAACAGGCTCTGGAGATGTTGGGACCTCTATTATGCTCTTCTTACCGAGAACCACCTTGTCCATGGAATGGACAACCGCTCCATGCTCTTCTATCAACTCCTTAACCCTGCTGAAATCAATATTATTTCCCTCCAGAACAACCTTCAGCGACTCGGTCTTTTCATCCACAGCATAAACGGATATATTGGCATCCTCTACGCTTTTTTCAGCGCAAATGATTCTCCCGAATTCCAGAATATCCGGCCTATGGGGTTTAAGAACGTCTAATACCAATATCTTAACGGGAATCACCCTACCAAGTATATCTTTTTTCATGTTCATGTAATTAATTAAGAAAACCTATTCTTAAATCAAAACTCTAATTTATAATTAGTTAATTAATTAGGTTATAGTGATAAAAATGCCAAAAGAAACTGATGTGGGTATAGCTAGATGCCCGACCGGAATACCCGGCTTGGATAACCTCTTAGGTGGCGGATTCCCCAAGGGCAGAACCATCTTGCTTAAGGGTGAATGTGGGACTGGAAAAACAATATTTTGTAACCAGTTTTTATATAACGGTATTGTGAAATATAATGAACCAGGTATCTTGGTACTGTTGGAGCAGAATATTAAATATGTCAAGAGGGATATGCGTTCATTTGGATTTAATCTAGATGAATTAGAGGATTCTGGAAAATTGGTGATAATTGATGCCAGCCTTTCCAAGTTTAATATAATAGGTCCTTCATCAAAATCAAAAAGCGGTAAGAGCATTTCCTTGACATCCAAGGACCTCCTCGGAACAAAGGAGGTGGTGGACATAATTATAGATGCTGCAAAGGAGATAAGGGCGGAGAGAGTGGTTATAGACAGCCTTCCGGCATTAGATAATCTAATAAGAAACAAAGAGCATGTGAGGGACGTCATCCTTTACATGAACTATAGGTTACAGTCAAGGGAACTTACCTCCATACTTGTTTCTGACATACTGGAAAACAGAAATAGCGATATCGAAGATTATGTCTCTGACGGTGTGATAAAGCTGAGCTATATAACCTCGGGCCCGGATACTGGGAGAAACCTGATCATACAGAAGATGAGGGGCACCACCCACAGTGAGAATATACATCCCATAACCTTCACGGAGGGTGTTGGTATGGAGATCCTGGAGACTGAGGATTAGGGGGGGGTGCAGGTAACCGGAAATAATGAAAAAGGCCTTGACTATTGCTGGTTCAGACTCCGGGGGCGGTGCTGGAATCCAGCAAGATCTGAGGGTCTTTTCATCACTTAAGGTGTATGGATCATCTGTAATCACGGTAGTTACTGCACAGAATACCGTAGGTATTCAGGGGACTAGGGTTCTTCCCTTAGACTTAATTTCTGCTCAAATAGACTCGGTAATGCGGGATATCCCTCCGGATGCAGTGAAGACTGGGATGCTGGCGGATCCTGAAATTATTGGTTTAATATATGAAAAACTGAGGGGATGTGATGCAGATTTGGTCGTGGATCCGGTGATGGTTTCTTCATCAGGTGATAGACTACTGGGGGATGATTCTGTTGACGTGTTGAGAAACTTGATCTCTATAGCAAAGCTGACTACCCCCAATATCCATGAGGCTGAAGTCCTTTCCGGGATTAAAATACGTACGGAAGAGGATATGGAAAAATCCGCGAAAAAGATTGGAAACTGTATCGTCACTGGAGGGCATCTGAATGGGATAGACGTCCTTCACTATGAGGGAGGAATTCATTATTTTGAAGGTAGGGGGAAATTGGGGGGGGTGTTTCATGGAACCGGTTGTGCTTTTTCAGCTGCCGTAACCGCTTATCTGGCGAGGGATTTGGATGTTGTTGAGGCGGTGGGTAATGCCAAGGATTTTATGGATCGGGTTATTGGCAGGGCCTTCTCTGTCGGCTCGGGGTTGAGTGTTTTAGATACCGGGGGTTTGAGGTTGGGCAGGGTTTTTGTGGATAAGGAGAGGAATGCTGTGGTGGGGGAGATAGAGAGGGCTGTTGAGAGATTCATGGCCAGTAGGTGCTCCTATCGGCTGATGCCTGAGGTGGGGGTGAATATTGTGATGGCTCTGCCGGGTGCTAAGGTTATTGGGGAGGTTGCGGGGGTTAGTGGCAGGTTGGTTAGGGATAGAAACAAGGTAGTGCCGGTTGGGGATATTGATTTCGGCAGTTCATCTCATATGGCAAGGGTTGTTTTAACGGCTATGAAGTCTGACCCTGAAAATAGGGCGGCATTGAATATATGTTTCAGCGAGGAAATCCTTAGTGTGTGTGAAAAACTTAATCTAAGTATCGGCGGTTTCGAGCGGGGGAAGCAGCCGGGGGATACGACGACTATGGAGTGGGGTGTGTCGGAGGCGATAAAGAAATCAGGTGGGATTCCGGATATAATCTATGACAGGGGTGCGGTAGGTAAGGAAGCTATGATACGGATCCTGGGGAAGAACGCCGGGGAAGTGGTGGATATTGCTTTAAGAATCGGGGGATTATTAAGATAGGGTTACTCCACAGGACCTCTTATGTGACCTTTCTCCGTGTGGCTGGTACTAATCCCACCCATCACTTGATCATATTCTATTACTATTGAAAGGTCGAAGGGGTCACCCACAGATTTAGTTTCGCAGACAGCAGTTACCTCAAACATATCTCCTGCTTTCACTAACACATAGGTGGAGCCTAAATCACTGCCGTCTACCTTAACATTAAGACATTTAACGCCACCAAGCTTCTCATCCAAGGATACGGAAGTTATGTTTAGGGAGGTGCCAACAGCATTCATAAACGTAGCCTCAAAGTTTCCATTAGCCTTATAAACCATACTAGGGGATAGCGGCATAAGTTTTGACCAGCCGGTTGCTATCAAAAAGTTTGATTCAGTATTAAAAACACCAAGCTGCCACATAACCACGCCAAAAATTAGCATAGCAGGGATTGCAAGAATAAGTATAAGCACTACAACAACAACTCCTAGGATGATCTTATGCTTCCTCTCCATTCTCGGGGAAAAAACAGTTAATCCTTCACCACAACCACCTTGCTGATGGCGTTGACGGAGTCATAAGGAATAATCAAGTTACCGTCCTTGTTCTTGGGGTACGAGACCCTCGGCATATTGGAGGAAATAGGTTCCACCACAATAGAAATAAATTTCCCGGTCTGCTCATCTATTATTATATCATCTATCCTACCCAACTCCTCGCCACTCACTGTAATGACGGGTTTACCACCTAACTGCCTTGCAATGATATATGTAACCATTTTATCACCTTTATGTATTGTAAACTCAAACCCATATAAGAATAAGGGGTATTACGAAGTAATGCCCCAACTTGATTCTAATCATAAGCTATAAGTAATAAATATTGAAAACATATCCTTAAAAAACAAACCACTTATTCCAAGAGAATTCCACGCAATCCAACCAAAAAAAAGGTAGAAAGATGATAAACACTGAACTAAAAAAAATCCTGGAGAAACAGCACTACAAGATCGTGGGAAATCATAGTGCGGTGAAACTCTGTCACTGGACCAAGAAAAGCATCCTCGATAAGGGATTCTGCTATAAACAAAAGTTCTACGGCATAAAAAGCCACAGATGCCTGCAGATGACTCCAGCAGTTGCCTGGTGCACCCAGAAATGCATATTCTGCTGGAGGAATATAGAACAAACCATAGGAACAGAGCTGGATGAAGTTGATGAGCCACAGGATATCATCGATAAAGCGATAGAGGCTCAGAGGAAACTCCTGTCAGGGTATGGAGGAATCCCGGAAAGGATAAATAAAACCAAATTCAGTGAAGCCCAAAATCCTAATCAAGCAGCAATATCCCTATCCGGAGAGCCCACCATATACCCCCGGATAGGTGAATTAATCAGTGAATTCAACAAAAGAAAATTCACAACCTTTCTTGTGACAAACGGCACCCTCCCCGAGAGACTGAGAAACCTTGAAGAGCTCCCCACACAACTCTACCTATCCCTGGATGCCCCAGATAAAGAGATTTACCAGAGGGTTTGTAATCCCCTCTCCCCAAAAAATTGGGAAAAAATAAATGAATCCATTGATATCCTCCCCTCCCTAGAGACGAGAAAGGTCATAAGGATCACGGCAGTGAAGGGGCTTAATATGTCCTCTGAGGAGGGATATGCAAGACTGATTAAAAGAGCGGAACCTGATTTTGTGGAGGTAAAGGCTTATATGTTTATTGGCGGTTCCAGAAAGAGGCTTTCACTAGAGAATATGCCATCCTTCGCAGAAGTTCGGAAATTTTCAGAGGATTTATCCAATTCCTTGGGATACACTATAAAAGATTTCAAGGAGGATAGTAGAGTAATCCTTTTATCAGGAAAATAATGGGGAGAAAATAATTTAAGTTTATATACATGTTTAATCTAATTTCTTATGCTACAAAATGGAACCTAAAGTAATAGATGCTTACGGAAATGTCAAGATTGTTGAAACGAAAGACAGCCCCACCCCCCTGTATATCGTAATGCCTGCGGAGTTCAGTGATGAAGAGATTGAATTGCTAAAGGATCCTAAGAGGGTGTTACCTAATTACAAGGACATTATGGATAAGATAGAGGATTTCAGAACATCCCTTGAAAAGGAGGAATTTTTGAGGCAGTATCTGGAGGTGCAATTGGATAGTGAGGGTATTGCATCAAATAATTTGGAAAGACTCATCACCAAGATCATGGATGATATCTTCATAGGATACGGCAGGATAGGTGAACTGATGAGGGATGATAGACTGGAGGAGGTTATGATTAATGGTACAGAAATTCCGGTATTCGTATTTCATAGAAAATATGGTATGTGCGCTACAAATATTGAGTATAATGCTGTGGAGTCCTTAACTGAATTGATAGAATGGGTCTCTAGATATTCTGGAAGAAAAATTGGCAGGGATACGCCATTACTGGATGCACATCTACCTGATGGGAGTAGGGCTAACGTCGTGATTTCACCAGCGGCACCACATGGCCCCTCCGTCACTATTAGGAAGTTCAGAAGGGTTCCGTATAGCATCATTGATTTGATGAAATTAAAGACTATAAACGCTGAGTTGGCGGCATTCCTCTGGGTATGTGTGGAGGGATTCGGGGTACACCCAAGCGATATATTATTCTCCGGAGGTTCTGGAAGTGGTAAAACCACTTTACTTAATGCCATGGCAATGTTTATTCCAAGGAGTGAGAGGATAGTTACGGTCGAGGATACGCTGGAATTAAATCTTGAATTCATGGAGAATTGGGTTGCCTTAGAGGCACATCCCTCGGTCTTGGAGAGAGAGGCTACCAGGTTGGATATGCCAGCACTACTGGAGAATTCATTAAGGATGAGGCCTGATCGAATTGTAGTAGGTGAAGTCAGAGGGGTTGAAGCAAAGACCTTATTTGTAGCAATGAATATCGGATTAAATGGGTCTATGGGGACCGTCCATGCTAATGATGCCAGAGACAGCACACTGAGGCTGATGGGTGAACCCATGAACCTCCCAATCAGAATGTTCAGATTACTGGATTTAATTATTGTAATAAATCGTTTTTATTCCAAGGAAAGAGGCATTATAAGGAGAATAACCCAGGTATCTGAGCTGGCTGGCATGGAGAAGGATGTTGTCCAGTTAGGCGACATATATGTCTGGGATGAGAAAACAGATAATATCAATAGAACTAATTACCCTATATTATTGAAAGAAAAGATAGCAAAGAGAACAGGCATTTCAAAGAAGCAGTTGAATTCAGAACTCTATATCCGTAAAAAGGTTCTGGAACATATGCTGAAAGAGGGTATACGGGAGAATAAAGAGGTAGTTGACATATTCCAGGAGTATCATAGGAATCCCGGTGCAGTGATAACAAAGTTTGGGCTTCATAAGAAGATACAGAAGGAGTTTAGTGGTGTTAAAGAAAAACCCAAATCCTAGTTTCTTTTCCTCTCAAAAGATTTTTTTGGAGGTAATGTCGAGTTTGTTACCGTTGAGTTTCCTATAAAAACAGGATCTATAACCTTTATGGCATGCTGCACCTAATTGTTCCACCTTGAATAGGATGGCATCTCCATCACAGTCCACATATATATCCTTAATCCTCTGGAAATGTCCGGAGGTCTCTCCCTTAAGCCACTGTTTTTTTCTGCTGGTGGAGTAGTAATGCACGTTCCCGGTCTCTAAAGACTTCTTAATCCCCTCCTGGTTGGTAAAAGCGATCATTAACACTTCCCCCGTCTCTGCATCCTGGGCTATTGCCAGAATCAAACCAGGGATTCCATCTACATTCCTAAACCGTAAAGCACCCCAAGGAAACTCCATCTTTTTTACCTTCAATATAATAATAGATTAGGTGACTGAATAATCAAAATGGTTTACAGGGGTAAAAAACGAAGTAAGCAAAAACCAGGAGGGGAACAGATCATTAGGGTGAGGCTTCCCAGAAGTGGACAGGTTCTCGGTGAAGTGGAGCAATTACTGGGGGATAGGAGGATGAGTGTGAGGTGTACTGATGGACACACGAGACTTTGCAGGATTCCGGGAAAGATTCGTCGAAGGATATGGATTAAGGAGGGTAATATAGTTTTAACTGAGCCGTGGGAGGTTCAGACTAATGAGAGGGGAGACATCCTCTGGAGGTACACTAACCAGCAGGCTGATTGGCTGGAGAGGAAGGGGTTCTTAAAGGGTTTGGAGGAGATCTAGATGTGGGGGGTTAAATTCCCTTGGTTCCTAATTCATTATTGATGGAGAAAAAACAGAGTGAATATGAGCTCAGGAAGATCTCTGAAGGCGTTTTTGATAAATCCACGTTGATGGCCCTCTATAAGCTGTTTAGGAGGGGGTGTCTGGATGAGCTGAAGGGTATTGTTTCCACAGGGAAGGAATCCCGTGTTTATCACGGTCTCTGGGGGGATAAGGAGGTTGCAGTGAAGATCTATTCTATAGAGGCCTCCGACTTTAAGACCATGGAGAAGTACATACGGGGTGATCATCGTTTTCCTAGGTGGAGGAACAGGAGGCAGTTAATCTACATTTGGGCGCATAAAGAGTTTCAGAACCTGGCGAGGGTTTACGGGAAAATAAAGTGTCCCGAACCCATCGCGGTTGAAAAAAATATTTTGGTTATGAGTTTTATAGGGGAAGAGGGGGTTTCTGCTCCGAGGATGAAGGATCATCCTCCAGATGACTTGGAGGAGTGTCTGAAAAAAATTTTGGGTTATATCAGAGAGATATATAAACTGGATTTGGTTCACTGCGATTTAAGTGAATATAACGTACTTAACTGGGGGCAACCTTATCTGATTGATTTCTCTATGGGTGTTCTTCTGGATCATCCATTGGCGGAGGAGCTTTTACATAGAGACGTCAGGAATATTCTGACTTACTTCAGAAAGTTAGGGATTGAGAAAAATGAGGGAAAAGTTCTGGATTTTGTTACTGCAGGATAAGGTATACGGGAGATCCGTACGTACGGTTTGAGCGAGCGGTCCCTGGGGGCAACCCTAGGTCCGACTCTACAAAAACTGCAAAACACTTTTTCGCATACTTTTATATGAGGTTGATAAGGGCGATAACCCTTATTTTTTAGGTTTCCCATTTAATATTACTATTCCAGCTAACTAAAAAAAAAGGGTCATAAAATGTCAATCCATCCAATAGAAGATAGATACGGTAGACTTGAAGTGAGAAGCATTTTTGAGGAGGAAAACAGGCTTCAAAAGATTCTTTATGTGGAGGCAGCACTTGCCAGAGCACATGCTTCAGTGGGTAATATCCCAAAGAAGGCTGGTGATGAAATCTCTGCGAAGGCAGACACAAAATATGTCAAGATTTCCAGGGTTAAAGAGATTGAGGCGGTGATTAATCACGACGTCATGGCGGTGGTGAAGGCTTTATCTGAGCAGTGCGGCGACTCAGGGAAATACGTGCATCTGGGGGCTACAAGCAATGATATTACTGATACGGCACTTGCCCTACAGCTTAAGGAATTTCTTGAGTTACTCTCCGATGATTTAGAGAGGCTGAAGAAAGTATTATTGAAGCAGGCAAAGAGTCACATAGATACTGTATGCATTGGCAGGACGCATGCTCAGCACTCCATCCCCACCACCTACGGGTTGAAGTTCGCCATCTTCGCTTGTGAAATACAGAGACATATTGATAGACTTAATGGCTACAGGGGAAGGATTCTTGTAGGCCAGATGACTGGGGCGGTTGGAACCCAGGCGGCGTTCGGGAGAAACGGCTTAAGGATTCAGGAACTGGTTATGAAGGATCTCGGACTTGGTATGGTGAAGGTCTCCAACCAGGTTATACAGAGGGACAGGCATGCAGAGTTCCTCCTGAATCAGGCATTAATCTCTGAATCCCTGAATAAATTCGCGACTGAAGTCAGGAACCTGCAGAGGACTGAGATAGGTGAGGTTTCTGAAGGCTTCGGAAGGAATCAGGTTGGCTCCTCAACGATGCCGCATAAGAGAAACCCCATCTATGCCGAAAGAATCTGCGGACTCATCAGGGTGATTAAGGGTAATGCGTTCGCTTCCTTAGAGAACATCCCCCTGTGGCATGAGAGGGATTTAACCAACTCCAGCTGCGAGAGAATCATTATCCCGGAGTCTTGCATATTGATGGATTATATCCTGAATCTGAGTATCAGTTTGATGAAGAATCTGGTTTTTGACTACGGTAACATTGAAGGGAATCTAGGCCTATCCCAGGGAAGGATTATGTCCGAGGCTGTCATGATCCAGTTGGTTGAGGAAGGGATGGGTAGGCAGGACGCCCATGAGCTACTGAGGCGGTGTGCCATGGAATCCCTCGACAAGAAAATCCCGCTCAGGGAGGTTTTAGTTAAGGATTCCATGATCAGGGAGTATCTCAGTGAGAAAGAGATTGATTCCGCCTTAAACCCCAGGACATACATCGGATCTGCCGTAGAGCAGGTGGAAAAGGTTTTGAAGGAATTAGGTTAGGCACTACAGCAGGTAAACATCCCTCCCGACCTTGAGATACTCCACCTCATCCTTCTCCTTTAACCCCTTAAACGTCCCAGGCAGCTCAAAGGTTTTAAAGCTCTCTAAGTCCATGACTTGAATCCAGTTCGGGGCTACTGAGGAAACCAATGCCTTCCGGACATCCTCTCTGGGGGCTATTAATTCAGCCCGCTGCAGCTTAGGCAGAGGCATCATCAAGGTCTTCCTTTCTCTGATATTCCTGCAGTGGACAGACTTCCCCAGCTTTAACACCTGCAAAATCTTGTTTCTGTATCCCAGGAAATCACCAACCCGAAATTTAGGGGACTTAATCGAGGTAAAGCCGCGATACAGGATTTCGCCTTTCCTCATCCCAACCAGTTTCTTGGATTCCTTCACTAAAAAACCCTTCTTGCTCAACTCGCTGGAAACCTTCCTGGCGTAATTGGATGAAGTAACATACACATCAAAGCCTCCCCGAACACTCTCTACTTTAGATATGAACTCTGAGTCAAGCATCTTTAGGGGGTCAAACGCTGTCCTGACCTGTAGAACCGCCTCATAATAACCGCCGGATATTCTACTGCATGCGGGACAAACCGTTGACTGGATCCTGACTTCAGCCTGAATCTCCTCCCTGAATCCACCCCCCCCATACTCCCCGGTCACATGAATCTCCAACAGGATTTTATTTCCCTTAAACACTGGTTTTATATCTAAAGCCCTCACCTCAACCCCCAGAGGAAGAACAAGATTATCCCTCACTATCTTCTCTAAGGAATCATTTAGGTCAGGAATCCATCTACCTCGATAGAGATACCTCCCGCATTTACATAACGGAAGAGTCACCTTCTTAATTCCAATGGGATGGGCTTTTAAAAAACAGTCCCTGCATAACCCCTTCTCTCTTGTTTCTCTTCCGCACTTGGGACAAAACATTTTTCTTCCGGTATTTATCTATGAACTCTAATTACATAAAGACAATGGCTCGTAATAAAACAGTTGAGAAGAAGGTGATTCTTAGCAGGGAGAATAGGAAGAGAAAAAGGGCTCCCTTCTGGGTTTTCGCTAAAACCAACAGGAAGGTGAGAGACAGCCCTAAATCAAACAGGCACTGGAGGAGAGATAACATATTCTAACTAGTATTTCTCGAAGGTGATCAACGCCATAGCTGATTCAAGCAACTCCTTTAAATCCTGATTAACGGCTTACTCAGATGTCTTCTCGCTCTCGGCGGGACCTCATAGAATCCCTGTTTCAAATCCCTGGATGTTTCCATGCGGATGACTGCATCCTCCCCCAACCTCTTTTTGCATTTCCTGCACTTAAAGCCTTTATCCTTTCCGGCTGAAGTCATCCTTCGCCCACAACAGAGTGGAGCATTTATTTTAAAGCACGTTTTAAGTTCCATAACCATTATCTTCTCCAGATTGATTGTGTCAGGGTATTTCCCGATTCCGCCGTAAGCCCTCACCATATCCCCCGGGATAAGTTGTCTTACTGTATCCCTGAATCCTCCCGTCGGCTGATACGCTGCGCAGTCTATCTCTCCCGAGTCATCTCTCAGTTTAAAGATTATGTGACCACCCTCTATAGACTCCGGTTTCTTTAACACCTCCCCAAGTAGTATGGCGCAGTCATACGGTCTCAACTCAGATATTTTCTTGTTAATCAGGTGAGCGTCTGTCCCCTGATTAGTTTCAAAAACCTGGGTTCGCTCTATTTCCTCCAACGGCTTTATGAGTTTGAATGCCTTCGTTACTACCCCCGGGCTTTCCCCACGGATTCCGCAAAAAACAGGGTCATAACCGTGGGGTGTTATGAGAACCTGCCCCTTCTCAGGATCAATACTGTCAAAGGTTTCCGGGTAGGTCTCCCGGTTCATTTTAAATACGGATTCCTTATCAACCTTCTTTCTCTTCCCGTAATTCCTTCCTTCCCTATAGGCGATGAGCTCGTATGTTTTATCCCTGCTTAGGTCTGCTCCGATAGCTGCTAAAGCACCTATGATTCCCCTCCCGTTCCTGAATTTATGGATTACTGCACCTGCTTTTCCTGCCGCCTCTTCCGCATCCTTTATCTGAACCAGTTTGGATACTGCGTTTTTATAGAATTCGTTAAGAACCGGAAGTCGATCATAGTTTCCTCTCTCAAGAAAGGCCACGCCAGGGTTAGTCTCCTTATTTTTTAGATGAGAGTGTTTCCTCACATATTTCAGAACAGTCTCTTTCATCTCATCAGGGTTTTCATCAGAAACCTCTAGGGCTACTGCACCATTGCCCCGGGTTTTATAGGGGATGTTTGGGTTTAGCCTGATCAGTTTAGGAAGTTTTGTAGTGCCTAACTTCTCGCACAGCAATGCTGCCAAATACGTAGTACACCCACCCTCCAAAGAGTCCGTATCATCAACACCAACAAACATTTTCACAAACCTGGGTTATCCCAGACTTAAAGAAGATAATAAAGCAGGGACACATTAATCAAATAACAATCTTGAGGTAATGCATTATCAAAGTAAATAAAACACCTGGAACCCCGAAGAGGGCCACTATAATCAACGTCAATAGAGTTATCTTAATCTCCACATACAATACATGGATCAATATCAGGAGCAGGATTATTCCAGTGATTGAATTCCATATATAATGCCTCGAGATTTTCCATAATTTTGAAAGCACCGCCATCACCGCAAGAAATATTGCTAGGTAGAACACCCAATGAAAATCCTCCATGAAGGGAAAAGTTCGGTCAATGAACTCCATCGTCTCGGCTAGAGACTCCTTGAATGAGGGGAGGAGGGAGAAGAATATATCGCCTAATCCCCCGGAGACTGCGAGTATAACACTGCAGACTTCATCTATAACCGGCTTTAGTTTATCCTCTGCGGCTGCGAAATTGCTTAGATATATAATCAAAACCAATGCAACCAATAGTTTATCCCACATTTTTTTTATTCACTGTAGATGGTGTTCCTAACAATACTGCCGGCTTCAACATAGGCTTTAGGGTAGATGGAGCGGCCAGGCATTATGGAGACATTAATCCCTGTTTTCACATTATCCCCCATTAAACAGCCGAATTTCCGTCTCCCGGATTTGGTTAGTTTATTTTTTATCTCTACCTTAATCTCGTCGTCATCCACTCTCAAATTCGCTACCTTGGTTCCTGCACCGAAGTTGCAGTCCTCTCCAATGATACTATCCCCTACGTAGGATAGGTGTCCTACATTTGTTCCGGACATGATAATGGAATTTTTTATCTCCACAGCATTTCCGATATGCACGTTATCCTTTATCGAGGAGTGGGGTCTTATGTAGCAGTTAGGTCCTACGGTGCAGTTTTCTCCGATATAACAGGGTCCTTCTATGTATGAACCTGATTTTATCAGGGTCCCGTTTCCGATATGAACCTCTCCTTTGATTACCGTAAACTGCTCTATTTGTACTCCCTTATCTTTCTTCAGCTTCATTTCCTTAAGGACTGCTTCATTCGCCTCTAACAGGTCCCATGGTCTACCGATGTCGATCCATCTATCTTTTGCTTTAAAGCCATGAATCTTTTTGTGGGGGATCATGGTTTTAATGGCGTCGGTTAATTCATACTCAAAGCGACTGGATTTCTTCACTTTTTTTATTGCATTAAAGATTTCTTCATTGAAGATGTAGATTCCTGCATTAGCTAGCCTGCTTTTTGATTTCCTTGGTTTTTCCGTTATTTTTTTCACTAAAGACCCTTTTAATTGCACAATCCCGAACTCGGAGGGGTCTTTAACCTCAACCAAACACATGCTATTTTGGGACTTGTTTTTGTTATGGTCTCTAATGAAGTTAGTAATCAGTTTCTCGGACACGGGCAGGTCACCGTTCATAACCAGAAACTCATTTTTTACTTTACCTTCGGCTGTTGAGACGGCGTGGGCGGTTCCAAGCTGCTCCTTCTGGTTCACATATTCTAGTTTGACTCCGCTAAATCTTTTACCGAAGTAGTTGATTATGGCTTCTTTCTTGTAGCCGACAACAATTAGGGCTTTACTGACTCCGTTCCTGGATAATGCTTGAAGATCCCACTCCAGTATGGTTTTTCCAGCGACCGGCAGCATAGGCTTCGGCCGGGTGGAAGTCAGTGGCCTAAGTCGAGTGCCTTCACCCGCCGCCAAGATTACTGCATCCATATAGATATATTCGTATTAACATGTAAATAATCCCCTCATTATCAGACAGGGTGGATGTGGAAAGAAAGATACATAAGCCCCCCGGAGGGGGATAAGCCTAAAGGTCTAAATCCCTAACAGTGTTATATTATTAGAATTTGGGTTTAAACACGTTAAATTGGTATGATCCGGCTTTTTCTGCTTTGTTTTCTGATTAATTAAGGAAATATGCAATCTGCTGGAGGAAAGGGAAGGATAAATAAAACGAAATCGATATATACTTAAAATACGTATAAATAACTGAAGGGGGGGATTTAGACGATGGATGATAATGAATATCAGGAGTTAAAGGCAAAATTCTTACGGACATTTGCTAATGTTCCACAGCCCCTAAGAAAGGAGATAATTGTCGTCATAGGTGAGGATACGTTTAATTGGTCTACTGCAAAAGCCGAAATTATGCATAATACTGAAAAAGCAGCTGTACTATTGGAGCGTCTGAAAGAAATCGGGGTGTTATAAATGACTGAAGACAAGAAAAAGATTTCATCTTTTCACTCAGACAAGAGGGGTGAATCCCCTTTTGCTGATATTGAATATCTCAAAAAACTGGTGAAGGAGAGACTCTATGCCATGCCTCCAGATGTCAGTTTTTCGATTGGCAGTTTTGGAGATTTCACTAGGGATGAATTGATCCGGGAGGTAGAAGACGAATCAGAGGTGGGTAAAGAGACAATAGATATGCAGATTAACTTCATCAGAAAAATGTCAACGATACTTGATGAATCCATTGACTTCTGAGTTATTACGATGATTATCATAAGAACGAATCACGATATCCAAACAAGCTATCTTTTTAAGTGGTCTAATGCCATCATAGAGGAGGCAGAAGTAAGAGATTTTATCGTTAATAAAATTGAGGGTGGCGATATAACTGAGAGAAATCTTAGGGGGAGGGTAAAGAAGAGACAACCAAGTTTAATTTTCTTTAATGGGCATGGCAGTAAAAACAGTTTAATTAACAATCAAAAAAAAGAATTCATTAATCTGGATTCTGCAGATGTTTTCAAGGGTACAATTGCATATACCAGAGCTTGTGAATGCTTAGTTGAGTTGGGGCCGGAAGCAGTAGAAAAGGGATGTCGTAGTTTTATAGGATATAAAAAGAAATTTTGGATAGCAAGACAGCATAAATGGGAGTGCAATCCTCTGCTAGATCCAGTCGCTAAACCAATACTTGAGGGTTCAAATGTGATAATGAGAGAGCTACTCAAAGGTAAAAGTGTGGATGAGGCTGTTAAAAAGTCCCATGAACATGCAGCAAGATCGATTAGGGAATTAATTTATTCAAAAGAACCATTAGCATCTCCTTCCTTATCGGCAATTGTAGCAAACGACGGTGCATTAGATTTTGAAGGAGATGCTTCTGCAAGGATTTGACCTATTCTGGCGCTTCAGCTAAGGTTTCTGATTTAGTATCAAAAAGGTATGGGATTACAAAGACTATGGCAAAGGATTGAAGTCGGCTGTGCAGAAAACACTTAAAATCGACTGTAGATCTGCAACGAAACTATAATCAATGCGTATAAGAAGATCCGTCAAGCTTACTCAAACTGCGTTCATTCCTCACTTGTTTTCGTAACCTTCACGGACAGATGAGCTTATATTCTGATTTGAAGGCTTCGCTTCGGAACGATTTGTTCAATCTTCGTTCCTCAGGTCGTCTAAAGCCTTGTTGATCCATTTATGAAGGTGTTTGTCTTCTGTTTTCAAGCCCTTTAACTTCTCAAACGCCTCCGAAAGGGAAGGATAAATAAAACGAAATCGATATATACTTAAAATACGTATAAATAATTGAAGGCGGGACCAGAAGAAAAGGTTTGGATTAGATAGTTAGATAAATAATCCTTTCTAATAATCATAGTCATCAGAAAAACTCGTAAGATTTGTTAGTATGAACATAAATATTTTGTAAGTCAGAATTACTAAAGTTGTGGGTATGAGTCCTTTATATAGGAATCCTATCCAAAAGTCAAGTGTGTCCCACTCACCATGACCAAGGAGAACTAATGCTGAAAGAAATAAAAGTGAAACCAATGAAATGAGCGTTAAAGCAAGTTGCTCATAAGCCTTTATTAGGCTTGCAATTCGTATCACCAGCTCTTTATCTCCTAAATAGAAGGCTAATTTGGTCCAAATTGTAGATAACCAATGTTTAACTGGATGTATTTTAGTTTCTTGCGGAACTTTTTTCCGATATTCGTCTAAGTCATCTATTTTTTCTTTAAGCTTTTTTGGGGTAAATCTAAGAGCAGCATAATCCTCTTTTTTAATTTTTTTGGATATGTCAATCAAATCATCTTTAATTTCAAGAAAACTATCAATAGAGCAAAGAAAAATCAAATTTGAGATAGCTCCATCACGAGAAAAAAGGCATTTGATGCCATAAATATCCTCCTTAATTTGATCTATTGAGTTTTTATCATATCTATCCAGTTTATTTGTTATACGTTCTAACTCAGAATGTATGTCATCCAATAAATTGTTTACTTTTTTGTATTGCACACCACGCAGATAGTTGTACCTTAATCTTTCTTCAACGAGTTCGATAAGAAGCGTGGAAACAACATCTTGAGAAGTTAATCGCAAAATAAGGCCCAAAAAGATATATTTTGTATAAACGCAAAAAAGAAAAGCAAGAAAGAGCACTGTAGAAGCGACAGATAACAAACCTAAAGCTGCAGACTTTAACGTAGAAAGCGCATTTATGTCCACCGGCTTACCCTCAGTTACCAGATAAAACAATATAACAAAAAAGATTGAAAAGGCTAAAAAGTTCTTCATCCAACTTCCAGAAAGGGTATGCACACTAACTTTGGCATGAAGAAAATTATCAATCACAAGCTCATCATTATTTTTTCTTTTTTGTTTTTCTTCGTTGACCATCTTCTTTTGGAGTTTGTGGGTTTAGTTTCCCCCCCCCCTGATTGCTCATCTATCGCTATCTCGTATCCGCAGTGCATGAACTTAATAGAGCATTCACCATTAGGTACCTCCTTGATGAAAACCTTCTTGCCACATGCAGGGCAGTAACAGATAACCAGAGATACTTAGTGTAGGCTGCAGGTTATACAGACAAGCATCTACATTTTATTGGTAAGCAACTTCTAAAATCCTTCTCAAGCTCTTCTCTGAATTCATCAATATCAAAATCTTTTGGAGTGCGCACCTTAATAGTTGTTCGGTATATAACTTTATCCATTTTCTCGATTTTAATTGGAGAATTATTAATATTCATGCCCCCAGTATAATGGCTTGTATCATATGTGGTTAATTTGTGTTTTCGCCCAAATTTCTCCAACCAAATAGCATCGACATAATGTCCATATTTGTCTCTATTCTGAATCATTATTGTCATTAAAATATCAACTTCATTATTATCTGGATCGTGTGTCAATGCCCTACTCCTACTGATTATGCTAATTTTAACATAAAAATTACCAGCTTCATCTTCATTGTTTAGAACGGGAAGTGCATCTGCTGCAGTTAAAAAAACGTATTCCATCATGTACTCCGATAATTTTTTCACATCTTGTATATCTCCCCCCTTAAGTGATGGAACCCACAGACCGTCTTTATCGGAATTCGTGACCTGATTACAAAACCTTCTTTGACGTTCATCCTCAATTTGTCTATATATATTTCCCGTCGTAAAAACAATTATTGGCTTTTTTAAATCTCTTGCTAATTCATACTCTTTTTGAGTCACTGAAATATCTTCTTTGTCTGATGGACTGCCAAATTCAACGCCTATAAACAAAGCAAATATATGTGAAGATTCAATTTCCTTCTTAAGCTTAGGCCATGCTTCTGCAAAATCTGGCTCATTATCTGCCTCAGAACAATATACAGATAGCCCAAGATATTCATCTAATGTGTGTTTTAAATTTTCCTTTTCACCCTTAAATTCATGTGAAACGCCAGATAAGAAAACATTCAACTCACGGGCTTTTGGGATGTGCATTTTTTCTAATTCACCTCGTTCTCTCCTAGAGAGAAATACAACCGCATTAGACGTGGTCAAACCCAGAGGGATTTGACCCTTTTAGTAGCCCCCGAAGGGATTTGAACCCTCGACATGCAGATTACAAGTCTGCCGCTCTACCAGGCTGAGCCACGGAGGCGTGTTAATTAATTTGTTTTCACCAATAAATTTCCAGATATGTTGATATGGAGGGGGGGGATTTGGGACCGCCGAGATTTGAACTCAGGTCACCAGCTTTTCGTATCACTGTTTCGAATCTATTTAATGGGGACTCGACCTCAACGAAACCCCGAGCTGGTAGGATAAACCAAGCTACCCTACGGTCCCACGCCGATTATCTTGTTTGGTGGGGGTAAGCGAACATAGTGAGCGCATCCCGCACCCGCACTTTGCAACTCTTCGAGTTGCAAGGTCCCTGACTCCAAAGGAGTCAACGGATGTCAACTGGGCGTGACAGTTGAACTCAACCTACCAATACAATCCCGATGAATTAGTTATTCGGATTTAATCTAAATAATTTAGTCTACTCAGGAATGACTTTTCCTCGCCTAGTTTTTTTTCCTTACATAACGTATAGGCCAGGTATCCCACCGCGAGATCCTGAATAATTAATCCGGTGGAATCAAAGATTGTTACCTCCTCATCGCATACGCGGCCTTCTTTTTTTCCTGTGACAATCTCCCCCAGATTCCCGTAGATGTCTTTCCTGGATATTATGCCTTTCTCCAGCGGGACATTTATTTCCCCGCTGTGTGAGGCCTGACTCCAATCATCAATAACTATCCTGGATTTCTTCAATATCCTCGGGTCAAGCTCCTCCTTACCTTTAGCGTCGGCTCCAATAGCATTGATGTGCATTCCATCCGTAATACTCTGCAGGTCAACAACCGGTTTTCTGGAGGGCGTTACCGTGGTCAGAATATCGCAATCCTCCACCGCCTCCTTAACACTATCCACGGAGTAAACCTCAAGACTGAATTTCTTAGTCATTTCCTCGGAAAAATTTTTTGCTTTACTCTGGTCTATATCATAAATCCTAGCTTCCCTCAACTTTCGGACATTCAATAACCCCCAAAGCTGGGTTTTTGACTGGCATCCGGCTCCGATGAAAGCAGCTACTCTGGAATCTTTTCTTGAGAGGTATTTAGCCGCTACTGCACCAGCAGCCCCTGTTCTCAAATCAGTCACGTAGGTTCCATCCATATCCGCCAGCTCCAAAGCAGTTTCTGGATCATTTAACAGTATTTTAGCCATAACCGTGGGCAAACCCTTCTTCGGATTTCCGGGGTGCACGTTCACCCATTTAATTCCGCAGATATCCACTCCCTGGCGGATACCCTTGATTACACCATACATGGCTCTGAAGTCGCCATCCTCCAGATATAGATAAGTCTTAGCTGGCATGTTAATTCTGCCCTCACCATATGCCTTAAAGGCTTCCTCAACCGCCTCAACTACTTTACTCATATCCAGAACAGATTTTATATCATCCTCCGTCAGTAACAAAGTCATTTTAGACAATTTTAGGATTAATAATATAGTTTATAAAAAAAAGTGGACCCGTCGGGATTTGAACCCGAGGCCTCCCGCATTTTGGAACTCCTTCTTTTTTCTTGCCAAGCGGACGATCTACCAGTCTGATCTACGGGCCCTTTTCTTGGTGTTATGG
The DNA here is from genome assembly GCA_034716875.1 of Candidatus Altarchaeota archaeon. Taxonomy (GTDB): domain Archaea; phylum Altiarchaeota; class Altiarchaeia; order IMC4; family QMZM01; genus QMZG01. Next base: position 5,145 of record JAYEKX010000097.1, on the reverse strand, counting down.
AAGGATACCTTCTGTGCTGTTTCAAGAATCAATCTCATACGCTCCTTCTCCTCATCCGTCCTATGGTATCCTTCTGCAAAGGACGGTCTTCTTCCCACCGCATCAGGATTTTTTTCAGCCAAGGGATGCTTCCATTTTTTCTCCGTCATTTTATTGTTTCATATCCTCTTTATTTTTTTAGGAAAGATGGGAGGGGGGGTTACGCCGAGGTTGGGATTTGAACCCAAGCTCCCTCAGGGGGAACGGACTTAGCAGGCCCGCGCGTTTAGCCATACTCCGCCACCTCGGCATGATGAACGAATGTGAAGAATGTTGAGGTGGGCGACGAACTAAGTGAGTCACATCCTCCTCGGCATGTGTCTAAGGGAGTTCACTCCTCGATTTTTTCTGCTTCATCAATCAGCATGATGGGGATGTCATCCTCGATCCGGTATCTGAGTTTGCATTTACGGCAGATCAGGGAATTATCCCCTGATTCCAGATCACCCTTACATTTAGGGCATGCCAGTATCTCCAATAATTTTTTATCCATATTAAGTTTTTAGATTTCAGTTAAATATCCTCTGATTTACGCCATCTTTTAGGGTACACATCCTGATTCATAATCACCCGTTTTAAGTCAAACACCGCTCCACGTTTCATTTCATGGATTTCCTCTGAAGTTTTAAGGCTTCTTCCCAAAGCCACTAATTCATTCTTTAGAGTGAATAAGGTGATTAACTCATTACCCTGTATTCCCTCCTCCAGTTTACTTACGCCGGGGGCGTTGAGGTTTGCGCCGTGGCAGACTGCAGATACTGCTGAATCCTTTACCCATATCTTCTTCAGATGCTGGACTGCTTCCTCCACAGGCTGCACACATCTTCTGAGGTAACTCTCGTCATCATCCTCGATATAGAACTCATAGGCATCCTTCAGGTCATGTAATGTAACAAGGAAGTCTTCATTAAAAGGCCCTGCCTTAGTTCTCCTTAACCCATGCATATGCGCTCCTACGCCGAGGATGAGGCCCATGTCGTGACACAGTTTCCTGATGTATGTCCCGGCCTCGCACCTGACATTAAAAAGCACCCACCTGTTTTCTCTCTCCAGAAGCTCTAGTTGATATATATTTCTCTTCCGTAACACCCTTTTCACTGAAGACTTGACAGGGGGGGTCTGGAATATCTCGCCCTGAAAATAACTAACAATTTTGTTCAGTTTATCATCTGAAACATCATCATGCAGGGACATGAGGCATACATACCCTTTTGTGGAGAGTAATAATGCCTGAACAATCTTGGTTGCGTTTTCAAGCGTAACAGGGAAAACACCGGTTACTCTAGGGTCTAATGTCCCGGAGTGGCCTGCCCTCTTCAGATGCAGGATTTTACTAACCCAGGAGCTTACTTGATGCGAAGTGGGTCCGGAGGGTTTATCCAGATTCACAACCCCATATCCAAGATACTCTTTAATCCCTCTCCTCTTGGGGTCGCAGCCATATCTTGGATCAGTCTCTTCTTCGGACTTCACCAGGATTTCCCTGAGAATCTTGGATTCCATAATAATTTCAGATAAATTTCTCTTTCTCCAATTCCTTTATCACATCTTTAGTGGCCGCACCCTTCTTGATCTTAAGAACCTTAGGTAATGGCTCCAGATTAAGGGCATTAACCTTCCGTCTTTTAATCCCCTTCCCATCTATCAACACCAAATTCTTATCTCTCTCCACCACTACACAGTACTTTCTAGCATCCTTACCCTTAACCTTCCTGCAGACTCTGCCAACCTCCATTATCATTTTTTTTCTCACTTATATATGGGCCCGACGGGGTTCGAACCCGCGACCACCCGGTTAAAAGCCGGGTGCTCTACCAAACTGAGCTACAGGCCCAAGCTGAGATGAGTAAAGATCATCAATTTTTTGACTTAGAGTCAAAAAATTATGACACAAAAATTTTTTCTTTAAGAAAAAATTTTTCTTGTTTAGTATGAGATATTATATATATTAATAGAATTCAGGAATTAATATGGACTTAATTTCATCCCTGGTTTTAGGGTTTCTCCAGGGGATTACTGAGTGGCTGCCTGTAAGCAGTTCAGGTCAGGTCGTCCTCAGCATGATAGAATCGATGGGTGTTAGTCCTGATACGGCACTTTCGTTCGCGCTTTACCTGCATCTCGGAACCTTGTTGGCGGTGGTTCTGAAATTTCGTGGGGAGGTTTATGGTGTTTTAAGGTCTCTATCCCGGTTCAGGAGTGATAAGCTCACCGTGTTTCTGATTGTTTCAACCCTGTTTTCTGCATTAACCGGTATTCCAGCGTATATGATGATGCACTCGTGGTTTGAACAAAACAGAGAGCAAGGGGAGTTAATAACTGCCGGGGTGGGTTTATTTCTGATATTAACGGGTTTGATTCTTTATTTTTCACGAAATAGGGAGAAAACCAGGGGGCTGGGGGATATAACCTTCCTGGATATGGCTGTTGTTGGTTTAGCGCAGGGCTTCACTGTTCTACCCGGCATATCAAGGTCAGGGGTTACTGTAGCGGCTTTATTGTTCAGGGGTGTTGAGCAGGAAAACGCCCTCCGGCTTTCCTTCCTCATGTCCATACCCGCCGTCCTGGGGTTAATATCTTTCATCACCCTAAAGGGTGAAACAGGGGGTGTGGAAATCCAGAATATGATGGCGGGGATAATAGCCGCCTCCCTATTCGGATACCTGACCATTGACATCCTTATGAGATTCGCCAGAAGAGTGCGTTTCGATTTATTCTGCATAATCTTTGGTTTACTGGCAGTAATCTTTGGGCTACTTAATTACTTTTAACAGCCTTGGCTTGGGTTCATAAAGATCCCCCATCTCCATCAACTCAATCATTTTTTCTTCCACAGCTTCCTTAGGGATCTTATTAAACTGTTGAAATATCTCTGAAACCTTTATCCCCTCCCCCACGTCCCTCCCTCTAATGAACTCCATGATCACGGAGCTGGAGACCTCCTCCGGACTACTTCCTCTTTCAGCAGGAGCCGTTACGGGCGAGGCTGTTGTTTTCCGGGTTAAGTATTCCCTGTTTTGTTTCCTTAATTCATGGAATTTTTTATAGACTATTTCATCTACCAGGATCACTCCGTTATCTTTGTTTACGTTGATATACAGCTGGTCGGTTTCGTAGGGGTTTCCATACACCAGGAGGTATAACTTCTTCCCCCCGGGCTTAAATTTCCCAAGAATTTTCTCGGCATCCCGTCTAACATTCCTGTTGAATGTCCCCACCGTTACCTGTATGACTTCGCCGTCATTTATCCAGAACCTCGGGCCATACCTGGTGTTTTTAATGTCATCAATCCGCCCACAGAGAGCGATTGTGTCACATAACCCAAACCGACTCTTCAATAGATTTCGGGTTCCCTCCCTAATATACTCTGAATCCCTTAAATCACTGACTTTCAGAAATAAAACATCCATTTTATTTAGTCTATGACCTCCTCAATATAGAGTTTCTTACCCCGGGAATAAAGCAGTAGGGTGTGGGGTTTATTCATCAATTCCTTGACATCCATCCTCTTAGCATCCGATTTCGTTATTTTGGATAAAGACTCTGCAACATCCTCTGAGAGGGTGGTGAAGTTCATTGACCTGGTGCCGTCAGAGAAAACACCCCGGATTCTATAGATGGGTTCGGGAAAGCTGCCGCAGTCACACATCTCATCCGTAAATTTCTTGCATTTATTGCAGAAATAAGACACCGTATCATAGACCTGGACAATAAAGCCGTTGACGACTGAATAACTGTAATCAGAAACTTGATCCAGAAACCTCCGCCCCATACATTCCCGGATGGATGGGAAATTCATCCCCTGTTTCTCCATAACCGTGTTGGAGGCGATTGTGATTGTTGGCGGATGTCTGGTATCTCCATGAGTCTTGAGGCATACACCCTTGGTTATTTTCACGACATCTCCTTTATTAAGATTCCATCTCCCAGTCTCCCTACCCCACGCCACCAGGTTAACTATATCTGTTCCATCACCCACCTTAGCTTTAACCATTTCTTTACTGTGGGATAAAGTATATACTTTATCCTGCAGCACAAAATTCCTTTCAGGAATTTTCTTGTCCCTAAGGCTTATCTTTTCTGGATCCTCCAATACCCTGACTAATGTGGATATATCCTTTCCAGGGGTTAGTTCAGATAATTTATTCATGTTCCTATCTAAAAGTAGTAGATATAATTTAAATTCAGATGAATATGAATGAAGAAAGTGGAGGAAGAAGGCTTATTGAGGATTTGAAGTCCGGGGGTTATCTATCCAGTGAGAGGGTTATAGAAGCCATGTTGAAGGTTCCCCGGGAGAAATTTATGAGCGGCCATCAGAAGATATATGCATATGAGGACCGTCCATTATCTATCGGTGAGGGTCAGACTATCTCCGCCCCGCATATGGTTGCCTTAATGACTGAGCATCTTGATGTGGGTGTGGATCATAAAATCCTGGAGATTGGGGCGGGCAGTGGTTATCAGGCGGCAATTCTTGCAGAGATTGCAGTTAAGGGAAGGATTATAACGGTAGAGAGGATGCCGGGATTAGCGAAAAGAGCAGAAGAGAGTCTGAAGAGGCTTGGCTATGAGAATATAGAGATAATTATTGCCGATGGAACTAAGGGATATATTAGTGAGGCCCCTTATGACCGGATAATTGTAACTGCCGGATCCCCAGGGATTCCCGAATCCCTGCTGAAGCAGTTAAAGGATCCTGGGAAATTACTTATCCCTGTCGGTAGGAGAATGCTTCAGGAGCTTAAACTGGTGGAAAAAAAGAGGGGGAAATCTTCCACCAGGAATCTCGGAGGCTGCATTTTCGTCCCATTGATTGGAGAGGAGGGATGGTAACCTACTCCTCGATAACTTTTTTTCCATGTTTCTGTGGGATTATCTTCTTCTTGCCCCTGAATTCCTTTTTCAACTCTTTTCCTTCAAACAACCTGTCGAGAAAGACCGCCAGTGCGGCGACCTCTGAATGCGGTTGATTCCCGACTGCAAGATTATAGTTGGATAAGGCGTATATCTCTGAGGGAACTTTTTTCCCTCCGATTATCACCAGCTTATCCCTTCTGGAGGATTTTATCTCACTGATGCAGTCGTTTATTTTTATTACATACA
>JAYEKX010000096.1:0-12345 GCA_034716875.1 Candidatus Altarchaeota archaeon | reverse complement strand
ATCTGCTCCACACTCTTGGTATGGAGTCTATTTATGGTTTCAGTCTCCATCGTATTACATTACCTTATTTTATAAATAAGGAAACACAATACAAGAGACAACTATGCTCAAATTGTATCAATCACCGCAGTAGGAAGATTTGATGAAAGAAAACTGGTTGGGTGTGTGGAGGATCTCTTCGGTTCATTGGATGCAAAAAATCCACCCCACCAGGATCCATCAATTGATTTAACGAACAGGAAGAGGGAGGAAGTTGAGGAGAGAAGGGATATCTCCCAGGTTTATATGTGTCTCGGCTACAGGGTTCCAGGTTACACCAGGGACGTCCACTCCCTGGAACTAATCTCAAGCATCCTCTCTGAAGGTCTTTCCTCAAGGATGTACAGGGAGTTGAGGGAGAAGAGGGGTATAGGTTATGGCGTAGGGAGTATCTTTCATCCAGTAGGTAAAGAAGGGATGTTCATCACTCACGTAGACGGTTTCGACCCTGAAAGAATGGAGGAGGCGAAGAAGATTATCCTGAATATCTTTAGGGATTTGAAAGAAAATAGGATCCCTGAGAGGGAATTTGATGGAACGAAGAATCTGGTTATGTCCAAGTATGATGACCAGCTGGAGAGGATAACAAACAGGGCAATGATGCTCCTTGAAACGGAGATATACAATATCCCCTATGACTTCAGGGAGAAGGAGAAGTTCATCAGAGGAATTAACAGGGAGGAGATTAGAAAGACTACAGAGGATTATTTAACCGATGAATACTCCCTCACAGTTCTGAAACCGAAGGAATCTGAATGAAAAAAAAAAGGATATATTATGTTGCAATCGAATATTAGTGAAACTGGCGTGAAAAAGAAGAAAAAAAATGAGGGTATGTATTCCTACAATGGGGGATAAAGGTTTAAGTGAAATAACTGGAGATCATTTCGGGCGGGTTCCGACCTACACCGTAGTTGATGCAGAAACAAATAAGGTGGAGGTTATCCAAAACACCAGCCAGCATATGGGCGGCAGCGGCTACCCGCCGGAGTTGATGGCTAACGCTAAGGTGGATATAATGCTTTGCTCTAACCTGGGACATAGAGCGATAGGTATGTTTGAGGAATTTGGGATAGAAGTGTATATCGGAGCCCGCGGAACGGTAGAGGATGCCCTTAATATGTGGAGGAGTAATATGCTCCAGATGGCTACAGACAAGAATGCGTGTGAAAGACATGCATTCAGGAGGAGGGAGCATGAATCCTGCGAGAAAAAAAATGACTGAAATTGATGAGATAAGGGAAAGGAGGATGGATGAATTAAAAAGAGGGTTGGAACATCCGAAGGAACCGATCGAGGTAACAGATACGAATCTGGGAGAAATCCTGGGGAAATACCCTCTTGTGGCAGTTGACTGCTGGGCGGCATGGTGTATGCCCTGTAAGATTATTGAACCGGTGATTGAGGAATTATCCAGGGAGTATAGTGGGAAGGTGGTGTTTGGTAAACTGGATGTGGATGAAAACCGTGAGACTGCCATGAAATTTGGTATCAGCTCAATCCCCTCACTCCTGGTATTTAAAGAAGGGGAGATGGTGGACAGGATTGTCGGAGCAGTCCCTAAGGAGCATATTGTGGAGAGGCTGAAGAAAGTGGGGGATGGAATCCAACAGCTTTAAGCAGATTAATGAAGCAAGGAAAACCCTTGGATTAGGTGAGACTGCAACCTTAAGGGAGATAAAAAATGCTTACAGGAGGATGGTAAAGATATATCATCCGGATAAACGCGAAAAGAGAGACAGGAAAGACTGTGAAAAGCATATGAAGGAAATAAATAAGGCCTACGAACTCTTGACTGAATACTGTATGAACTACAAATACTCCTTCACCAAAAAAGAGGTGGAGGACTCCTACTCCAGATACATGAAGGGTTTTAGTGAGGACTGGATGTGGGGTCCCGGCAAAGAAAAAAAAGAGGGAAAAAAGAGTGTGAAGAGGAGTTACAGAGGGATCTGAGGCTGCAGTTACCTACCCGTCTCCATCTTCAGTAACCGCACATACCTCTCAAGCACCTTAATCAATTTGGTTTCTGCAACTATGATGTCTGTTGCGGAGATAATGCCCTCCAGTTTATTCGCCGACACCACACCAAGCCTTTTAACACCACTCCTATTCAATACATCAGCCACCTCCTCCAAAGTCATCAGGGGATTCACTGCTATCAGGGGGGTGGACATAACATCCCCTACACGGGTTTCGCCTGGATTTTTATCCTCACAAACTATCCTGTTGATTATATCCCGGTGGGTTATCAATCCAAACGCCTTCCCCTCCATACTCACAATCAAACAACTAACATCCCTCTTCTTCATCCCCAATGCCGCATTCAAGACATTATCATCACAGTCTATAGTAGCAACATCCGTCTCCATAATATCTTTGACAAGAACCATTTTGCAGTAATTAATAGAGATTCTGTAAATAAAACAGATTTATCCCGCCCAGGCATTGATCAAATTCACGACATCAGCCAGAGCGGCCTCCCCCTCAGACCACAAGATCAGGTAATCCATCACCTCAGCCAGTATAACCTCCCCGCAGGGCGGGTAGTCACCGACCAGAAGGCAATGTACAAAGAATATATGGTGAACAGATTCATTATTGATGTTCCCGGCACTATCATTACATTTATAGTATAGATGATACGTTCCCCCCGCCGATAACCCCGTATACAGGAATGAATGCATCAAACCCCCCGTGTTAGTGAAATCCGCCCCCCCAGAAACATAATCAAACCCGGGATTCGTTAGATTAAACCTACAGACTGCGTTTTTATCTGTAGATATATTAATCCAGGTCCAGGTGGTTCCAGACGGTAGGTGCGTATTATTTTTTGGGTTTACTATCGTGATGCATGATGAGGCATCTATGGTTAAAGCAATTACCTCTGTTTGATTGCTGCTGATGTAGGAGGGATACGTTGCCGGTTCATATATGGTGTAGAAAGTCCATCCTGAAAGATGCTCTCCAGTCGCATTCACCCTCCAGGTCTGGTTGCAGGAGTCTCCATCAAACATATCCTGCAGGCAGGTGAGGTTGGATGGATAAACCGGGTTTAGATCTATGGTGTAAAAAGGAGTTCCATTATCCATCGGTATAACCCCTTTATTAGCCAGATAATCAAATGAGACATTCAATGTCTGCCAGAAGAAGCTGTAATAAGACTCGTTCTCGAAACTGTTCACACAATCATAGGCGATATCCATATCCATGTGGAAGAGTCCATTTGGTCGGCCCTCGGTTGATCCCCAACTATTCAGCATGATCCAGTAGGAGTTATTGGCATCCGTATCGTTATAACCCACACATAAGACTACATGACCCCCAGCAATCCCGGGGATGCCGCAGAATTGATCCATGTCATAAACAATATCCTCACCATAATTATTCCAGAAGTCATGGAAATCATCCCATGCAGCACCCGTAGGTAAAAAGAAGGCAAACCAGACGGCCTTATTCTGGTTGAGAACGCTCTTGATGTTGGCGATGGCTGAGGCATTATCCACCCCCTGGGTGGGGATAGTTAACTCATCGATATAGGAGATATGATAATGCGGGATGGTGGAGATGGCTGAACAGTCTGTATCGCATGATCCATCACCATCCTGCCAGCCAGCGTTTGTATTAGACCAGGGAACTGCTTTCTTTGTGATATTATAGAAATCTGCAAGATAATACAACCATCCCTCCTCACAGCAGGGGTTTTTGATTACGCTGTATTCACAGGAGTTTATGTACTGCACAGACAGGCGGTCAAAAACCCCCCCCTGAACATCGAGAGCAACCTCCATAGCCCCTGTACCAGCCCATGCCCAACAGTTGCTGCAGCTTCCCTGATTACGCTCAACAGGATCGTAGTTTAAATGAGAAATTAGGCTGAAGAAGCCCCCAGAAGACCCCTTAATCCGTTCCCTGACCCGGGGGTCGGCAGAGATTTTCTGGGCTTTATTGTAGCCCTCAATCCATTCCCTGAGGGTTTCAGGGTCAGGTTTCATGATGGGTAGGTCATGCCCCCCCACAGTACATCCACAACCGTTCCCTGAAGTCTCTGGATCCAAAATTGCGTTCACACTCCCGCATTCCCCGCCAACACACCTGATTCCGGAACTGTAGTTAAAGAATTTATGTTGAGTAACTTCTCCGTCAGAGACCGGGTTAATTAAATAGGATTTTAGGTGACCCCACGGGACTGACCAAAAGATAGACCCCTTACCTTTAGCACTTTCATTACCCGTGCAGGTTACTAACAGGTTCCATTCACCCGAATCATGAAGGCGGATGTCTGGGTTATCATAAACCCAGTAGCCTAAACCGGCATTAAAGCTGCCGCTTCCATTAAAGAATACCTGATTATCGGGCACGTTCATTAAACTAAAATTCACGGATTTGATGGCTTCATTCAGGCTATCGCTGCTGCAGTTAACCCTCACCTGCTCAAGTGTATCCCCATAGGTTAAATCCAGGCAATTAATCCAGGCAGAACCGTTAAAGCATCCTATTTCATTCACGTCAATAGATGAAGGCGTTAGGTAAGTGGCTGCACAGGCTACTCTCGCAGAGGTGGCGGCGATTCGCATGTATCCGTCTTCACCCCAACTTGTACCCCAGCTATTACGCAGGATCCAGTAATCCCCGTAGGTATCATTAAAACCCCAGCCGACTAAGGCTATGGCATGGTTTGTGTCTGTGTAATACTCCTCCGGGCAATCCGTCAGGGAGTCGGTGTAGATGCCGCCTGTGTATGCCATGAATTCATCGCCGGCGTAAACTGCCGCATCCACCACGCCATACGTCATTATTGCGGTTTTAATAGCCTCATTGTCGTTGCAGGGTATCCTATGCCATGAAGAAAATATTGTCACAGGATCATTCCAGTGAGTGCATGAACCCGGATCAGTCATCATATAGGGGAAATCGGCTTCACCGCATATTCCCTGTGTGGTTAAAGCCGCAAGCTCCATGTATTCATAATCCGCACCATCACAACTGTATAAGTGGGTGTTGTACTGCGGCAGCCTACCCAGGCACCATATTATGAAAGACTCTGAGAGGTTGCTGCAGTCATCTCCGGTCAGGTTTTTTGCCACATTATAAACCCCCTCCGCAGAAGCAGCCGCAGCGAACGCATAACAACTGCCACAGATTCCCTGATTTCGTATAGACCCGATATAGCTATGACCGCTCCAGTTACGCCAATCAAACGCTGAAGGAAGAATCTGCTTTGGCTGATTCATACGGTTCTCCCCCCCAACATAAGGAGATAATGAATGCCTCCGAGACTTTTTAGCCCCAGCCCCCGGATCCATCAAACCCACCCCGTTCTTCTCCATTAGTTCATACAGGGGTATCCTCAACCCATAAGCCGAGTTTGTTAATTCAGAAACACAAACAGCATACTCCACGAAATAACCCCCTTTATCCACCGTATCTGTCTCGATATCATAGCCTTTCTGCACACAATATGAATATTCTTTACCGCACTTACCCTTAAGAAAACCCCATGCATCACATTCACTAACACCGTCGCTGAATACACAGACTCCTCGCTCCCCCATATCCGTTTCAACTACCCTGTAGGCGTAACCCAAGCCGCTACAGTAGACTGCAGCGGGATTAGCCACCCCCACCGGCCTTACAGATTCAGCATAAACAGGCGGAATAAATAAAACCAGAGACAGCGTTAACAAAAGTAAATTTGATATATGCTTCATAACCTTATTTGGGCGGAACAGGTTAATAAACGCCGGACCCACTTGCTCCAAAAAATCTCTTCACGTATTTCTCAGGCAGCTCAGAGGTAATAAACTCGAAGTCATGGGGGAAGCATTTACTATAATTCCTCCATTTAAACCGCTCATCCATCAAAACAATAACCCCCCTGTCGGTCTCGCTTCGTATACACCTCCCTGCCGCCTGAAGAACACGATTCATCGCAGGATAGATATACCCGTAATCCCAGCCCCTGTCAAATTTGAAGTCGTAGTAATCAATCAACGCCTTCGTCTCCAGACTAGGGTTCTCTAAAGGCAGGCCGACAATAATCACCGCATCCAGGAGATTATTAGCGTAGTCAACACCCTCCGAAAGCGAACCCGCCTGAACCCCAAGGAGGATCCCCCCTGAATCATCCATGAGATTCATGAGATGCCGGTATAACCCAAGTCGCTCATCCTTCTTCATCTCCTGCCTCTCAACCAAAATCTCCTTACCAGGCCCGAAATCACTTAGACGACCTCCAACAGACTCAAGGATGTGGTACGCCGGGAAAAAAACCGCCACATTACCTGGAACCTCCTTCACGATAGATGCTATGCCCTCGGCATATTTTGAATACATGAAATCAGATCTCTTAGTGAACTTGGTGGTAACCCCCGAAACCAGGATGCATAGCCGGTTCTCTCTTGGAAACGGCGACTCATACTCCCGCTTTAAAGTCTTCCCCGGATCCATACCCAATACGTTGGAATACATATCCAACGGGATTAATGTACCGCTCATAAGTATGGATGAATAGGAATCATTAAACACTTCCCTGCTGGAGACCGACGGATCCAGACAGCGATGGGATAACAAAAGATTCTTGTTTACCTTAAAAATCCGGGTATATCCAACATCCTCCTTAACCCAACTCTCAAGGAATCTATAGAGGGTCTTGGAGTATGACCTGAATCTGTTGGGGATGCTTAAAACCTCCTCTCCAAGATCCCTGGACATATCCACCAACTCCATATAGGATATATCAATCCCCTCCAGGAGTTTCTCAATGAACTCCTCCTTCTTGACGTAACGCTCCTCCCCCTGCTTCACCCCCCTACCCAGCTTCTTCAAGACCTTTCCAAGCCCCCTGAAGCACTCCGTAAGTATTTCATAATCCAGGAAATTCGCCTCCTTAACAGCCCGTTTTATTGAGTAATCAGTCAGGTTATAGCTTAGGATGTTTCTAAGCCGGTCGGGTAGGTTATGTGCCTCATCAATAATTAGGATGGAATTTTTCAGGTCTTTATTCATCCTGGACAGGAAAGCCTTCCTCACGTTAGGGGAGAATATATGAAAGTAGTCGCAGACTATGAAGTCGGCGTGCTTCCCTACTTCAACACAGATTTCGTAGGGACATAGCATGTCTTCAGAGCAGATTTGTCTCACCTCCTCGCTGTGCATCGGCTCCTTCTTAACCTCGTCGATTATTTTCTGGGCTTTATCCGACAGGTTCCTCTTCCTCACGTTGTTGAAGTACTTACATCGTTCATCCTTCTTCAGTGCCCTGCAGAATTCATTGAATTCCCTTGAATCCAGGTCCCCGACATTCTGCGGGCAAGTCCACTGCTTGCCTATAACATCTACTGTAACGAAGTTAATACCGAATTTCTTTTTAATCCTCTTCAGCGTGTCCACAACAATAGTGTGCTGCGTATGTTTAGGTGTTAGAAAGAATACCGTCTTATTACTCTCAAGAGCACGCTCGAGGCTGGGGGCGATAACAGCGGCGGTCTTCCCGATGCCCGTGGGGGCGTGCGCCAACAGATGCCTTCCATTTTCTACAGCACTTTTAACATCCAAGAGAAACTCCTTCTGCCCACCCCGGACTCTCTCGAAGGGGAATAGATTCATATACTCATTTAGGAATCATGGGCGATAAATTGTTCAGCTTCTTAGTGTAACATGTTCAAACTGACTTACAAACAAACTGTTAACACGGTTGGTATCATGTGGTGCTGCCTACACTCCTGCTCAACAACACTTACCTGGTCGTCACCTCACACCCGTCAGAGGTAACAATCATGGTATGCTCAAACTGACTTACTATGCCCTTCTCCTTTTCATGCAGCACTGGATGCGCCTTCAAAACCTCACTGGAAACCAGATCCCTTAAAACAAGGCTTAGTCTCAGGGGATTTATCTTCCCTGCAAACCACCGCCCGGCAAACGGCAGCGTCTTTCTTTTTTCAACTTCATTCAAGAGAACTCTGGCCTCCCTCATCCGTGTCGGCTTAGATTCCAGTAGAGAGAATATCTCCGCGTGTTTAGACTCGATCACCCGCCCGCAACCATCCGTTGCGAAGGGTTCAATAGCCAACACCATCCCCTCCTCGATCCTCCAGTCATAAGGAACCTCGATACTTGGGATGGATAATCCGGCATGTAGATCATACTGCTTTATTTCATGGCCGGTGAGATTCTCAATAGGCTTAAAACCATCCCCCACCAAAGTCTCCTTCACAGTCCTGCCAATCTCCGACACAGACACCCCCGGCTTAACCAGACCCATTGCATTCTCTAAAGCCTCTTCATTAGCCTTCAACATCTCAGAATAATCCCCGGATAAATCCATTGTGTAAGCAGTATCCGCAATAAATCCATCCACATGAACCCCCAGGTCAACAGTCACCACATCCGCCTCACCAATCACCGTCTGATCATTAAACTTCGGCGCATAGTGAGCAGCAACATCATTAATGCAGGTATTTACCGGAAACGCAATCCCGCACTCAAGCTCCTTAATCCTTGATTCGATTTTTTCCGCTATATCCAGGACCCCTGCCCCAGGCTTCACCAGCGTCTTACTCCATTCACGAATCTCGGATGCAATCCTCCCTGCCGTTTTATAGGCATCTAATTCCTCAGTATCCATTTTCTCAAATCCTTAGGTAAAGAGCAGAATGCTGAAGTGATTCAATAATAAACTCCACAATCACAAAAGAGATATACAGAAAAATCAGGGATAACGCCTCCTGCCATGAAATAGATTTCTCTGAATCAATAAACATCAGGAATAAGAACGCCGCAATCAGCATAAAGAAACCGCTTGTGAGGAACAGAAAAAAATCCGAGCCTGCAGGTTGTATGGGATAAATCAACGCAGTTAACCCCAAAACCAATGTAGAGTTTGTAACCACACTACCGATTAAACCAGCTAAAGCCATCTCTTTATGTCCAGTTAAAACCAGCCTCGACTCAATATTTAGTTTAGGAAGCGAGGTTCCAAAAGAGACCATAAACAGACCAATCAACATCAGAGGCAAAAGCAATTCCGCAGACAATAGTACCCCATGGTCAACAACAAAATAAGCACTGATGAATAACAATGGAAGCCCCAGTAAAACAACTATTACATTTGTAATAAATTCAGTGGTTGATACATCACACACAAATTCCCGGACATACTCCTTAGTTACCCGCATCTGCTTCAGGACGTATAAAAAGAATGCAAGAATAAGTATACAACCGTCAAATTGAGACAGCGTTGCCTTCCCCGTCAGAGGCAGATCAATAAGCATCAAGGCCATAGGTAAAATAACAAGAGCATACATATACGCGGCATTAGATATTATCTCCTCACTCTCAACCTTAATTCCCCGGGTAAGCAGAACAATCACTCCAATAATCAGGGTTAGATCAACGATATTGGAACCGATTACTGACCCAAGAGCCAGTGAAGTACTCTGTTCAAGGGCGGAATAAACCCCCACAGAAAGTTGTGGCAGGGAAAATATGACACCCATCAGGATAAAAGCCACAATAAATTCTGTGAAAACAAGAGAGGCGGTTATCCTAACAAGCGTCTTTAACAGGACATAAGTACTGCCTAATAATACCATAAACCAAAACATGAATGCTAAGAGGGGATGAATAACTATGTCAAAAGGCGGCATTTTAATTTCTTGTTTTCTTATATTTTCTTATAGATTATTCTTTTTATACATATATATTTATACATTCGACTGAAGGAGATATTCCACCACCATATAATCACACCGAAACCTGCAGTAACCTAACATTGAGTTCAACAATAATGAAAAAGACATACATGAAAATCAGGGCTATTCCCTCCTGCCATGATATCCTCTCTTCAGATTCTACAAAGGTCATGAATAAAAAAGCGACAACGATCATAAATGATGCACTCGTCAAGAACAACAGAAAGTTAGCACTGATCGGATAGATCAAGGCGGTTACGCCCAAAACCAATGTGGAGTTGGCAATCACACTGCCCATCAGATCACCCAGTGCCATATCCCTATGTCCTGCCCGAACTGCCCGGATATCAAACATTAATTCGGGCAGGGAAGTTCCAAACGATATCATGAATAAACCAATAAGGATTGGAGGTAGCATCAGGTCCAGTGATAGGAGGGTTGCATATTCCACAACAAAATGTGAGCTGAAAAATAAAACAATAACACTGAAACAAAAAAGTCCTATGCTATTGGTAAATTCGATTACTGATACAGTATTTATGGTCTTCCTGAATTTCACCTTCTGCTTTAGTAATCTTACACCGTATAAGGAAAATACAGATATCAGGAGATAGCCATCAAATCTCGATAGCTCCTGATCCAACATCAGGATTAATGGCAGGGTAGCAATCCCAAACATATAGAGGGTATCTGTCCTGATCATTTTACTTTCAACCTTAATCCCCCTTGCCACTAATGCAACGATTCCAATTACCAGGGTTAAATCCGCTATATTAGAGCCGATAACAGTACCTAATGCCAAAGCAGAATTTTTATTTAACGCTGATGTAATACCGACAAACAGCTCAGGGATAGAGGTCGCAACCGCCATAACAATAAATCCTATAACGAATTCCGTCCAACCGAAAAATGAGGCTATCCTTATGAGTGCTTTCACCAGAAATTCAGCACTCTTCGCAAGTACTATGCAAGAGATTAGAAATATCGTCAGGTGAACTAGTAAGTCGTTGAACGGCATTTTTTATAATGCACCTTTATGATTATACCTATTGCTATACACTTTTGATGGGTTTTAAAATTATTAGGCTTAAAAGTCTAATAGTTATTGAATTATTTGAGAAATGGCTGAAAACTGGCATTCTATTGGTGTGAAGGAGGCTCTTGAGGCATTAGATTCAGGGATAGGGGGCTTGAGTCTAAAGCAGGTTGAGGAGCGGATAGAAAAAACAGGGTTCAATGAACTGCAGGAGATGGAGAGGGAAACCCCATTACAGATGTTTCTAAGCCAATTCAAGAATTTCCTGGTTATAATCCTGATAATAGCTGCGTTGGTCTCTGCCGGAGTGGAAATCATCAGGGATGAAGAAGGGAAACTTGTAGAACCCATTGCCATACTGCTTGTGGTAGTTTTCATTACCGTTATTGGCTTCATCCAGGAATATAAGGCAGAGAAGGGTTTAGCTGCTTTAAAGAAGATGATTTCTGTTGATGCCAAAGTCGTTAGAGATAATAGAAGGATGATGATTCCCGCCAGGGAATTGGTTCCCGGAGACCTCATTTATATAGAGGCCGGAGATAGGATCCCAGCCGACTGCAGGCTGCTGGAGGTTATAGACCTGAAGGTGGATGAAGCCTCCCTAACCGGTGAATCGACAGCGGTGGAAAAAAATATTTCTGAACTGAAGGGGGAAACTGCTTTAGCCGATAGGAGGAATATGGTTTATATGGGTACCAACGCCATCTACGGGAAAGGAAACGCGGTGGTGGTGAAAACCGGGATGAACACTGAACTGGGGAGGATAGCGGAGAAGATCCAGACCATGGAGAGGGAGAAAACACCACTGCAGCTGAGGCTGGATCGGGTTGGTAAACAGATCGGCTTAATCGTAATAGCCCTCTGTTTGATAATATTCACAACAGGTATACTGAAGGAGGAAAACATTAATCTGGAGGTTATTTTAGGGATGGGTTTGATGGTTATTGCCCTCGCCGTTGCAGCGGTTCCGGAAGGGCTTCCGGCAGTGGTTACCGTTACCCTGGCGAAGGGGATGAATAAGATGGTGGAAAAAAACGCTATAGTGAGGAAATTAACCGCTGTAGAAACCCTGGGCTGCACAACCTTCATCTGTTCAGATAAAACAGGCACACTCACCAGGAATGAGATGACTGTGAGGAGGATGTATGTAGATGGTAAGGTGATAGATGTTTCAGGGGAAGGGTATCAACCGCATGGGGAATTCTCCTCTACGGGCGAGTTCGATAAAGGGGGGGAGGAATTTCAACTATTACTGAGGATTTCATCCCTCTGCAATAATGCCTCTCTGGAGAAAAAAGAGGGTATGTGGAGCATCATCGGTGATCCGACTGAGGCGGCACTAGTGGTGGTTGCATCAAAAGCAGGGTTGTGGCAGGGTCAATTGAATAAGGAATACCCCCGGCTAGCTGAAGTCCCATTTAGTTCTGAAAGAAAAAGGATGAGTACAGTCCATAGAAAACCCGATGGAGAAAATATCGCGTATGTGAAGGGGGCTCCCGACATCATACTGGAGTTATGCAGTCACATATCCGTGAATGGTGAGGTAAGGGAGATTACCAGGGAGGATAAGGAGAA
>JAYEKX010000095.1:0-12425 GCA_034716875.1 Candidatus Altarchaeota archaeon | reverse complement strand
CCCCCCCCCCCCCCCCCCCCCCCCCCCCCACCCCCGCCCCCCCCCCCCCACCCCCCCCCCCCCCCCCCCCCCCCCCCCCGCCCCCCCCCCCCCCCCCCCGCCCCCCCCCAGATTATTGATTCAAAGAAGAAGGCAGAAATACTGGAGGAATTAATGAGGAGGGAGAACCTCTCTAGGGAGGAGGTGGTGGCGGTAGGTGACGGGGCAAATGATCAGATCATGTTAAAGAATGCGGGTCTTGGGATTGCCTTTAATGCAAAAGAGGTTCTGAAAAAGGTGGCAGACGGTAGCATTACCAAGAGTAATCTGAAGGGGTTGATATATTGTTTGGGCGTGAATGAGAGGCAAGCAGAGAAAAAGAAGGATTAATTGAAATGTAGTGCCTAACTTTTATGCATCCCACCTTAGATCCGTATTGATAATCAATTTGTCTGCAGGTTGACTGTAGTGCCTAACTTTCTGTCCTCTTTCATGTACCAATCTGCACGGCCTCAGAAATCGTCTTTAAAGTGGCGATGGCAGACAGAGCAGCCAAGTAACTCGTTTTGGGATTTTCCGGGCTTGGTAGATTCTCCACCCTTACCTTAAATTCCCCAAACGCCCCCTTTACCTGGATTTCATGAATATTTTTATCTATGGCCGGGTCTGCAATTATCCTCAGGTTGGTCTTATCTAAACCAACCCCCGCCAAACTCAAGGTGGCGGCGACATTAACGTTCCTTGGATATTCCCTCACCCCCTCCCTAGCAGGGCCGTCATAAAGAATGGTCTCCCTGTTCACATCAACACCCAAATTTCTAGGATTCTTCCTAGTTATCAAGGTAACCGAATCAATCTCTGCCATACTGGCGGATTTAAGACCATCTACCCCCAACACCGCACCAGAGGGGATATAAATCCTCAACCCCTTTTCCTCTGCAATACCCTTCATCCTCTCAAACAAAACATCATCTATAAACGCCCCAACACTCATAACCATGAGTTCCTTCCCAGAGTCCAGAATCCGTACTCCGTAGTGCCTAACCGCCTCCTGAGAGGCCGCCTCCACCACAATATCAATATCCCTTTGCTCCAACAAACCAGCAACCTGATCAAAAACCCGTGGTCTGTCAGTTAATCTCCTCCCCAGGGCGTGTGCCCTTTCCAAATCTATATCAAATAAAGCAACCAGCGTCAAGCCGGCTTCCTTATCTATGGCCTCTGCTATCGTCCCACCTATATTACCACAACCAATTATAGCGACATTCATTTCTTCTTCCCCCCAATAAATAAAACCCCCGATTTTATTAAAATAAATGCAACAAAAACCATAAATACCAAGAGAAGGACGCGAATACCGGAGACGGGCGTAATCTTTAGAATTTTTTGTTTATCTATTCTGTATCCCTCCTTAATCAGATCCAAATACCCCCGAATCCCCTTCTTATGGCCTGCACCAACCACGGCCAGGATATTGATACCTGGATGATCCTCCTGGATTCTATGAAGCACGTGTGCCATATACTGGTCCCTCTCATCCACCAGGGCCCCATAGGTAACCGGGAGTTTCTCCTTTAATCTACCCATAATAGCCTCCAAGACGTCTTTTTCTAGGATCCCTTCTATATTGCCGTCAAGCAATAGGGAGGCAATCTCCACATCCTCTTCTCTGGAAAGGAATAACTGGAGGATTTCCTTTAAAGGAACCTGCATTAAATGATTCATGGTTATCTCTATGTCCCTGTCAACAAGCGCTATCCTACACCCAGAATCCCTTGCAGAGACGATTGCTGCGCACATATCAGACCCCGGGTGAATGCCGTATTTTTCACCCAACTCTTTCTGGATTAAACCCAAGACTCCCTCCAATAATACCGGAAATGACCCCCCCCTCACCAGAGAGGCGAACAACTCCTTTAAATCCCCTCGGTAGGACCCAGGATCAAAGCCCACCCCATCTAGCGCGTGAAACCTCTTGAAATCCAGCTCCACAGCCACCATATCCGGCGTATCCTCCTGTATTGCCCTTCTAACCTCCCCGACACTCTTACTCAGTATATGTCCCGTACCAACAATCCGTACAACCATACCCAACCTGATCTTTTGCGATGACGCGCTCCACACCAAGAGCCCTGCTTAGGGGGTGCGATACCCACCCCCTCTACCCAATGATTTTTATACTCTTTTTTACATAATTAAACTATACTTAATTAGAGGGTAATAAAATGAGTAAGAGACTTTCACAATTGTATGGAATGGATATCTATACAGAAAAGGCAGAGCGTGTGGGCAGGGTAGAGGATGTTATTCTAAATCTGGAGAAGGGTGAGGTAATGCGTCTCAGTTTAAAGCCCTTTAAAGCCAGGACATTGCCCAGTGACGACGTGAGAAGGATAATCCAAGAGGAAAGCATCGGTTACAATGACGTAGTGCGGGCGGGTGATATAATCATCTGCAGGAAGAATCCCCGAAAAGAGGGGAAAAGAAAAGGAAGGCAATCCTAGGTTAATGTCCTTTCAACTGAGGAAGATCAGCGACCGCGAGGGTAGGCGTTATTGTAATTAATTTTGACGGGATAGATTGTATTTACTATTTTTTTACGCTTTCTATTTATAATAAAAATGGAGATACTGACTATAGGCATTATCACACATCCTGGGGTGAAAAAAGAATTTGTTTGGAGGATAGTGGAAAACCTGGGGGAGGAAAATATTTATTTTGATCCGGTTGCCGCCGAGAAACTAGGGAGAAAGAAGACGGATGTAGGGGATATGAAGGTTGACTTGGCAGTAATCTTGGGTGGTGATGGAACTTTGCTGTGGTCTATAAATGAATTGAAAGGCAACCCCTTAATACTTGGCATAAATACGGGGGGTGTTGGTTACCTAGCAGAATTAAATATGGAAAACGCTCTTGCGGGTATAGGGAAGTTATTGAAAGGTGATTTTTTCATAGACGAGCGAATGAAACTGAAGGTAGATGATGGATATGAGGCCTTAAATGAATTTGTCATATTGCCTGAGAGCCCGGCCGCTCTTTTAGAATTCAGAATAATGTTGGGTGGGGAGGAGCTAACAGAATTTCGTGCAGACGGCGTCTTAGTCTCTACACAAACAGGCTCCACCGGACATGCCCTCTCAATGGGGGGGCCGATCATTCATCCAGACTCGCGGGTTTATCTACTTGCACCAATGATTCCGTTCATGCGGGGGCAGGCATCATTGATCATCCCAGATAGTTCAAGGATAGAGATTAAGTTGTTAAGGGAAAACCGGGGTGCCCACCTGATTTCAGACGGCAACATAATCAAGGCATTAAAGCCGCAATCTACGGTTTCGATTGAAAAAAGCAGGCGGGGCGTTAAATTTGTGAGATTGTCTGAGGATAAGAGGAAATGGAAGATAAAAAAACCCAGCTTCTAGAATTAATTAAGAGGGAGGCGGTCTTTAAAGGCAATTTTGTTTTAGCATCTGGAAAGGAGAGCAGTTACTACCTTGATTTAAGATTAATAACCTTAAATCCTGAGGGCGCCTATCTTATAGCGGAGGTTCTTTTTGATCTTTTAACGTGCGAGGATGTGGATTTTCTTGGGGGGTTGACCTTGGGGGCGGATCCTATTTGTGGGGCGTTCTCGGCCATCAGTTACCTGAAGGGTAAACCGATTCCCTCCTTTATTGTGAGAAAGGAGGAAAAAAAACATGGAAAAACAAAGGCGATAGAGGGTCCACTGAGAAAGGGCGCAAGGGTTGCTATAGTGGATGATGTTGCCACAAGCGGGGGCTCGCTTTTAAGGGCCATAAACGCGGTTAAAGAACAGGCTTGTGAGATAGTAAGTATTATCGTTATAGTAGATAGGGAAGAAGGTGCCAAAGAGAAATTGGCGGAAGAAGGATATATGCTTCTCTCTATTTTTAATAAAAAAGACTTAGGATTATGAGGGTCATTAACCGGCATATATTAATTGAACCACTAATTATAGTAATGAACATCAATTTTTAAACACCCTGTCCGTTACAACTAGTAACGGACATTACTTTGGGGATATATGACATAATAGATTACAAACACCCCGGCTCTTTCCTATATTTAATTGAAGTAAAATGGACGATAAGGGATACATATGTACTATTACAACTCTCATGTTGGCAGTGCTTCTACTGTCTGCTGCCACTTTTTACTATGAATCCTATAAAATTAATGCAGAGATAAATCCTACTAAACTAAGGACGGATGAACTCCACTACTTTGTAGAATCTGCCGAAAAAGACTTACGCAGGGCTATGGTGATATCTGGGAGGAGGGGGTTCATTTATGTGACGGATTATGTTATTGATGCGGGCGTTCCCTTAGACGATCCAGAACAAACCCTAAAAGAACTGATCCTAAATGGCACAATTACCCGCGGCGGGAATGTCACCAACGTAACCTATATGGAAAATCATACACTACGCACTTGGTTAGGTAGAATAAACAAATGCGGAGAAAACTTACGTTTTGATGTTAACATTACCCTCTCTGCCTTGGATATATCTCCCTACGATAGTTGGCATGTCCTACAAGTAATTACCCTTAATTTCAGTGTTTATGATAAACGCGGGATGTGTAAATATGAGAAATCAGATGTGAGGTTGTATTCTCTGATCTCACTACTTGGTTTAGACGACCCATTGTATCCACTGAATACTGCAGGCAAGATTAGAAGACAGATCAGCAAAAGCAACAACACAGAATATATAGAGACATTAACTACTGGAGTCAATGGGAACGGAACTGGAGGCGGTAAGGTATTTGACGTTAGTGAGGAAGTATCTCAAAGCAATAATATAACAACATACAGTTTGACATACCCTGAGCTAGTGTATTCTACCGTCTTTGTTATAGATGTAAATAATTTTGTCAATGACTTATCTGCCAATGCAAGAAGCATACTTAATTCATCAGGGGGTGTTATAGATCATCATAATGAAAATCTAGATAGCCAGGGATTCTCCTATGTCTCTGGGAGCCCTAAACTGAATTTCTCCGCCATAAATTATGTTGCACTAAGAAATAATGGGGGTCATGAGATATTGCGGTTGTTGATAAATGATGATATAGTAAATAGCCGTTATCATAGCAGCAAGAATGGGTCTTGTTTTTTTGATCGTCTGCAAGGAAACCTAAATCTATCTGAAAAATATATAAATCAGTCAAAGGAAACAAGAAGAAACATTGGCGTGGATCCTGAGACAGACATCGGCTTGGAGAGTTTCGTGAACGTAAATACCTTTTCAGAATATATGTTGTATGTCTCTGGAATTTTACCTCCATTTACTAACCAATCCTCTGTAGAATATCTATACTTCCAGAATATCTCTGGAAGAAGGGTATATGGGGCCCCGGAATGGTTCAGATTGGATGATGAGCATTGTGTGAAATATAATTTAACGGAATTCTGTCATACATAAAGATGAAATCAAACAAAAATAAAGCACAAGTAAGTCTAGAGTTTCTTGTAGTGCTGGCAATAATACTCACCCTCTTCATTATCCTTTGTTCTGTTATACATCAAAAGCATATGGACTTATCTAATTTGAGGCTACATATGACCGGACAGCGCATAGCCAATACGCTGGCAGAAAATATAAATCAGATAAATACTGTTGGCGCGGGGTATTCTCAATACTTTACTCTCTACACGAGACATCCTAAAGACGAGTTTAATATAACATTCTATAAAAACGAACCCATGGTGTTTGTGAAAAAAGGGCTGACTTGGGGTGCTCCCTTGCTTACCCCGGAGGTATATTGTTGCTTAGATCTCTGTGAAGTGGATGAAAACAAAACCATCCTACATTTAAATTCCACATTAACCACGGAGGTTATCAATTATAACGGGAAAATTTTTATAGGTGCAGATTGTCTATAATTAAGTAATTGAATTAACCAGAAAATGTCTCTAAACAGAAGAGCGCAGGTATTCACATGGGACCTGGTGTTTGCCATGATTATATTTTCAATGGTTCTAGGCACAATGATTTATCTTTGGAGCGATACCGTAGAAAAAATGAGTTCTTCAGAGAGAGAATATGAACTAAGCTGGTTATCTACAGCTATTTCAGAACAGTTAGTAAGAACTGCCGGGATTCCGTATAACTGGACTAAAGACCCGGATAACATTACCGTATTTGGTCTGGCTGATTTTGAAACCATAGGAAATACCACTACTGTTTTAAGTAGGGTCGTAGACCCGGATAAATTGCTGCACTTTATAAATCTCACACAGGATAACTATCCTGTAGTAAGGGGCAAGCTCATGGGTTCCGGGGAATATGATTTCTATGCCGTGATCCTCTGTTTAAACTCATCAAATAGGGCGTGCTTTGAGGGACTTTATGTTGATACTATAGAAAACGGGACCATAACATGTTTTAATGGATTCAATTTTACCGTAAGGAACCACACTACAGTCTTTGATTACTACATATGGATTGAAGCAGAGGATTTCGGAGATCTTGGTGGTTGGGGGGCAACTCCCTGTGTTCCGCCCTCCGATTGTTCTAATGGGGCCCTGTTGGAGGGGAAGAAAAACGACATTAATGCATCAACCCTGGTTAATTTATCCACTTACGGCTTATATAATGTCTGGGTGAGATATTATGACTTTGGTGGTGCTCCTGCTGATACGGGGGAATTCAGATTAGTAATGAATGGTGTGGATTCAAGAGTGTTAGGGCATGACTCTGTTGATAATTACCTCTGGGATAATCCCGGGAGCGTGTCCGGGTCATCCGCAAATCTTACATTATATGCTATGGGGGCTGGTGCTAATGGGGCTGACGTAGATGCAATCCTTCTCACCACAAATCTTGGATATGTCCCCCCCACCACAGTACCTTTATGTGGGTATTACGGTTGTGAAACAACCGAGGTTATGACAAGATGCATCATCGGAAATTATGCCCCCTTACACGATATCACCTATTTGGTTCATGATGTAAAGACAGCAACATTTAGTGAAGCCAGTGATGGGGGGGTGGAGGGGGACATGCACTTTCTAGAACCCACCGTGAGGATACTCCTTGTAGTTTACTCTACTTAACGAGGGCATATCCCTCCAGCATCGTGGTTTTGCATTTGATGGTTTCATACTCCAAAAACACATGAAAAAACAACACAGCTAAAAAAATGAAAAAAGGCTATGTCTTAACTTTGGATGCCATATTGGCTTTAACTGTTGTTTTGATGGTCTCTTTTATGGTTTTTGAGGTCCAGAATTCCGTGGGGGGTGTGGGGAAGATGGGGTTTAAGAGGACCCATTATGTTTCAGAGGATGCTATAGGGGTTTTAAACAAGAAGGGTGTTTTGGATCAGATATGCACTGAGTGGGCTGTCGCAGATGGGAACACGAGTTCCCCTCATTGGTCAACCGCCGGAGACGTAGCGAAGCAGTATCTGTCGGAGATCATTCCTGAACGAATGGGTTATAAGCTTTTGATAGGTGGTGAAGAGGTGTGTAATGACTCCAGAATCCCGGAGAATGAGGCTGCGTCGAAAACCCACTCCACAAGGATATTAAGTGGTTATTTGCCGGGGTCGCCTACCCTCGGATATGTGGCAAGCACATACTTAAGCGGTATTGTGGGTAAGGAAACCACCTCATATATCTACTTTGGCGGCTATGAGGGGGACGGGAATCTCACCAAAAAGATAACGTTGCCGGCTGACGTTAATGTAACAAGCGCGTATATGGAGCTTAATGCAGGAAGCGACTTTAGTCTGCATGTGAATAATAACTCATGTGGTTCCTATACCGCATCCGGAAATAATATGAGTGCAGATAACTGGACGCTGGCGTGTATTGATGAATTTATTCCCGGAGTGAATGTAGTAGACTTAAGGTTTCATGAATTTAATAACAGTTTTGTTGGTGGCGGATACATCCGGGTTGAATATAATACCGCGAGGTATGACACAATATTTAATCAAAGCATTCACCGGTTTCCAGGGATTAAGGGGATAATAAACCTCTACTCCTCCTTTTATGTTCCGGGAACGCTGACTTCAATGGAAGCCCGTCTGCACTATAACAATAACATTACGAATGCTACAGTATATCTAACCATTGCAGACACAACCGTATTCAGAAGCAATGCTGCTGGCGAGCAAGTTATACTGCTCACCCATGATAATCTCACTGATAAGGGGCTTGATTATTCTAAGATAGAGATGAAAACGGTTCCGATAAGGATGGGAACCGAGATGGAAAATTTTACGGTAAACAAGACCGCAGATGTTGTATTAGTTACTGACACCTCCGGGAGTATGGAATTCTGCTCCAGTGGACAGAACGAGGGCTGCTGCCAGATGGTTCCAGACACGTGCAGTGTCGGGGATTGCTTTAAGAAAGACCGCACATGGAACGACACAGGGGTCTGGGAAGATAAGGAGTTGCTTGTCCACGGCGATAGATGGAATTCAAGCTGCAGTGGAATAGCGAAGAAGATAAACATAACAAAGAATGCGAGCAAGCTCTTCGTCGATAGTATCCTGAACAATTCACGGAGCAGGCTCGGGTTGGTGGACTACAGCTCCCCCTTAATGGTTGAAACCGTTCCAAGACCTAATCTTGTGCCAACATCACTAACTTTTTCCGACGGCATATCACCCGCCGGCATTGTGGGGCGTAACAAAATCGTTGAGATATGTTATAACGTAAAAAACAGCGGCCATATGAGCCTATACAACCGAATATTCGATCGATTCAGTTTTATGCAGCGTTTCTACCTTGATAACGGGACCGACAGGTGGGAGATTGCCAGCGACAATCTGGTGGCGTGCCCTAATGGAAATCATCTTGACTTTGGAGAGACTCTAGTGGCATGTCATAATCAGCTTCATATCATTGGAGATGGTGGTTGCGGCCCCGCCCCCCCCACAGATTGGCGGGTTCTGTTTAATACCAACTATCCCCCAGGAAAGTACACCCTGACTATTGTGGTGGACGTCAACGATGCCTACTTTGAATGTAATGAAAGTGACAACAACATGACCGTGAATCTGACAATAAGAGATAAGCTGCCGGATCTCATAGTAAGTGCTCTGTGGATCGACCACATTGAACCGGTACCCGGGAATTATGATTTCGTGATAAATGCGTCTGTAAAAAATCAGGGGGAGATTAATGTCACCACATCATTCAACATGAGCTTCTATACGAACAACGCCGTTGAAGCCAATAAAATCGGTTATGCGACGATTACCGCGCTGAATATTGGGGAGACAAAAAATGCGGTATTCACCTGGAATCCGGCATATGCAGACATCTGCTCCGGCTCGATCAATATCATAGCGTGGGCAGACTCCCCACCACCCACAGGCATCATAGAAGAACTATATGAGGACAACAATGACAGAACCATAGGGGGCGGGCTCCCCGATCTAAAGGTTGAGTCATTCTCATTCTATCCCACAGGAACGGGGGAGGGGCCACCAGGCGTGGTGGATGGACCGAATAAGACGATGACAGTGTATTATAAAATAAAAAATGAGGGCTACGGTTACTCCGGGGAATTCGATGTAAGCATCTACCTGAAGAACGAAACAGACGTATGGGAGGCCAGCAGCGAGCGTATAATCGATAATTGTCCATGGCACTGGTTGGATGTTATACCCCCCGGGAAGGGCTACGGGAAGATTCTATATGCGGGCTCTTATCGCTGCGCTTATACTAACTCTGCTAACTGGTGGGATCTACTACTTTGGTGTCTGAAACCTCCCGGGGAGCTTAACTGCGAATACACGACCTTCCAAACCCCCTTTGCTCCCGGCGATTACACGGTTATCCTGGTAGCGGATTCCGGGGATGAAGTTCCGGAGTGTGACGAGGACGATAATAGTGCAACATACGATCTTACTGTGAGACCTCCTCTCCCGGATCTCATAGTCAGTAGATTAACTGGTTTTTCATCCTCAGAAATAAACTATACGGCAACGATAAAGAATCAGGGGGAATCCGATGCCGGGCAATTTGATGTGGGTTTCTATAATGATATAATCAACCCGGGGCATAAAATAGATTCTGCGACAATCAACAACCTCCCAGCTTACGGTGGCATCATCAATCTATCAATTACATGGACGCCAACACAAAATGAGTTATGCAATAATCCCGGCAACCTTATTGTTGTGGCTGATTCAGACGATGACATTACAGAGATAAAAGAAGACAACAACAACAGACCCATCAAGGACCCTAACATACAAATTACCTCACTCAGTTTCTCCCCGGTAGCAGAAGACGAGATATACAACGGAAGCAACACCTACATAAACTTCAGGCTGAAGAATACGGGAGGCACCGGGTTGCACGAATTTAACGTAACATTCTACTATGGTAATGGAACAAAAATAGGTTCGGTGAAGGTTAAAAATAACGCGAATGCATGTTTTCGCGCACTACCACATGATGATAGTGGTATATATCCCGGCGATAAATATTACGTTACTGGTGATTGTTGCTCTATAGAGCATGTTGGGCCCCCACTCAATCCGTGTGCGACTTGGCCGGGAGGGAGAACGTATTGTGGTACAGATGCTTGGGCTGAGGTAGGTCTGACCTGCCTGTATTTTACTTTCACCACCCCAAAAATCCCGGATAACTATACGGTAATCGCGAGGGTTGATGAGGCCGGTGAGGTTCTGGAGTGTAAGGATGATAATGAACTTAGCGCAACCCTTGAGGTTAAGGAAAGGCCCGCAGAGGGGATAACTCCTCCGGTAATGCCGATAGATCCGCTTCCCTACCTCATATGCCTGTTCCTGCTCCTGATGTTTGGCTTGGTTGCAGTGAAAGTCAGAGTAGTGCAGGCAGATCGCGCTGTTTTAACATCACTTACTCTTTTGTCTCTGGTTGCGTTAACCATAATTACTGTAATATCCAAGGATATACCCTGTGATCCGGCCGAGACCCTTACCTTCTTTGCTGATTCAATTACTGGCGTGGTTAATCTGACCAATAACCCAGATGTGCTTAAGGGGCACATAGATGAGATAGAGACCTGGGATATGACCTGCGTCTGCTGTGGTGTGAACCAGGCGGTGGAGATGCTGAATCAGAGCAACTCCTCTACACGGATTATGGTTGTGATGAGCGATGGAATAGCGAATGTGGAATGCCCAGAGCAAAACACAGGGGATGCGAAACAGGATGCGATAAAGGCGGCACAGGATGCATGCAGTGATAACATCTCAGTATATACGGTTGGCTTTGGCACAGACGCAGATGAGGTAACGCTGAAGGCAATGGCGTGCAATGAATCTATGTATTATAACTCTACTGATGTAAACCAGTTGGCGAGCATCTACCAAAACATATCAGGGCAGATACTTGGAATGACTATGGAGGCACAAACAATAGTGGTGACTGAAAACGTATCAAAGAATAATATCCTTTATCCAGATTCTTACATAAAGCCCGACTATACCTCAATAACAGCTCTGGAGTATGGAGAGGTTTCCCTGACATTTGAAAGTCCGGCGTTTGGCAACAACTTAACTACTGGAGGCTTTATTATACCTGACGGTACTAGGCCGTTAGATGCCATGGTTACCTCATACTCTGCAGCATATTGGACCGATAGCTTGAATGTGAGTAATGCCGCCGGAGGTTGGACACAAGTGTATAGACTCAGTGACTATGGAGATGATTACATATCATTAGGTGATCCATACATTGTTCATATACCCATAGAGCTCTTAAGCGTAGGAATAAATAATGTACGTATCGCTACTGGAGCATCCCCAATGGATTATAGGGGGGGATCACCGGATGACAAAGCCATCTATACAGTAGCGATTAAATCCATTATTGGATACGGGGCGCCTTTTGAGGGGGTAGAAGGCTGTGACTGGCTGGTTGAGTTCTATGACAACTCCACCTCCCTACTTAAAGTACCTCCTGATTATAGTGGGATTGAGGACTGTAATTACACTAATGCAAGCATATCTTATAACAACGAGAGTGCTGTCAGTGATGCAGTCTATCGTTTATTCCAGCACTTGGATGTTTATCCTAGGGATGGAAGGCTGGATGTGAAGTTTGATCCCGGACATATTAACATCGACGCCTCTCTGGTGGGGGGTGTAAGGTCTCTTTGGGGTCCTGTGGAGGTGAAGCTGGTGGTGTGGATGAAGTGATTAATTAAAAAAAAATGAAGAAGGGTTATGTCTTAACTTTGGATGCCATATTGGCTTTAACTGTTGTTTTGATGGTCTCTTTTATGGTTTTTGAGGTCCAGAATTCCGTGGGGGGTGTGGGGAAGATGGGGTTTAAGAGGATCCATTATGTTTCAGAGGATGCTATAGGGGTTTTAAACAAGAAGGGTGTTTTGGATCAGATATGCACTGAGTGGGCTGTCGCAGATGGGAACACGAGTTCCCCTCATTGGTCAACCGCCGGAGACGTA
>JAYEKX010000094.1:0-12452 GCA_034716875.1 Candidatus Altarchaeota archaeon | reverse complement strand
AGTCCCCTGGCTGTAGAGGCTCATGCTCCCTGATTTATCATTGAGTATTGTGACAGACGCTACATCCCTGAATTTCTCCGTGTACTCAGTCAGATAAAGGCCTGAGAGTGCAAGCAGGATTAAGAGGGTTAAGAGAATCCTTGATGAGAGGTAAATCCATTTACTCCTGTTCATCCCAGGCTTTCGCATGTAAAATAAGTGAACCAGGACCACTGGAATAATCAAGGTTAATACCAGCGGCTGTTCAATGCCCAGGTTCTGTAATCCCAAGGTCATATCCTGAATTTGGATCATAGTACCCCCCTCCTTTTGTAATAAAATGTCTCGATAAAAAGGATCAGGAGAATCAGGATCAGGATATATGGATAAATCTCTTTTCTAACATCAACCATATTCCTAGCCCCCAAATCCCTGATGCCTTCAATTTCCATGGAACTTGTGATGTCGGATTCCTTCTCATTCACCAGATTAACTGTGATCCTCTCGCTCCTGTCTACATAGAGTATGTCATAGAACCCGATTTCATCCATTATAATGCTGGTGCTTGATTTCCCTCCTGAAGGAGTCTCTACACCCACCCCCTCAACAGGCAGGTAATCCCCTGTCTTAAAGCTGGTTACCCCTAAAGCCTCCTCCCTCGTTATCCAGTTTATCAGCTGCAGCCAGAATATGGGGAATGAGGAACTGTAATAGAAGTTGCTCCAGTCTGCGTTAGAGTTAATCCCTACGAAAGCCACCTTACCCCTCCCATACCTTTGATATGCAATAGCGGGTGAATCAAGGATTTTGGCTATCACCACACTATCATTTTTCTCCCTGCATTTAATATGCTTCTTTGTGAAGACATTCGTGAAACCCCGTGAGTCTGTGGGGACTACATCAGTCAGAATCTCGTGATTCAGTTGAACCTGGATATCATTATCCCCCGTCGTTAATGAATCAAGTTCAACCGGAATTAATTTATTCAGGCTATCACCTCTGAGGCTGCATAAATCAGATGATGCCAGAAAGATTACGTGGCCGCCATTCTCTACGTAAATCCCCAGATCCTGAAATGTTCTGGGGAGGATGAGCTCCTTCTTTAGTTCACCAAGGATTACTACGTCAAACCCCTCGAATTTAGGGATTACCGGAGGCACAGTGGTTACAAGCGTTATTTCCCTTGCGGACTCCAGGGCATACCTGAGATATAGGTCGCTTCCGTCATTGGTTATCAAAAGAATCCTGTGTTTCTTTACCCTCGGGAGGAATGCGAATGCGGTGTTGTCTACAAAAAGAGAATCCTCGTTTCTTAACTTCACCGTGATCTCCTGGGAT
Organism: Candidatus Altarchaeota archaeon; assembly: GCA_034716875.1. GTDB lineage: Archaea > Altiarchaeota > Altiarchaeia > IMC4 > QMZM01 > QMZG01. The sequence continues at coordinate 11,135 of JAYEKX010000094.1, read as the reverse complement.
TCTCCTCCAGAGCCTTCGTAATTAAAGAGTTGCTCGGACTTTTTTGGGATCCCCCCCCTCATAGAGGTTACTGATTCATTGCCTATGAAGATTTCTACCTCAACCTCCTTATCCACGTCATAAAAGTTTCTGATTGTGAATGTGAGATGGAACCTGTGTCTGTCGGTAATAAATCTTTTGGCGTTGATGTCAATGATTCCGATATTCCCTCCTCCTTCGTTGATTTTCACATGCTTTACGCTGATGTTTTCTTGGGAGATAATCTTTTGGGCAAGCCTTAAGTCGGTACCCTCCCCCTCTGAGTAATCAGAGAAGATGTAAATTTTTTTGTTAACTCCCGATTCAGGCAGAATATCCCTGCTGAAGAGTAGCGCATCCCCTATGTTCGTGGGGGTGTCGCTGAAAAAAGCATCGTCTATGGCGTGTTTAGCATCCTCCTTGTTTAGATCCCTACAGAGGATGAGGGGGACATTCTCTGCAATTACCAGGCTGATTCGGCTTTCCTCGTTCATTTTGTCTATGAGGTCTTTAGCAAGCTCCCTGGCTTTATGGAATCTATTAGGTATAACATCTGTGGATTGCATGCTTGCAGATGCATCCAGGATTAAAACCGTGTTTTCCTTTACATTCACCTCCTCTAAATTAAAGAAGAATGGTTTAGAGATAGCCAGGACTAGAAGCGTTATTATGATGATCTGGATGATGAGCAGGGGGTCTCTGATAAACCTCCTGAAGAATGACCTGAATCTCCTGGATTTCTCCACCCTACGTATGAACATGATGGAGGGGAATTTTATGTGCTTTGGCTTGGGCTTAATCAGGTAGAGGATAATGACGGGAACCAGAAGTAACAGACCTGATAATGCTAGTGGGGTGGTGAGTTCGACAGGTAGCATATTATTGTATTGGAATACGTGATTAAATCTCTTTCTATTAATGGTGATTTTATGGGCACAATAGCTGTGGATGTGGATGATGGCATTGAACGAAAATTCAGGAAGATCGCCAGCATAACATATCACAAAAAAAAGGGTTATCTGGGTAGAAGTATCACTGAAGCAATGAAATACTGGATATACGTAAATGTGGCCGAAGCAGAGCCTCAGACACGTGTCGGAGATTAAGGCTCTTCGCCACATAACGGCAGTTTATTTGTTTCGCCGGAGCATAGGGTTTATGGCGTTGTTAATTATAAAAATTCAGAATCATCCTGGAGAAGTTTAACAACCTTACCCCTAAGTTCTTCTGGAGAGTGTTGTTTTAATAATTTAGAGATTGCACGTTTCTGCGATTCTAAATCTTTTGGACGGATTCTTAACAGCCAGATTCCGATGTGTTTAGAAGAAATAAACGGATTATCTAGAAAATCTGCATCTCTTGTGATTAGCAATCTTTGTTCGCTTAATGCTAATTTAAAAACTTCTCCATTTGAGATGGTTTTGGGGGATAATTTGATGTCATGTCCTAATTCAGATAGAAACGTAAATAACCCCCTATGTACATTTTCATCCAACAAGAATTTCATTTTAAGCAGGGATAGGGATCACGAAATTTCTTTCGGTAATCTTAGCAGCAAAGTCCAAGGCTGCTCTGATATGGTTCTCAGTCAAGGAAGGGTATGCTTCAAGGATCTCCTCGGTAGTGGCCTTGTCTTCGAGCATTTCAAGGACTATAGAAACCATGATTCTAGTGCCCTTGAACGTGGGCTTTCCATGACAGATTTCAGAGTCAATGACAACATACTCATTAATTTCAACTCTCATATAATAAATAGTGATAGAGAGATATATAAATCGTTCGCTTCTGATTTTAAAATTCCTTTCAGGAATTTTAAAGAACGCAGAATCCCTTCAGGATTCTGGTTTCCAAAATCGCTTTGCGATTTTGAGAACGCAAAATTTTTCCTTTGGAAAATTTTCTTGTTTCAAGCTGCGAAAAATCACAGATGTTTACTCCGGCAAAATCTATGATGTTGATGTTCCGAATGATATAATCCTCGTAAAAAGGGACAGGAGAGCGGTCTGGTCAGGTAACTCCAACGGAAAATTCTCATCAGCTCTGGAATTTGATGGAAACGACTGGGTTTTTGTTGATGATAATTTTATTACTACCAAATCCAATTAATATAATAATGGATAGGTAAGATGGATAAAAAACTTTTCATTCCCGGACCTGTGGATGTGAGTCCTGACGTCTTTAAGGCGATGTCTAAATCAATGATTGGTCATCGGGGGCGGGAATTTAGCATTCTCTTGGAGGAGTGTGTACTAAACCTGAAGAAATTGATGTATACAAGAAACAATGTATTTATCTCCCCCTCCTCTTCAACAGGCTTGATGGAGGCTGCAATCAGAAACTGTGTTGGAGATAGATGCCTGAACATAGGTAATGGTGCCTTCAGCGATAGATGGCATGATATAACAACAGCTAATGGGAAAGAAGCTGATCTCTTGCAGTTTGAGTGGGGTGAGGCTCCATCACCCGGGCTTATAGATGAGAAACTATCTACTGGGGAATATGATGCATTAACCCTAGTGCATAATGAAACCTCGACCGGTGTTACCGCTCCAATCTATGATATAGCGGAGGTGGTTAGGGATTATGATGTTTCCTTCCTCGTGGATGCGGTGAGTTCAATGGGTGGGATAAAACTTGAGGTGGATAAGCTGGGGATTGATGTATGTCTTTTCGGTGTTCAGAAGGCTATGGCTCTCCCGGCTGGATTAGCGGTCTGCTCTGTAAGTGACCGGGCTCTAAAGAAGGCTGAATCCCTAGACAACAGGGGTTACTACTTTGATTTCCTGATCTACCTTAAGTACTGGGCTAGGAGGCAGACTCCGACAACCGGGGCAATATCCTTAATCCAGGGGCTTAGATATCAGCTGGATAAGATCCTGAATAAAGAAGGTCTTGAAAACAGATTCAACAGACACAGAGAAATGGGTGAGTTAACCCGGAAGTGGGCGAAAAAAAACTTCAGCCTCCTGCCTGAGGAGAAATACGCGTCAAACACAGTATCCTGTATAAAGAATACGGCGGGTATTGACTGCAGCGATTTAGGTCTTAAGCTGACGGAAAAAAATTACGTGTTCTCCACCGGATATGGTAAACTGAAAGATAAAACATTCAGGATCGCGCATATGGGCGATAGAACCTTGAGTGAACTGCAGGTTTATCTGGAGACTATCGATGAGATACTTGGTGGTTAATATATCCTATTACCTCCCTGTTTAGACCATGCCTTAAACAACTCCAAAGCCTCATCCCTGAGGAAGTCCCCGACCACTTTCATGGGGCTGTTGTTTAACCGCTTCATCTGTTTATTTGAGATAACGAGCTCGTTGAATCCGTATTTCTTCGCATCCTCTATCCGTGCGCCGTAAACAATCCGGCTTATCTTCGCCCAATGGCAGGCGCTGAAGCACATCGGGCAGGGCTCGCAGGTGGAGTAAATCACAGAACCGGATAAATCAATGGTGTTCAGTTTCCTGCAGGTGTCCCTGATTACATGGATTTCGGCATGAGCGGTCACGTCAACACTCTCCCAGACGTTGTTATGAGCGCAGGCCACAACCTCATCATCCCTGACTATGCAGGCACCAAACGGAGTCTGACCTTCATTAATCCCCTCCATCGCCTTTTTGATGGCAAGCCGCATGAATTCCTTATCACCCATCAATTAAACATCTGGTAATACGGGTAAATATAAAGAAATAAAAAAAACAGGGTGAAGCCACCCTAAACAATAAATAACTTACTTATTACTACCCAAAATTCAGATATACTAATAAAGAATTAGTACTTTCTTCTCTTCATGTAGCACTCCCTGCAATACACTGGGCGTGTACCATTCGGCTTGAAAGGGACTTCAGTTTCCTTGCCGCATTCGGCGCAGATTACTTTATGCATCTCCCTTGGTCCACCGTAGTTGTCTCTCATATTATACACCAAAATATTTTATATAATTCAATAATAGACTAGGGGTTTATAAAGCAAAAATACTTAGTAAGGCAGCTTGATTAAGGGGTTTATTTCATGGGCCTCCGCAGCAGCCTCAAGACGATTTAATCTGCAGTGATCATCCAGATAAATGATGTCCACATCATTTTTAAATTAATTAGCAAACAAATAAGAATAAAAAACCAGGGTGAAATCACCCTAAATTATAAATAAATTATATATTACTACCTAAAATTCAGATATACTAATAAAGAATTAGTACCTTCTTCTCTTCATGTAGCACTCCCTGCAATACACTGGGCGTGTACCATCCGGCTTAAAGGGTACTTCAGTTTCCTTGCCGCATTCGGCACAGGTTACTTTATGCATCTCCCTTGGTCCACCGTAGTCGTCTCTCATATTATACACCAAAATATTTTATATAATATAACAATAGATTGTAGGGTTATATATAAGGTATCTACTACACACTACTTCTTTTCTTAAGATTACTTATTAATTCCCTTAACTCAATCGCTTTCTCGAAATCAAGGTTATCTGCAGCCTCCCTCATCTCCGCTTCAAGGCCGATGATCATATCAGGTATGTCTTTTTTAGGGATGTGTTTAGTGTCTTTAATGCACACCCCCTTTTCTTTGATAGGCTTTATGATGGTTTCAGGCTTAATCCTGTGTTTCTTATTGAAATCCAGCTGAAGTCGTCTCCTCCTATCTGTCTCCTCCACCGCCTGCTTTATGGAGTCGGTTAAATTATCTGCATACAACACCACCTTCGAGTTCACATTCCTCGCAGCCCTACCAATAATCTGAATCAAGCTTTTGCTATCCCTCAGAAAACCCTCCTTATCCGCGTCAAGGATGCCGATAAACCCTACCTCAGGAATATCCAACCCCTCACGCAGCAGGTTTATTCCAACCAAAACATCAAACTCACCCAGCCTCAACAACCGGATTAACTCAGTACGCTCAAGGGTATCAATCTCGGAATGCAGGTACCTGGTTTTAACCCCCTGTCCGGCCAGATACTCCGTCAATTCCTCAGCAAGCCTCTTGGTTAATGTGGTGACAAGAACCCTGTCACCCCGCTTCAAGGTAACATCGATCTCCCCCCTGAGGTTATCCATCTGACCCTTTATCGGATGTATGAACACCTCAGGATCAACAAGTCCCGTGGGCCGGATTATCTGCTCAACCACCTGCACCGACACATCCCTCTCATAGACGCCGGGTGTTGCTGAAACAAAAATCACGTTATTCCCTTTCATATACCCTTCAAACTCATTAAACCGCAGCGGCCTGTTATCAAGGGCACTGGGCAATCTGAAGCCGTAGTCAACCAGATTCTTTTTCCGGGAGTAATCACCCCTATACATCCCATGCAGCTGCGGGATGGTTTGATGGCTTTCATCAATCACAATCAGAAAATCATCAGGGAAATAATCAAGGAGGCAGTAAGGCTTCTCTCCTTTCTTCCTGCCGTCGAAATGCCGTGAGTAATTCTCTATGCCTTTACAGAAACCTGTTTCCTCAAGCATCTCGATATCATAGAGCGTCCTCTGCCTTAGTCTATGGGACTCAACCAGCCCAAGCTTGGGTAGGGTTATCTCAAGCTCCTTCTTTATGGATTTAATGGCCCCTGTGATCTCATCCTCAGGGATGACGAAATGTTTCGCTGGATAAACAAAGAAATACTTCTTTTCATCCACCACATTACCTGTATTCTTGTCAAACTCCGTGATCCTGTCCACTTCATTCCCAAACAATTCAACACGTATTATGTTGCTGTAATAACCCGGGATGAAGTCTATTGTATCCCCCTTAACCCTGAATCTCCCGGGCATAAGCTCTAAATCATTCCGTTCATACTGGATGTCAACAAACTTCTTGAGGAGGGTTTTTCTCTGTATCTCCTGCCCGGTATTTAATTCAAAACCCATCTCCCGGAAATGCTTGGGGTTTCCAACGCCGTATATGCATGAAACAGACGCTACAACAATCACATCCCTCCTTGATAACAGTGAAGCGGTTGCAGCCAGCCTCATCTGCTCAATTTTGGGGTTTATTTGGGCATCCTTCTCGATGTATAAATCCCTCTGGGGGATGTATGATTCAGGCTGGTAGTAGTCATAGTAGGATACGAAAAACTCCACCCGGTTCAGGGGGAAAAACCCCTTGAATTCAGTGTAGAGCTGGAGAGCCAGGGTCTTATTATGAACAATCACAAGGGTGGGTTTCTGTATCTCTGAAATAACGTTAGCTATCGTGAAGGTCTTACCTGACCCGGTAACGCCCAAGAGAGTCTGGTAATTATAATTTTTCTTCAAACCCTCCGTGATTTGTTTTATAGCCTCAGGCTGCGAGCCCCTGGGTTTAAACCCTGAAACCAGCTTGAAATTCATTTCATCAACCCCTTACTCCGTAGTAACCTGTTATATGATAACGCAAACCGGTGGGCTTCATCCCTGACCTCCTGGATAAGCCTTAATGCCCTGCTTTTTTTAGGTAAATAGAGCGGGCTCCTTAATCCCGGTACATACACCTCCTCAAATTTTTTGGCGATGGATATGGTGGGTAGGTTTAAACCAAGTTTCTTGATCTCAGAGACTGCTGCATTAAGCTGCCCCCTACCCCCATCGACAATAACGAGGTTGGGGAGTTTAGACCCCCCTTCGATTAACCTGGTATACCTTCTCCTGACAACCTCGGAAATAGCGAGGCAGTCATCCCCGCCCTCAACCGTCCTGATCCTGAACCTCCTGTAACAGCTTTTATCAGGCCGGCCGTTCCTAAAGAACACCATTGATGCGACAGTAGCTGTGCCTGATAGATGGGATATGTCGAAGCATTCAATCACGGCAGGGGTCTCCCCAAGACTCAGCTTATCCCTGAGGTCTTTAAGCTTCATTATGTCGCCGAAGAACTGAGCCTCAATATTCTTTAAGACTAAATCCAGCAGTTCTTTAGCCTTCCCCCTCCTAGGTACCTTAACCTTCACCACACCCCCTCTCCCGGCCTTAAGGAAGGCGGTTAATGAGTTACTAACCTTCTCCGGGAGAATTAATTCAGGGGGTATCCGGTTTTCCGAGTAATACTGCACAAGAAATTCCTCAAAAAAATCTTTGTGGTGTTGAAACTCAAACACCTGTTTATTCACGAGAACGCCTTTATAGACGTTAAAAAGAAGCAGATAAATCCTCCCATCCCTTATAATGTAATTGATCACGTCTACATCAAATCTCTTAGACAGCTCCATCTTCTGTTTCACCTCAAGCTCTCTGATTGATTCAATCCGGTTGCGTAACTCTAAAGCATGCTCGTAATCCAGGTCAGCTGATGCAGACTCCATCTCGCCTGTGAGGGATTTAATAAGTTCCTTCGTCCTGCCCTTCAGGATTAATTCAACCGCATGAATCCTCTCCAGATACTCTTGTCTTTCTATACCCCCTATGCAGGGCGCCCGACACAAGTTAATGTGATACCTCAGACATGCTTTCTTAGGCATCCTCCTGCATGTCCTGAGCTGGAAGGTTTTTTTCAGGATCGACAGGATATGGTCTCTTGAGGCGGCACAGACAAACGGCCCGAAAAACCTGCCCTTACCTCGTCTACTCCTTGCGATAATCAGGCGCGGGAAATCCTCGTCAGTCAGCTTAAGGTAGGCATAGCGTTTAGAATCCTTCAAGTCAATATTATATTTAGGGTTGTTTCTCTTGATCAGGTTATTCTCAAGGATTAAGGCCTCAACCTCATTGTCGGTGACAATAAAATCAACGGAATCTATATGGCTTATCATAGCCTTGGTCTTAGGATCCAGTTTATTCTTCCTGAAATAGTAATCCACCCGTTTTCTGAGGTTTTTTGCCTTACCGACATATATTACCTGCTCAGTTTTATCCTTAAAGAGATAGCATCCAGGGTTAACAGGTATATCGGTTAAGTTAATCATTTTAACATCCGTTTCAGGAATCTGGCGGTGTAACTCTTCTTGTTTAAAACAACCTTTTCCGGTGTTCCCTCTGCAACAATCATTCCTCCGTCATCACCCCCCTCCGGGCCTAAGTCAATTAAGTAGTCGGCGGATTTAACCACATCCAGGTTATGTTCGATAACAACAACCGTGTTTCCTTTATCAACCAGGTCATTAAGCACCTTAATCAATTTCTTGACGTCATGGAAATGAAGGCCTGTGGTTGGTTCATCCAAGAGATACAGTGTTTTTCCCGTCGCCTTCTTTGATAATTCTTTTGTTAATTTAATCCTCTGGGCTTCACCCCCCGAGAGGGTGATGGAGCTTTGCCCCAGTTTGATATACCCTAAACCCACCCTCGTCAGGGTCTCTAGTTTATTTCGAACTGAGGGTATGTTCTCGAATAGACTCAACGCCTCCTCAACACTCATATCAAGGACGTCGGCAATCGATTTCCCTTTATACAATACCTGCAGTGTTTCATTGTTATATCTTTTCCCTTTACACTCTTCACACGTTATATACACGTCCGGTAAGAAATTCATCTCGATCTTGATAACCCCATCCCCGTGGCAGGATTCACACCGGCCTCCCTTAACATTAAAGGAGAATCTGCCGGGTTTATAGCCCCGCAGTTTAGCCTCCCGTGTCCCGGAAAATAATTTCCGTATTTCATCAAACACCTTCGTGTAGGTTGCCGGATTACTCCTCGGAGTCCTTCCTATCGGGCTTTGATCGATAACAATGACTTTATCAATAACGGAGTCAAGCGAAATCCCGTCATGCTCCCCGGCCTTAACCCGGGAGTTATATAGCTTCTGCATCATCCCCTTATATAATACCTCATAAACGAGGGTGGATTTACCGCTCCCAGAGACCCCGGTAACTAATGTGAGAACCCCGATAGGTATGTCCACATCAATATTATGTAGATTGTTCTCCCTGCATCCCTTAAGCTGGATGAATTCACTGCTTTTCCTTCTCTTTAAGGGTGTGGCTATCCTGAGTTTACCTGACAGGTATTTGCCTGTTAATGATCGGGGGTTTTTCTCAATCTCTTCGGGTGTTCCCCTGGCAACCACCTCCCCCCCATGTAGTCCGGCCCCCGGTCCCATGTCAACTACATAATCGGCTTTCCGTATAGTGTCTTCATCATGCTCTACGACAACCAGGGTATTACCTAAGTCACGTAACCTGTGTAGTGTATCGATTAATTTATGGTTGTCTCTCTGGTGCAGGCCTATGGAGGGTTCATCCAGGATGTATAGTACGCCCATCAGGTTAGAGCCTATCTGGGTTGCCAGTCTAATCCTCTGCGCCTCCCCCCCGGATAATGTGCTTGCAGTCCTGGATAGTGTGAGGTAGCTTAGCCCCACCTTATCAAGGAAACTAAGCCTCTCAAGTATCTCCTTTTGAATCAAACCGGCTATATCTCTTTCTCTCTTTGTGAGTTTTATGTTTCCAAAGAACTCAATGCAGCTTTTGATTGATAAATCCGTGACATCAATAATCGATTTACCCCCGACTGATACAGCAAGAATCTTTTTTTTCAGTCGCTTGCCGTTGCAGCTGGGGCAGGGAGTAATCCTCATGAATTTCTCAAGCTCCCTTCTCCGGTAGTCTGATTCAGTCTGCTGATTCAGTCTCTCAGCCTGCGGCAAGAGACCCTCCCACACACCCACGTGAGACCAGTTTGCATCCCCCTTCTTCATAGTCATGCTGAACCGGATTCGTTCATCTGAGCCGTGCATTAATGCATTGTATTGTTCCTCAGTCAGGTCTTTTATCGGCGTGAATATGTCAAACCCGAAGTGTTTAGCTACAGCACCGACGTACTGACCGCGCCACCCGTCTACTGCGTTACGGTAGAGTGCTATTGCACCGTCAGCTATGCACTTGTTTTTGTCCGGGATTACAAGGCTGGGGTCGAAATCCATCCGTATACCCAGTCCATGGCATTCCTCGCATGCACCAAACGGGCTGTTGAAGGAAAACATTCTCGGCTGCAGTTCCTCAAACGTAATACCGCACAGGGGGCACGCCATATTAGCTGAATAAACATGTTCCTTATTATCTCTATCAAGGATAATTAACAGCCCGCCTGATTTAAGCAGTGCATTCTCCACAGACTCAACCAGCCGCGATTTATCCACAGTATCCAGCCGGTCGATAACAACCTCTATGTCGTGTTTCCTGTATCTCTCAAGCTTGATTAACTCATCGGTCCTATAAAGCTTTTTGTTGACTCTCGCCCGCGTATATCCCTCCTTATTCAGGTCGGAGATGAGTTTACCGTATGTACCCTTCTTCTGCCGGATAACTGGTGAAAGCACCATTATCTTTCCTTTAATTTCGTCGGCTATTCTCTGGGCTATTTTCTCCGGGGACAAAGCCTCTATCCTGATGTTGTGGGTGGGGCAGTAGGGTATGCCTATTCTTGCAAACAGCAGCCTTAGGTAGTCGTAGAGTTCCGTAACGGTTCCAACCGTGCTTCTCGGGTTTTTGGAGGTTGTTTTCTGTTCGATGGAAATCGCGGGTGACAGCCCTTCAATACTGTCTACGTCGGGTTTATTCATCAAACCCAAAAACTGCCGGGCGTAAGACGATAGGGACTCAACATACCTCCTCTGTCCCTCCGCGTAGAGGGTGTCAAACGCGAGCGTTGATTTACCTGACCCCGAGAGTCCTGTTATTACTATGTATTTGTTTCTCGGCAACTCAACGTCTATGTTTTTCAGGTTATGCTCTCTTGCCCCCTTAATCACAATGTTTTTCTTCATAGTCCTGCAAGAAAAATAAGGTATTACAGGTATTTATCTCCTGCCTGGGGGTGGTGAGAGAAGTTCGTTTTTATGGGATATTGCTTATAATTTTATATATCTTTCAATGTTGAGTTAACTGAAACTGTTGAAAGAGAGTTGGATAGATTTGATGAACATGAGAAGAGGATTTTCTATAGAAGGTTGAAGAAGCTTGAGGGTTTCCCAGACAGGCATGGTAAACCCTTGAAGGGGCGTTTAAGTGGTTTGTGGCAGATCAGGTTTCTTGATAAGTATAGGATATGATACAGTATTGATTGGAAAAGAAGGGTTGTCGTAGTTGAGGCTGTTAAACATAAGAAGGAGGCGAAGAGGAGATACTAAAGCTTACTCTTTTTTTTCCATTCATTCAGGCTTATGGTTTTTTCTTTCTTGATGTCTTGAGTGGAT
>JAYEKX010000093.1:31756-36683 GCA_034716875.1 Candidatus Altarchaeota archaeon | reverse complement strand
ACACAACTAACCCCACATAAGACTGAATCTACGAACACGCCACAGAAGAGAGAACCTCCTTCCCTAGATCAACCACCCTATCCACCTTCCCGATTATAACACTATCCGAAGTGCATGTAATCCGGTTTAACTTAATTATTTCATAATCCGCCCTCCCGCTGGTTCTAGCACCACCCTCCAGAGAGAACTCCCCCAGTTTATTCCGGATGAAAGACGCAAGCTCCCCGCTTCTTGAAATCTGTGAATCAAGAATGAATAAAACAGACGCTGGCTTATGCCTGGATAAAACCTCCAGGAGTTTATTCAACGCCTTTTTGGAGGTTTCACTAAACCGGTATTTAGAAAAAACAGCGGAAGTATCCCTTAAAAAACCATCCATACCCTCCACAATCTCCCCCCCGCTTAAAACCGCTTCAACAGTTATCAAGACATTAAATGTGTCGACAACCACATCACCCCCCATTATCTCTTTTACAGGGATTAACCTTGACTTATGATCCCTGGTTTCATCATCAGAAAACACATACCGAACCAGAAAATTCCTCTGCCCCAGACTCAAACAGTAGTGATTCACAACCAGATTCAGTGCAGTACTCCTCGGATAACCTCTGTTAAGGAGATACTTCATATCTTGAGCAGCTTTATTAATAGGCATTTCACTTTAATCGAGTCATTATCGAATTCACCCCGTTTATTAAGGCATCCACGCTCGCAAGAACAATATCTGAACCAGCACCCTGCGCAGTAACGATCCTGTCCCTGCTCTTGAGTTTCACCATTACAGTCACCATCGCATCTGTTCCGCCGCTGATGGAGTCCACGTGATACTCCGTTAATTCAAAAGGCACATCGCGGGTAGCATGCTTTATGGCGTTTATTGCCGCATCCACGGGTCCTGTTCCCACAGATGCTTCCGTAACCTCCTTACCATTGATCGTTATCTTCACTGAGGCGGTGGGGGTGAATTTATTTCCGGCAACCGCCACCAGCTCCTCAAGCTTAATTGCCTTCTCCCTCTTTATTCCCAAAACGGAATCCGAGACCGCCTCCAGATCCACATTAGTAACCCTCTTACCTTTATCACCCATATACTTTATTTGCTTGAATATCTCTGTCAACTGATCATCCGACACAGAAAGATTAAGGTCATCAAGCATTTTCTTCACCGCCTTTAAGCCGACGTGTTTACCAAGGACAAAGGTTCTTTTCGCCCCCACAGACTCGGGCTTAATGGCTTCATAAGTCTCCGACTTCTTCAATATCCCGTCCACATGAATACCTGCTTCATGGGTGAAGGCATTCTCCCCCACAATAGCTTTATTTGGGGGTACCGGAACCCCACACAACCGTTCCACCAGATCAGATACAGCGGAAATCTTCTCGGTTTTAATCTTCAGATTATGGTTATAGCCCAGCTTCAAAGCCATCACCACCTCCTCCAGAGAGGCGTTACCAGCCCTCTCACCCAAGCCGTTAACTGCCACATCAACGATTGAAGCCCCGGCTTTCACGGCACTGATGCTGTTGGCAGTAGCGAGGCCCAAATCATCATGGCAATGAACCCCCAAGGGTATTTTTGATTTAGATAGTTTGGAAAGTATTTCATAGATTCCCTCAGGGGTTATTATCCCCACAGTATCCGCTACCGTGAATCTATCTATCTTACACTCTATTGCGGACGTCATAATCTTCTTCAGGAATCCTATATCCGTTCTGGAACCATCCTCAGCACATAAGTCAACAACCAAACCATGATCCCTGCAATAATCTATTGCCTCCAGCGTCTTCTTCAGTAACTCATCCCGGGTAGTCCCCAGCTTATATTTTATATGGAGGTCGGATGTTGGAGCAACCAAGAAGACAGAGTCTACATCACACTTTAATGCCGCATCAATATCCCCCTTAAGGATTCGGGCGAAACTGGAGACTTCGGCGTTAAGCCCCTCATTCGCAATCCTTTTTATACTCTCCTGCTCCCCGACGCTGGTTATAGCCGAGCCTGCTTCAATCACATCAACCCCCAGGTCATCAAGAGCCATTGCTATCATCAGTTTCTCATCCGGGACCAGTGAAACCCCAGGCGTCTGCTCACCATCCCTGAGAGTAGTGTCAAGTATTTTAATGTCAGCCATTTTTCACGTAAATATATATTTACATGTGTATGAAATCAAATAAATCAAAGGGGGAAAAATTTATTTCAAAATCCCTTTCTCTGTGATAAAGCCGGTGACGTATCTTTTGGGTGTGATGTCGAAGGCCGGGTTTCTAGCGCAGGAATTTTTTGGTGCAATCCTGACTCCGTTGATGTAAAGGACTTCATCATGAGCTCTTTCTTCAATCTCAACCTCCCCCCCATCCTTGATACCTGAATCAAACGTGCTTTCTGGGGCAGCTACATAGAAGGGGATCTTATTCTCCCTGGCGATAACCGCCTTCTCATACGTCCCGATTTTATTGATGACATCCTTGTTTCGGGTTATCCTGTCCGCCCCAACAATGACGATATCAATTTCACCCCTTTGCATGAAAAAACCCGCGGCATTATCAACAATAATTGAGTGGGGAATCTCCTCCTGCAGTAATTCCCATGCCGTCAATCTGGAGCCCTGGCACCGGGGCCGGGTTTCATCGACAAAGACATGAATATTTTTTTTGTTGTAGTGAGCTAATCTCATTGGAGCCAACGCCGTGCCGTAATCAACGCACCCAAGGGCTCCAGCATTACAGTGCGTTAAAATCCTTGAGTTTTTCTTAATTAATTTCTCCCCTACTTCCCCGATCAGCCTGCATCTCTCTATACTCTCATCCGCGTAACTCTGCGAAGCCTTCACCACCCTCTCCTTAGCCTCTTTTACAGAGGCTGCTTTTTTTATCTCATCCAGCATTTTATCAACGGCATAAAACAGGTCATGGGCGGTTGGTCGTGTACTTAATGTTTTTTTGGCATTAATCATATACTTCAGGAATTCAGTGAAGTCGCTGCCGTTAAACTGCAGGGCTGCCTGAGCCATCCCGAAGGCTGCAGTTGCGCCAATGGCCGGAGCCCCCCTGACTATCATGTCTCTGATCGCATCGGCTGTTTCATTATAGCCCTTTGATTCATAAATCAGGAATTTATGAGGCAGCATCAATTGATCAATCATGTAAACCACTGAATCCCTCATCCAGACCGTTCTATAATCCCTTTGTTTACCGTTAATCAATACCTTCATTCTTTAACTTATGATGGATTTGTAGCATTAGATTCAATGCCTCCCTGAGGTTTACGCCGACAGACACGCTGCCGTGGTTTCTCATGAGCACATAATTCGATTCCCTTAACGCATCAGTAACCTGTTCCGCTAACTCCGGCGTTCCGTAAGGCATCTCCCCTGTGGTTTTAATATCAAGCCTCTCACTCACCCCAAAATTTTCAAGAACCAGCTGATCATGCGCGTGAACAACCGCATTAACCCCCGGGAAATTTTGGTAGATCATCCAGTGCATCGGCGTTTCTGAAGACGGTTCTTTATTCCCCAACACCATGGCTTTCTTTAGCCTGGCGTCGTAATCAACAACATAGATTAAGTCTTTTCTCCCTGCTTCACCCAGTTCAACCCCGCCGGCTGTTATTAACATACCTTCCTCCTTTCTGATACTTATGTTCCCTGATGAATCAGGAGCCACGCCTTCTGAAGCAAGAATCCCACATACATCCAAAAAATCATTAACAACCCCCTCCTCCAGTTCAAGAACCCCATCAACAAACTCCGTCTCAAACTTCCTGCCCACATATACCTCTGAATCCACGATGTTATTTATTTTATTAAAGCAATAATAATACTTCATTTTAAATATACGCAGAAATAAAGAAAATGACTTATGACGTTAAGGATATTAATCTGGCAGGTGAGGGTGAATTAAAGATCGAGTGGGCTGAAACACATATGCCGGTTTTGATGAAAATCAGGAGAGGGTTTGAGGAAACTAAACCCTTGGATGGTGTGAGGGTTGGATTCGCCCTGCATGTTACAAAGGAGACTGCAGTATTGGTTAAGACATTAATCGAGGGTGGTGCAGAGGTTGCTATAACCGGCTGCAACCCCCTGTCTACGCAGGATGATGTTGCTGCCGCACTGGCAAAGGACGGGATTGAAGTCTATGCCTGGCGCGGTGAAACCAAGGAGGAGTATTACCGGAATATAAATAAGGTACTTGATTTCAAACCCGAAATCACCGTCGACGACGGAGGCGACCTCGTCTTCACAATACATAGGGAGAGGGAGGGGTTGATAGAAAATATTTTGGGTGGCTGTGAGGAAACAACAACAGGGATTATCCGACTAAAAGCCATGGAGCGGGATAATGTATTGAAGTATCCTGTGATGGATGTGAATAATGCCGAAACAAAACACTTATTCGACAACAGGTATGGAACAGGGCAATCAACCATTGACGGAATCCTGAGGGCGACTAGTGTATTAATCGCCGGGAAAAATTTTGTGGTCTCCGGCTACGGATGGTGTGGCAGAGGAGTTGCATCCAAAGCTGAGGGGTTGGGGGCAAACGTCATTATAACCGAAGTAAATCCAGTAAAGGCATTGGAGGCGGTGATGGATGGATTCAGGGTAATGACGCTGAAGGATGCCGCACAGGTTGGAGACATCTTCGTAACAGCAACCGGTGACGTGGACGTCCTTGGAAAAGAACATTTCGAGCTGATGAAGAATAACGCAATCCTGGCTAACTGCGGCCACTTTAATGTTGAAATAAATATACCTGAGTTGGAGGAATTAGCAATTGAAAAGAAAAAAATCAGGGAAAATGTCGATAAATATAAGCTAGGAAGCGGGAAATCCATTTATCTCTTGGCTGAAGGCAGGTTAGTGAATCTGGCGGCAGCGGAGGGACACCCCAGTGAGGTGATGGACATGAGTTTCGCTAATCA
>JAYEKX010000093.1:0-31746 GCA_034716875.1 Candidatus Altarchaeota archaeon | reverse complement strand
CAGGCTATGGCGGTTAAATACTTAACAGAAAACAAGCTGGAACCAAGAGTCCATAAGATCCCGGATGAAATCGATGAAAGGATTGCCGAATTAAAATTAAGGACAATGGATATTCAAATTGATCAACTCAGTGAAAGACAGAGGAAGTACCTGGAGAGCTGGGAGGAGGGGACTTAATTCATTTCCCTTTCGCTAATCCCTTTATTTCATCCCCTATCTCACTCATCTTAGCCTCAATCTCCATCAACTTCTTCTGCTGATCCCTCACAATCTCCCGGAAGCTTTCCTCATCCAGCTTCCTCCTGTGATATTTCGACTCAGCCAGTTTAATCAGATATTCAATCCTCTTCTTATTATCCTTAAGTTCATGCAGGAGATCCTCTCTCCCTTCATCACTCATATCCTTTATATCTTCAGCATTGAGTTCCAGTATAGCCTTCCCTAAACCTTTTTTCATAGAAGTCCTGGTGAATAATACCATGAATATCATAGCTACAGAAACCAGTACGATAAGCAGGATAAACAGGGTTGCGGAAAGAATTAGATAAAACTGATTTAAGGTATTCGTTAAGTCCCTATCCCCCTGAAAAATGAAGAAAATCAGTGCTAGGATAAACAAGGAGATTAATAGTATGAGAACTAGTAGAACCATCAGAAGATATTTCTCAGGATATCTCATTCCCATTCTTATACTTTTCATAGTAAATAATAAGATTAATTGGATATAAGAGTTAGTTTTATAAATCATGAAGATGGAGAATAAGGATTTAATCGGTATCGGGGATTACTTAGGCACTATTGAGGAATTCATGCCCGGAGAGGGGACCTACGCAGAGAATGGGAAGATTTACGCATCAAATACAGGTAAAGCAATCCTGGATCGGGAGAAACATATTGCCAGGGTGGAGGGGAAATTTCCACCGACGCTGAAGGAGGGTCAGATAGTATTCGGGGAGGTGTTGGATATGAGGAAGAACTCTGTGATAGTGATCACAAGGAAATTACAGGGTTCTGAAGGGGAGGTTGATGTAAGAACCGGAATCTTTATTTCAAACATAGCCGATACATATGTGGAAAAACCAGGGGATGCTTTTGCTATCGGAGATATCGTAAAAGGGAGGGTGGTTAAGGTAGATGCCGGCTTGGTGGAGATCTCCACCAAGGGAGAGTTTGGCGCAGTCAAGGCATTCTGCAGGAGATGCCGCACCCCATTGATTAAATCCCCTGAGTCACAGGATCTGCTGCTCTGCCCCTGCTGCAAAAATAAGGAGAAAAGGAAGATAGCTGCTGACTACGGGAATGTGGCAGAATTGTGATTTAAATCTTTTAAGATGGGCGTCAATCTGAAGGATATAGTTTCTCATGAACCAATTAGTTTTGAGGATCTCAAGGGGAGGGTTATAGCAGTAGATGCATTAAATATGCTTTATCAGTTTCTCGCCTCCATCAGACAGCCTGACGGAACCCCCCTCATGGATTCTAAGGGGAGAGTGACTTCACACCTCTCCGGCCTATTCTACAGGACTGTTCGTTTAGTTCATATGGGTATAAAACCGGTTTATGTTTTTGATGGTGAACCCCCTAAGCTGAAGGAGAGGGAGATAGAGAGACGGAGGGGGATAAAGAAAGAGGCCATGTATGAATGGGAAAGGGCTAAAAGGGATGGGAGACTGGAGGATGCTAGAAAATATGCTATGAGAACCTCAAGGGTTACGGAGGAAATGCTTGACGACTCAAAGAATTTATTAAGTTGCATGGGAATCCCTTACGTGCAGGCACCCAGTGAGGGGGAGGCCCAGTGTGTACATCTCTGTATTAAGGGGGATGCTTGGGCGGTGGGTAGTCAGGATTATGACTCCCTGTTGCTCGGAGCCCCCAAGCTGGTGAGGGGTTTAACCTTAAGTGGAACATTTGAGTTAACATTAATGGAACTGGAGAGGATACTTGAGGGGTTGAGTCTGAACAGGAGTCAGCTTATTGATATCGCAATCCTTGTCGGCACAGACTTTAATGAGGGTGTGAAGGGTATCGGACCCAAGAAGGCATTAAGGATTGTTCGCGAGGGCAGGCTTGATGAGATTAAGGCTGAACTGGATTTTGACTACAATGCTGTGAAGGAAATATTCCTGAACCCTAAGGTTACTGATGAATACGTGATTGAATGGAGTGCCCCAAATAGAACCCAAACGCTGGAACTCCTCTCTGGAGAGTATGGATTCTCAGAGGATAGAGTAAATAAAGCAGTAAGTAACCTGGAGAAATCCATGAAGGAATTCACGCAAAAAGATTTAAGTGCATGGTTTTAACATTAGATAATCTTCACTACATTCCCTCCCACAGAAACCCCCACGTGAGTTGCCACCGGCTTGCATTTAGCCTTCATCAATAAACCCACTTTCCCGTTGGTTTTCTCGGGGTAGTCAACGAGGGTTTCATAACAGCCCATCCCCTTGGCGATAATAAAATCCGCCTCCCTCCATTTACTGAGGAATTCCGGAGTGCATCGCTCAAACCACACCCCGATGGAATCGCTTCTCGGAATTATTGTGCAGAGTTTATCGATCCCTGTTTTCTTGACCTCCTCCATTCCCGCATCATCCTGCACCGGCTTGGATAACGGGGCGACAAAAACCTCTGCATATTTCTGCAGCTCCTTTATAAATATTCTATCGAAAACCAGTTCACCCGCGTTGTCGGTGACATAGAGGATCTCCCTGCTGTCTCTCACATTCGCATAAATCCTTTCGGAATCATCAATAGCCAATGAACCCTCCACCACCTCAAAAACCATCTCCTCAAGCTTGTTTAAATCAAGCCTGTGATCCCGGGCCCCGAACTCCACAATATTACCCGCTAAAGCAATCCGTAAAGAAGTCTTGAATCGCTCCACATCATCCCTGATTTCTTCCACATAACCCTCCAGCCGTGGATAAATCACCTCCGCAGCCTTAAGGCTTTCCTCTTTAAGAATCCTCATGGGATCCCTATCAGCTGTAATCTCCTCAATTACCTGATTCCTCAGATATGCTATCTTTGTGGTGGAAACATCCGGGAAAAAATTATTGGAGAATATCCTGCAGACCTCCCTGACCACCTTACACCTGGTTTTTTCATCCTCATTCATGCAGAAGAGCAACGCCCTGTTAAGCATACAGGGACCACACTCGGGATATAGCTTCATCTTGATATTTATACCTCCCTTACAATATTTTATTCTGTATTCCATAAAGATAAGATAGACAAAGAAGATGAAAGTAGATGTAATAGAAAACAAGAAGGATGTTTTGGAAATTGAATGTGATGATAAGATCCTGCCTAACGCCCTACTGAATGTTTTACTGAGAAACAAGGTTGATGCCTACACCCGTGAGCTACATCCCCTTAAACCCCAGCATAGACTGCATATAGAAGCTGTAAACCCCATGGAGAAACTCCAAAACGCCCTAAAAACAGTGGAGAGTGAGTGGACTGAATTCGGTAAGAAACTTAGGGGTGAGTTAGCCCTTAAAAAAAGCTGAGGGGAGGGGGTTGTAGCCATATACAGATTATTCCAGTCCAACTGATGTTTTATAGGATAATTTCTTGATTTGACTCTGAGCTGAGGGGATAAGTACCGAAAGGTATTTATACTACTTTATAGATATATTTTAGTATATACATTAAAGTAGATAATCCACAATGGAAAAGGAAGGCCTAAAGATAATGGATCTCTTTTTACATAGTAAGCCGGTTGGCATTATGCTCAGGCTAAGGAATTCAAAGGGGAAGTACGCATCCATATTATCTAAGGAGATAGACTGCACTTACACACACACCTTAAAAATCTTAACACAGTTAAATGAACATGGCTTGGTGGAATTTGAGAGGGAAGGTAGGATAAAAAAGATTGGTCTGACTTCGGGGGGAGATGATGTAGCTCATGAACTGGAGGGTTTGGTTAGGAAATTAGACAAGGTCTCTGCAAGTGAGATACCTCCGGAAAAGGAAGGGGAAGATAAATAAATATAAAACTAAATAGGGATATAGCAAAAATGGATACAGAAATAATAATATTTCCGGTTTTAGCAATTGTTTTAATCTTGGTGGTGTTATTTATCAACCAGAGGTATAGATATCAAAACTTGAGAGATAATCTGGAGAATAATCTCAGGGAACTACAGAATCAAGAAAGTTCCATTAAAAAATTGGAGAATGAGATGAGGGAGTATATAATGAGTGGTAAGGGCATTAGGGATTGGGGTATATTGAAACAGCAGGTAAATGAATTATCTGATCTTCCCAGCTTTGCTGAAACAGAGGATGAGTATGTATTAAAGACCCACCTATCAAGGATAAAAAAGAATCATGTGCAGGTCAGTGGGATAGCAAGAGGTATCAAGATAACCGTTGAATCGACAGAAAGCCCACCACTCCACGTCCTTTATTCCACACCCAGTGATATAGATCCCCATGGCCTTAAGGTAATCTATAAAGGCACTACCTTAAAGATCAGGGCACCTAAGCTGGTTGTGAAGAATAAAAAATCTAAAAAAGAATAGATAAGATGGATATTCATACGGTTATTAATGTCTACTGGAGTCAGATAGGATTGTCCATAATCATGGTATGCATCTTGCTTCTTGTTATAACTCTTTTTAGCATGTATAGGATTCATCATAAAATCGAAAGTAACGCAGGAGAGATTCCAAAGGGATCAAGGAACCTATCCCAGATGTTGGAGGCTATTAACAGTATTGTATCCAAGGAAAAGGTGGATGTTAAGGGTAGGGATAAGGAATTGATGATAGAAGAGATAGATAAAATTGATCAGTTATGGAAATCCAGGAGAGAGCAGCTTAAGATGGGTTATTGGGAGAAAATGGAGGCCAGAGCAGATGAATTAACCCAGCTTCAGGAGGAGAAGAAGCAGATTGATGAATTAATAAAAAGGACTAAGATAAAGTATCATAAAAGGGAGCTGGATGAGGAAAGCTTCAGGGAGATAGTGAAGGATTATCAGAAACAGTTGATGGAGATTAATGTAAAGATTTGGGAGCTTGAAAAAAAGTTGGGATAGATTCAGGTGAAGGATTTGGTGATTAAGCGGGTACATACAGGAGTAAAAGGTATGGATGAATTGATTCAAGGTGGAATTCCTGAGGGTTCCCCTATTCTGATCTCTGGCTCTCCCGGTACCGGAAAGACTATTTTTGGTTTACAGTTTTTGCATTACGGCGCAATAAATAATGCTTCGGGCATTTATATAACATTTGAAGAGCCTAAAAGTAGCATAATCGTTTCCGCCGAAAATTTTGGGTGGGATTTAAGTGGTCTTGAGGAAAAGAATAAATTCAGGGTTATGGAGTATTTTGAACTGGGAAATGAGGAGTATCTGAGGGAGATAAATAAACTGAGGAAATCCATGAGGGAGGCGGAGAAAAAGAGGGCGGGTTTGAAGGCTAAAAGTGACTTGATTGAGGAGTTGGAGATTAAGATGGCGGATTACCAGGATCGTATAAGGCAAATTGAGGGCATCATCAGTGAAAGACGCTATACGCTCACCCAGCGTGAGAGGGAGCAGGAGTTTATGGAGAAATTAAATGAACTTGTTTCAGAGATAAATGCTAAAAGGCTTGTGATCGACTCACTTTCCGCCTATACCATATATGATGAAAGCCGTGAATCACTGCATAGGTTCATCAGGAAAATCAGGGATGTGGGGACAACCTCTTTATTAATATCTGAGCTGCCTAAGGATTCTAAGTGGTTGTCTAGGGATAAGATCTCTGAATTCGCTTGTGATGGGGTGATTATTTTGTCATTGAAACGTACTAAGGATATGGCTTATGGAACGATTCGCCTGGAGAAGATGAGGAGCACTAGGATAGATAGGAGGGAGAGGTTTATTTGGTTCACCAAGGAGGGTTTAGAGGTTAGTGATGAGCCTCAGGAGTATTAATCTTTTTCTTCAATCCTCTTTCTTTTGTGTCTTGCCGTCAATACCTGAGTCTTCCATGCATCACCGATTTTTTTCAGGTAGTTTGTGAATGTCAGTGAGTCTGTGAGGATCAGGGAGCGTCCTTTACCGAGTCTGCCTTCAATCTCCCGCTCCCGTTTAATCAACCCGAATTTAACCAACTTAGGTATGACTTTATTTTCGAGGGTTGAGCGGGAGTATTTATGCTCTGAAAGAAATTTAGTGATCTCATCCTTGGTTATCTTCTCGCTTCTGAGGAGCAGGCGGAGGAAATCCGACGCCACCTTGTGGTAGGTGGGCTGATACCTCCGGGGGAAGATGAAGTCCACTACCTCAGAAATATCCCAGATTACACCTTCCTCCAAACCCCCCTTCTCCCGGATCACCTTACCGTAGTGCCTCGGGATCCACATGCTCTCCGCAGCCGGAATACCCCTCGACGAAGGAGGCATTGGGTTAGGGTTACCCTTCTTTTTAGCCATTTTGTTATAGTGAATCAACCGCCTCAAGGAATTCATCCGCATGTTTCTTCTCAATAATTAATGGCGGGAGAATTCTCACCGTATTTTTGGAGTAGATTGAGATTATGTTTCTCTTAATCAAGTCAAGAACGGTTTTCTCCCCATCATCTACGTCTATGCCGATCATCAGTCCTTTACCCCTAACCTTCAGGCCTCTGTCCCGTAGATTACTCAGCAGGTAATCCCCGATCACCCTGGAGTTCTCTACCAGATTCTCCTTAAGGATAGTTTCTATAACAGTCTTTGCAACCGCGCACGCTAGGGGATTGCCGACGAATGTGCCGCCGTGTTCACCCGGCTCAAAGTCGCCGCAACTGAATACTGTAGCTCCGACTGGAAACCCGGAGCCCATAGCCTTAGCCAGACAGAGGATATCCGGTTTCACCCCGGAGTGCTCGAATGCAAACAACTTCCCGGTCCTGCCAAAACCGGTCTGTACCTCATCCAGGATGAGGAGAATATCCTTCTCCTGAGTTAACTCCCTCACCTCCCTTAGATAATCATCGCCGGGGATTAATACCCCGGATTCGCCCTGTATCGGCTCAACAATCACGGCAGCAGTCTTCTCAGTGATAGCGTCTTTAAGGGCGTCAACATCATTGAAGGGAACAAAACTAGTTTCAGGAACCAGGGGCTTAAATGGTTTCCTGTATTTCTCGCCAAACGTAAGGCTTAAAGCACCGAAACTTCTCCCGTGAAACGCATTCTCCATGGCAATAATCTCTTTTTTGCCTGTTACCTTCCGGGCTAATTTCATCGCAGTCTCCACCGCCTCAGTACCGTCATTAGTTAAAAAAACCTTCTTTAATCCGGTGAGTTCAATGAGCAATTTCGCCAGCTCCAGCTGCGGCAGGGTATACAACCAGTTAGAGACATGCATAAGATGCCGGGACTGCCTGTTTATTGCCTCCATGACCTTAGGGTGGCAATGCCCCAGGGAGTTCACCGCAATCCCGGCAAACATATCCAGATACTTCTCCCCGGAAGTGCTGTAGAGATACATCCCCTCCCCGCGGCTTACTGCAAGTGGAAGCCTCTTGAATGTATGTGCATAATACCTTAACTCCTGACCCTGTATCTCCTCAAGATCCATTTTTGTTTTATGCTTATTTCTTTAAGTAATCCTCAATAATTTAGATTACTAAGGGTTAAAATGATTGTGATGAAATTCGGCGGGACCTCTGTTGGCTCAGCTAAGGAGATTCTGAAGGTGATAGATTTAATTACGGGTGAATCCCGAAAGAAGGTTGTGGTGGTCTCCGCCATAGCTGGTGTCACAAACAGGCTTAATGAAATCGCCAGGAAGGTTGTTAATCTACCGGTGGCGGTGGTGGAAAAAGAGGCGGATGAATTCCATAAAGACATCCTTTCCTTCCACATAGAAACCGTAGGGGGGGTGGTTAAGGACAAAGAGATTCATGAGGGGGTGGCTGCAGTGATTACCGAGCTTGCGAATGAATTAAGGATCACTCTTTTGGGCATAGGTTACCTTGAGGAGTTATCCCCTAAGTCACTGGACTACATACTCTCATTCGGCGAGCGTTTCTCGACCTTAATCCTTACTGCAGCCTTAAAATCCCATGGAGTTAATGCTAAATCATTAACCGGGTATGAGGCAGGCATTATAACAAACTCCTGTTTCGGGCAGGCGAAACCAATCTTTAAGAAGATCGATAAAAGCATAAAGAAAAAATTAATTCCATTACTAGATAAAGGGATTCTCCCGGTGGTGACGGGTTTTGTTGCGGCGGATGAGGATGCGCGAATCACCACCCTGGGGCGCGGGGGTTCAGACTTCACTGCATCGCTTCTCGCTCGTTACCTGGATGCAGAGGAGGTTCAGATATGGACTGATGTGGATGGTATCTTAACCACCGACCCAAGGATAGTTTCCAATGCAAGCTTAATCCCTACAATGTCTTATGTAGAGGCTATGGATCTGGCTTACTTCGGGGCGAAGGTTATCCACCCAAAGATGATTGAACCGGCGATGGATGCGGATATTCCTGTGAGGATAAAGAATACCTTTAAGCCGGAGAGTGAGGGAACACTTATTGTCAGGGAGCAGAAGAGGATTGAGGGTGTTGTGAAGGCTGTAACCATAGCGAAGGATGTGGCGATAGTAAATCTCAAGGGGGTTGGGATGGCTGAGACCCCCAATATAGCGGCGAGCGTCTTCACTCTAATGGGGGATCATAATATAAATATCATTATGATATCCGGGTCCTCGGAATCCAATCTCTCTTTTGTGATTAAAAGAACAGACGTAGTGAATGCCGTTACTCTCCTGAATACAGGATTCATGGCTAATTGCATAAGAAACCTGGAGTTAATAGAGGATTCATGTATTATAGCGGTGGTGGGAGCCGGAATGCAGGGAACTAAGGGCATTGCTGCGAAAATATTTCAGACTATAACGGATGAGGATGCAAACATTATCATGATCGCCCAGGGGTCTTCTGAGGTTAACATATCCTTTATGGTTAAGGAAAGCGAGGGGGGAACGGTTCTTAAGGCATTGCATAAGAGGTTTATCGAGGATTTGCAGGGTTGATGATGAAGAAGTTAATGATTAAGGAAACCGTGGAGATTTTACGGGAGGCTGGTTTTTGGGTTTCAGACTGCAGTATGGTGAGGAGTTGCTTTGACGTGTTGGCTAGGAGGGGTGACACTGTATTGTTGATTAAATTACTCCTGAATATCGAGGGATTAGGTCATAGGTCGGCTGGGGAGTTGAAGAGTGTGGCGGCGGCTATGTCCGGGATTCCATTGGTTGTCGGGGATCATATGAAGAATTCGCGTCTTTCGTCGGATGTGGTTTATACCCGATATGATATTCATGTTGTTGGTATCGAAGCCTTTGCGGAGATTGTTGGCGAGAAGACCCCTCTTGTTTACTCCATCCGCGGGAATTATTGTGTGCGGATTAATCCCGGCTTGCTTTCGGATGTGAGGAGGAGGTTGGGTATGACTCAGGAGGAGCTTGCCTCCCAGCTGGGTGTTTCAAAGCAGAGTATCCATCGTTATGAATCCTCCGGTAGAGTGTCTCTGGATATTGCGGAGAGGTTGATGGATTTCTTGAGGGAGGATCTCACGATTCCGGGTGAGGTGTTCACTTCAGAGGTTAAGTGCATCGAGGATGAAGTCACTTCTTTTATGACTGACTTGAAGAAAACTGTTTTGCGGGAATTCAGCAATATGGGTTTTGAGACCTCTCTGACTAATGCGCCGTTTGATATCCTGGCGAGTGAACGGGGGCATCACGAAAAGATTCTGACTATAGTCAGTAATGACCGGCAGGGATTAAGGAGGAAAGTTGAGATAATAAGGGATATTTCAGAGATCACCGGATGCCATAAGGTCTGTATCAGCAACATGAGTCAGAACCTTGATGTGTTAGTCATCAAACCCAAGGAGTTGAGTGAGATAAACAAAGCAAGCGAGTTTATGAAGTTGTTGGTTGATTGATGTAAAGTTATAACAAACCATAGAGTTCCTTTCTTCCGGCTTCAAATAAGTCATTCTTTTTTCCAGCGAATTTTGCTGCAGTCATTATTTTCGTTTTCCCGCCCTCTTTTTCAGCGACCGTGAACACCTCCCGTATCCTGTTTCTCCAGTTAATATCCCGGAGGAGGTGGTGATCAATAATCAATTTCTTAACATCAGTCTCCCGAATAATCCGACTCAGGTTCTCTACAGCCGGCTTTAAGGTGAAGTTCATTGGGCCGTCCGTAAACACTACCTCAGGATTCTCATCAATTATGAACTCAGTCTGCTTCCCTGTGCAGGGGCCCAAGACATCGGATGTATGGATAAATTTCGTATTCGTTCTTCCATCCATCATCAAGACTTCGGTTACGTAACCCAGCCTATCGTGTAGGCCATGAGGCATAGGCTCTGAAAACTTTATTGTTGTTTCATTGAAACTGAATTTCTTGTTGTCTGAGAAGTAAATCTTTTGGGGGAGTCCCTCCAGATTCTTGAGGAAGTATTTGGAGCGGGAAATCTGGCTCCGGTTGATATATTCATGTGGGTGTTTTAGCATAACTATTTTATCCCGGTAGATATCAACTTCATCCGGGTCATGATGATCATAGTGGTAATGCGTGACCACCAGGACATCAGATCTTTTGGCGTGTCTCTTTATGTCCCTCCACTGCTTCTTCATCCTCCTCACTTCCCGGGGGTGGGGAGATAACTTAAACCGGTTGGGGGATAATGAAACCCCTGGGTCAATCAATACCTTAACGTCTCCGGTCTCTACATACGTGGCCATGCTTCTTGAGCCCATGGAATCAAACGCCAGCGGAATAATCTTCATGATAAAGATTATTTGTTTTTTAAACCCTAAATTCCATGATATACATTCAAACCCATTTATAATACACAGTATTTTTATACACTCAAACCTATAACTAACTTCACGAATTTTTGAGGATAAAAATAAATTAAAAAAAAATAAATTGAGATGAATGAAAAAATGGCACAAGGACAACCTATATTTATATTGCCCGAGGGGGCGTTAAGGACCACAGGTAGGGATGCACAAAGGAACAATATTATGGCAGCGAAAGCGGTGGCTGAAACCGTGAGGACGACTCTGGGACCCAGAGGAATGGACAAGATGATGGTGGATGACTTAGGCGACATCGTAATAACAAACGACGGCGCAACCATAGTTGAGGAGATGAATGTAGAGCATCCCGCAGCCAAGATGGTGGTTGAGGTAGCTAAGACACAGGATGATGAAGTCGGGGACGGAACCACCACCGCAGTTGTTTTAACCGGCGAACTGCTGAACAGCGCCGAGAAACTGCTGGATCAGGGAATCCACTCCTCCATAATCGTCAGGGGATACAGGATGGCCACGGAGAAAGCGAATGAGATACTGGATGACATCGGGGTGGATGTAACCCTGGAGGATGATAAACTCCTCACTGAAATAGCCATAACCGCCATGACCGGGAAGGGTGCTGAAACATCCAAGGAGAAATTAGCTGAACTATCCATGAAGGCTATTAAACAAATCGCTGAGAAAGAGGATGGAGTGATAACGGTGGAACTGGATAATATCAAGGTTGAGAAGAAGGAGGGTGCAAGCACCGCCGACTCTGAGTTAATCCAGGGATTGATTATAGACAAGGAGAGGGTGCATGCCGGAATGCCCAAGAAGATCAAGGATGCCAAGATCGCCTTATTGGATGTGGCTATAGAGGTTAAGAGTACTGAGACAGACGCTAAGATACAGATCACAGACCCCACCCAGCTGCAGGCTTTTCTGACGCAGGAAGAAACCATGATAAAGGAGATGGTGGACAGCATATTGAAGAGCGGCGCTAACGTGTTATTCTGCCAGAAGGGTATTGATGATCTGGCTCAACACTACTTTTCTAAAGCAGGGGTGTTTGCTGTGAGAAGGGTGAAGAAATCTGATATGGAGAAACTGGGCAAGGCAACCGGAGCCACGATAGTGACCAACATCAAGGATCTTGAAGAAAAGGATCTGGGTTACGCTGCAGAGGTGGATGAGGAGAAGATAGCGAAGGATGAAATGACGTTTGTTAAAGGATGTAAGAACCCTAAGGCAGTGAGCATATTAATTAGAGGAGGTACAGAGCATGTGGTTGATGAAGTGGAGCGTGCAGTTAATGACGCCTTAGGTGGTGTTGCAGCATCACTGGAAGTGGGGAAGATCGTTCCCGGAGGAGGTGCTCCAGAGATTGAGTTAGCTAGGAGATTGAGGAAGTATGCTGAAACCGTCGGAGGTAGAGAGCAGCTGGCTATTAATGCATTCGCCGACTCCGTAGAGATCATACCCCGCACATTAGCGGAGAGCGCCGGAATAGATGCTATCGACATACTGGTGAAACTGAGGGCAGAGCATGAGAAAGGCGATGAAAACTCCGGGGTAATGGTCCTGGATGGCGGAACAGGAAATATGCTAGAGAAAGGTATCGTGGAGCCACTGAAGATAAAGACTCAGGCAGTGAAGTCAGCGAGTGAAGCAAGCCAGATGATTCTTCGGATAGATGATGTTATAGCGTCATCCAAGAAAGGGGGGGGCATGCCCCCGATGCCTGAAGGCGGAATGGGCGGAATGCCGGGGATGATGTAAATAATCCCCTGTTTTCTTTCTTTTTTTTCTTTTTTTTATTTATTTTTCTTTCTATAAAACCTCTTCCAGATTCTTCTTGTACGGCAGTCCCTCTCTCGCACCGATTTTTTGGATGCATAGGGAGGCGATTCTATTACCCTTTCTTCCGGCATCCAGGATAGAGCCGCCCCTCAACAGCGTATGGAGGAATCCGGTGGCGAACGCATCCCCCGCCCCGGTTGAATCCAGAACAGGGGTAGAGTATGCAGGTATGTTGTGGGAATCCCCTTCATCCCTCACGAAACACCCTTCTTTCCCTAAGGTTACTGCAACAATTCCTGCGCCTTTCTCTATCAACAACCCGCTGCCTTCCTCATAACCCAAGCCGGTTATCTCTTTAACCTCACTTTCATTTAAGAAAACAACAAAACTCTTTTTTAGCACAGGCAACAGCGCCTTAAGACCCTTCCGTGCATACAGTATCCCTGGACTGAAACTGATCTTCACGTCCGGCAGTTCCTGAATCAATTTCTTCTGCAACTTAAACTGTTTCTCGTCAACAAACGAGGTTAGGTGAAGAACCCCTGTGTTTCTGACATAATCCATGTCAAGGTCTGTTTCACCTAAAACGCTGTTAACGCCGGGGTAGGGATACAGGGTTCTCTCTCCATCATCGTCAATGAAACCAATGATGACTCCGGTTCTTCCATTTAGTATGGAGATCCCTCTGGTGTCCACACCGCAGGCCCTGAAATCCTCTATTAGGGTTACTCCTTCATTATCATCTCCCACCGCACCGATGAATCCTGTATTAAACCCGAGTCGGGCTAAACCCGCGATAGTGTTGGCGGCAGATCCTCCGGGAGACTCCTTCATATCTTTAATAGCGATATGCTCCCCCTCCCGGGCAATCCTTTCAACCCTGTAAAGCCGGTCCAGGTTTAAGGCACCGAAGCCAATAACATCCATTTCTGTTAATATTATTCGGATTACTGGGATATATTTAAGTTAACTCCTGCAGGTCATCAACAACAGACCCTAAACTGGATTGAATTTTGGCGATCTCCTCCCTTATCTCTTTAATCCTTCTCTTGATTACTTCATCCCAGCCACCGGATAAGATTAAGCGATCCTTTTCGAACGCCAGTCTCGTCTCCAAATGGAATAACCTGCCTAGCAGCTTAGAGCTTCTACTATCATACTTCCCGAAAACCATCCTGCCCGCCTTCTTCCGCATCAGGTAGTTAGGAACTATGTCATACTCGCCCCTGGTGATGAAACCCCCCTCAACCTCATCCAGTAACTGCCGTTTAATGCACGCTGATTCATTCCTTAATGCAAATGAAACCAAGATTAATGCCAATATAACCCCAAGCGGAACCAAAGAGAAACTGAGAAATATGAAAACCAAGCTCGATAATTGAGCTAAAACAATACCCAGATTAAAGAGGGAGTGTAGTGCTATAGCAACCGCTAAGGATATAACAGGGAGGGTTAATCTCAGCCCGGCTTTGTTGGTTGATTTCGCAATCCCCAAACCCGCGCCAGTCACAGAGGTGAAGATACCATGCGCCACCGAAGAAAACGTGATACGGAATATAACGCTCACAATCCATACACCCAAACCCGCGTCGAAATAAGTGCGGACGAAATACAGCAAATTTTCAGATGCTGCAAAACCAAAGCCCACGATGGCCCCATAGACTATACCATCCGTTAGATTATCAAACTTGTAATAAAAAAAGAGCAGGAAGAGAAGTAACGCCTTAGCAACCTCCTCCACGAAAGGAGCGATGAAGACGGATGTGGAGGTTACCTGTATCAACTCCGGAAAGGAAGTCAAGGGCAAACCAAGGATCACCTCAAAGATAATGGATAAGGTTATACTCCCCACAGCACCCCAGATGAAGGCAGTTAAAACCAGCGATATCGGCTCCCTGTCATATCTATCCAGCCACCAAACAAAGGTTACGTAAAAAAATATGGGTATGTAAGCCACAGAGATTGAAAACAAAATCATCAATAAGTCAGTCAAGACCATTTTAGGGTATATTTATATTATGAATCGTTATTTCTAACCATGGACTATATAAACTCTTCATGGCTCATATTCACCATATTCCTTATCCAAGCATTACTCTTTATAGTTCTGTTGGTGTACTTTCCTTATGTAACAAAAAGCTCCAAGAGAGAAGCCCTCAGGGCAAAGATGTTCCTTCATGTAGATCCCATCATAAAGACATTCTACCTGTTCCTGTTTGGGATTATCCTCTCCTACCTATTCTTTCTCATATATTTTGTGGATAATACTTTGTATGAATTCTTTATCATAGGAGAGCTTGCCTTAGGTCTATCCATCATGGGTTTGGTATTAATCATCATCTCCTTATCCATCAAACAAAGTAGACAGTAGCTTATATTAACCAAGTTTAGCGGCTTCCCCCCTTACCCGTGACCTAGCCCTCTTATGAATCTCCAACACCTCTTTTTCCCCCCCCTCATCCACATCACCAAGATAGTGGAAATACGGTTTAAAGAAGCTTTCATCACATACCTTCTCCATTAAAAAACGTTTCACATCATCTGGAATCAACTCTTTAGGGATATCCTGGGGGGTTTTCATAAGTTCATCATGCCTCTTTTCCCACTCCTTCACGACATCCAGAACCCCATCCCTACCTTCATTGGCATATGCAGCTATTATCGGCAGAAGAAAACGCATATCTGTTGAGGCGAGACCAACATTTGCATGGGGAAGGGCGTATTCATTTCCATTAAAAACTATAGAGACCCCGCCTCTGGATTTCACCTCACCAAGCATTTTATAGTCCGTAATACTGTCTCCAACCACAATCATATCCCCGAGGGTTTTTCCGGTCTTCCCTGCTATATCATATAAAGCATCTACCTTCCTCTGGCCGCCCACCACCTTAACCTCCTTCATTATATCCCCTAGATTTGTCTTAAGGAGGTCCTCTCTGAAAAATTTATCCAGCCTGTTTTTTATTTCCTTATCATCTGAGGGGGGATATAACTCCAGGATATCCCTCTCAACGTCTTCTATTAAGGAAACATCCTCCTCAGTTATCTCTCCCCGGTATTGATCGAGAGAAAAACGCGTGCAATAAACCTTTTCCCTTGGAAGACCAATCCTTCTAGCTACATTCAACGCATGTTGTTCATAACTTGTGGAAATGATGTAGGTATCCCAGTCTAACTCCTTTAATCTATCTATGACATAATCAACGCCGTCCACAATCTTTGCTTTATCAGAGATCTTCCTGATGTCCCCCTCCCTTATTTCATGATGAATCAGGAATGGGATAATCAAAGACAGTGTATCCCCCGGTTCATAGTTCATTCTTCCCTCCAGAGTCAATATATCATCATACCTGCTGATTACTTCAAACAGCTTATGTCCCTCCCTCACCAAGCCCATTACCTCATAGGCATTATCCTGCGGGGATAAGGGGCCTTCCAAATCAAAACAAATGATGTTTGCCATTTTTATCTTTAGTCTAAGTAAATAATTTAATTTAACAAAAAAATAAATAAGATGTATTTACTTATCACATCAATAGCATTAATATTTCTCGCGTTGGGAAGTTATGTCGACCTGAAGACTGGAGAGATTCCGGAGAAAATCAGTTATGGATTCATCTCTTCAGTATTAATTATTTCGGCTATAGACTCCATCTATAAAGTCGATATCCATTTTTTTCTGAACTCACTTCTTATGGGGATTGCCTTTTTCATGGTCAGCTTCGTCTTCTTCTATCTTGGGCAGTGGGGTGGTGGTGATGTGAAACTAATGGGGGGTATTGGTTGTTCCCTGGGCTATTTAGCTCACGTAAACCATCTTGCTGAAGGATTCTTTCCATATTATCTGACATACTTCATAAACATGGCTTTTATTGCACTACCCTACGTAATTGCCTATGGATTGGTTCTGGGGATAAAAAACCCCGGAACAAGGAGTGAATTCAGGAGATACTGGGGGAATACTAAAACCAAAGCAGTTTTAGTGCTATCAATCCTGCCTTCCATCCTTGCATTTTATTTAAACCTAAGACCGATGGGGATTCTCTATCTGTTATTTCCACCGCTCCTTATATCGGCTTCATATCTGAAAGCGGTGGAGATGACGGCACTGCGGAGAGTAGTTAACGTCAGTGAACTGCATGAAGGGGATATACCTGCAGAGGATCTCGTTATAGATAATGAGAAAATTATTAGTAAGAAAAACATTGAGGGTCTGAGTAAGGAGGAGGTCCAAAGGATTCAAAGACTTGCATTGGAGGGAAAGATCCCGGGTGAGATTAAAACCAAGGAGGGAGTCCGGCTTGTCCCGGCTCTTTTCCTAACATTTATTTCGGTTCTCTGGGTTGGAAATTTCATGGAGATGGCTCTGGCAAGTTTAGTCTGAATGTATTCATCCCCCCAGTAGTATTATATTATAATTTCTAATATTCTACATGGGTTTAATAAAAAAGATTCTTAAGGAGAGTTTTCCAGTGCTTTTTCTTTGTACGGTAGGTGGTGTATTGGCTGGTGTAATCCTTCAGGATATGGAGATGGATCTGAAGGAAACCCCCGGCATACTTATCCTCTTACCCGCTATCCTGGGGATGAGGGGTAATATCAGCGGAGCCCTTGGATCAAGGCTGGCTTCCGCCTTACACCTCGGTTTAATTAGCCCGGAATTGAGGTGGAATAAACCCTTGAGTGACAACTTCTGGGCATCCATTATTCTGAATGTCGTCATGTCCTTCCTGCTAGGAATAATTGCTTTT
This sequence comes from Candidatus Altarchaeota archaeon, assembly GCA_034716875.1. Lineage (GTDB taxonomy): Archaea > Altiarchaeota > Altiarchaeia > IMC4 > QMZM01 > QMZG01. The sequence continues at coordinate 14,382 of JAYEKX010000093.1, read as the reverse complement.
ATCACCTGTGTAGCCACAGGTTATGAAGGAGCATCTGTTATTCAGCTAACTGCTATATCCTTGATTGCAGGCACATTAGCTGGATTAATCCTGACATTCCTGTCGATATTTCTCGCCTTAGTTACATTCTCCCGGGGCCTGGATCCGGATAATGTCCTCATGCCCTCCCTTTCAACAGTAGGGGATATAATAACTATCCTGTGTCTCTTAGTAGCCGCTAGAATCGTTCGATATTTAGTTCAGCTTGGAATCAATTTATAAATTAACTAAACCATATTAGTAACTAAATAAAAAAATGACTGATGAAGTGGAAGGGGTAGACAATATCGTAGGCCATGCTATTTCTAGGAAAAGGAATGTTAAAGACATCCTGGTTGAGATGAAGGATACATCCGAGTTGATGGTTGATTTAGCTTACTCGGCCTTATTGACGAACAGCAAGGATATTGCGGAGGAGGTATTTGAGCTGGAGCAGAAGATGGATGACCTAAGATACGAAATCGAAACCCTGCTCCTTTTAGCAGCGAGAACGCCCGAGGAAGCGGCTGATTTATCCGGAATCCTGCATGTCGCGGTTGCTGCAGAAAACATTGCTGATTCCGCAGAAGAGATAGCTGATGTGGTCTTAAGAGGGGTGGGTGATCACCCTATCTACAAGACTATGCTGGGCGAGTCCGAAGAGCAGGTTGTGAGAACAAGGGTTGATGGCGGCTCTGAATTATCAGGTAAAACCCTGGGTGAATTCCGGGTCTCCAGCAAAACCGGTTGCTACATCAGGGCTATCAGAAGAGGGGTGGCGTGGATCTATAATCCAAAGAGAGATACGAAAATTCTGGAGGGAGACATACTCATAACCAGCGGAACTGAAAACGCAGTGGATATGCTGAAAAAATTAAGTAAAACAAAATAGGTTATATCTGAACCATAATAGCTCCGTTATTAGATATAATATCTTCTTTATTAACCCTTTTTTTCCCCACTTTAACGCCAATCAGCTTTGAATCGTCTAGCAGAACCTTTGATACCTTACCTAACTCCACACCATCCTTGCTAAAGACCTTTTTTCCAGCATAGTCCGTTATCCACTTCCTCCTTGTTTTTATCTCATCTATAAAAATCAGCTCTGTGCCTTTGATTACAACAATAAAGAGGATTATGCTTAGAACCGTGGAAAGGATGAAATTCCCTATCGTACCCTTCAAAAGGTAGTATGCGCCAGATTGAGCAATCAATTTTATAAGCAGTATCAATGTCAACAAAATCAGGTATCTCCTTATGGTTAAATACCTTTCCATAGCATATTCATCAATGATCCTGCCAATAATGGCAATTACCACCGCCAACAGAATAATATTCGCAAACTTCAGAGTCAATACTGTTGTAACCGCATTAACAAATCCTGCAGGATTTTTTTCGACGTATTCATCATAACTAAAGCCTAAACCAATTATCAAGGTAATGATAGCCAATGAATAAGCCACAATACTAATCCGTTCAATAGACAATGACTTGAGGAATTCAGATAGTCTGGAGAAGAATTCTTCTTCATAACCGAGTCCCTTTATAATCAGGTATATGCCGACTATGGCAAGTAAGAGAAGCATGGCCTGCATTAGGACATTAAGAGCCCCTCCTATTGCCATAAACAACAGTATAAGGCCGGGGATAAGAAAGACTAAGCGGGCGAGGTTGGGGTCTTTCTCAACCTCTTTTAGAAAGTGGATTATCGTGAAATACGCCTTCTCCAACTCCTTGCTCTGACGGACAATAATGGTTTTCACTGAATTAATCTTGACTCTGGACTGGATTATAGGGATTATCTCCTCATCCTCCGCACCATCTGTCACAATAACCACCGACTCTGGCTTAAATTTCTCTATTAATTCATCCAACTGTTTAGCTATTTTCTCATCAGAAACGATGCCAACATCCCTGTCCCCGGTCAGAGTGACTATCTCCGTCTTTAGTTCTCTTGCAGTCTTTACTGCCCCAAAGATAGCATTAGCATCAGTATCCTCAGGATCTATTAATGCCAGGTCTCTGGCTGCCCTGATGTTTTCATCCTCACCAATTATCGGACCCTCTACATTAATTTTTTCCCCGACGTCATTATCTCTGTCGATACATAGAACAAGAGTTTTCACATTAAATTATATGGATTTTAAAGAAAATTAACCCACCTTTAGGGAGAGGACGTATCCACACAACTAATGACGCCTCAGTACGCCACTTTAGTAGTGACACCAATGCTTTTTATGGGGTCTACGCCCCCATATTGCTTTTTAAAGACTATTTTCTAATAACATAAAGCCTAATAGGATACAAATAACCTAAGAGGTTTTTTAAAATGGCAAAGAGTAAGAAAAAGAAGGCGGGAGTAAAATATTATGAATTGAAGAAAGGGAAAACAAAACATGTCTTTACAGGAAGAACCCCCAGACAGGCTGCACTGAAAGCAGCAACAAGAGGCTTTAGTGATATAAAACTGAGGGAGAGGGGTAGAAGGAACAAGGATAAGACCTACAGCATACATGTCTTCAAGGGATCTACAAAGATGGTGAGTTCGCCAGCGGATAGACCAAGCTGGTTACCCGCTAAAGTGAAAAAACCCACCGTCAAGAAGATTGGAGTAGACAGAGTCAAGAAGATTTAATTTCTTTTTCTTCTTCTTTTTTTTCTTCTTCTTTTTTTTTATTATTAACATGATTATTTTTTCTGGAAGCTCTTCCATCAATCTGGGAAAGAAGGTTGCAGATAATATTAAGGCGGATGTTGGCGACATCAGGATTGAGAAGTTCCCTGATGGGGAGATTTATGTCAGGATTCTTTCCGACGTTAAAGGTAAGGATTGTGTGGTGGTTCAGTCTACTGTATGTAATGATGATTTGGTGGAATTAATTCTTCTTTTGGATTTATTGAGGGATCTGGGGGCATCGGAGGTGCATGCTGTGGTTCCTTATCTAGGGTATGCTAGGCAGGATAAGCGTTTTATGGAGGGGGAGGCTTTAAGTGCCAAGACTGTTTTAAAGGTTTTGTGGGGGTTTTCTGATTCACTCACAACCATAAATTGTCATTTACGAAGGATGGGGGGTGAGTTTATATTCCATGATGTGAAGGTGATGAATCTGGATGCTTTTCCACGGCTTGCCGGGTATTTCAGGGATAAGCTCGGGGAGCCGTTGGTGATAGCGCCTGATGAAGGCTCTCTGGAGTGTGCCCGGAATGCCGCAGAAGTTATTGGATGCGGTTTTGATTTCCTTGAGAAGGAGCGGTTGTCTGGGGAGGAGGTTCGTATAGGGGTGAAGAAGTTGAATGTGAGGGGTAGGGATATCGTGATTTTGGATGACATGATTTCTACGGGCGGCACAGTGATTGAGGCGGCGAAGTTTCTTTATACTCAGGGTGCACGAAGCGTTAATGTGGGGTGTGTGCATGGAGTCTTCTCCCAAGGCGTGGAAAAGGTAAGATCTTCTGTGGACAGCCTGGTTTGCACCGACACTATTGAGGGGGGTGTTAGCAGGGTGAGTGTTGCCGGATTAATCGGGGAGAACTTGACCAGTAGATAACTGAGTAATTAACGGGGGAGGGTAATGTGGGTGGGAGGGGATAGTATAGGATTCAGTTTAACCATCTCATGACAGGATTAAACGAAGAAAAAGTTCGTTTAATAGTCGTTATACGCAATAATACTCGGGCACTAATTCAAGATTAAAAGAAACTTTTTTAAAATATCTAACATAAATAAATAACGATGTTTCAATGTCCTAACTGTAAAAAAAATATTCCAAAATGGAAAGCCGGTATATTAACAAATTATACAACAATAAGATGTAGTAATTGTGGTAAATTACTTAAGGGGAAAAAAGAAACTCTCAGTAAAATAGGAATATATGGCGCTTTAGTGGGATTACTAATATGGTTTATATTTTTAAAGCAATTTGGCATTATGGGATTTTTAATTGTAATCGTGTTAATATTTCTAATTGCAACACTTGTAACTATTTCAACAGTTGAACTTGAAATAGTGAATCCTGATAAAATAAAAAAGGTATAGTGCCCTGCGTCGTACTGCACCTCCACTTTGTTTCGGCATTTTTTCTTACAGAAAAAACGTATAACACGACGTATGCGGAAAATTCTTGCAGAATTTTCCCAAATTGCTTACTACGTTCGCAACTTCGCATAAGCCTATATGTTATGTCTAATTCAAAAAGAAACCTGCCTGTTGTCGAATGGTAAACCGTAAAGTTTATTAGGTTATAAACTAATTTTATTAATGCTATGAGGGGTTTATCAAAAAAAAGTTGGGTAATTATTGCGTTTATAACAGCAGTAGTTTTAGGTTTTCTATTAATAGGCCCTAATTTCGGAAAGGTTGATGATTGGAGGTATAGTCATCGTTCTATTGAAGATTATTTCGTATTGGGTCTACTGGTTTTAGGTGTGCTAATTGTTTCATGGTTTGTAGTATCGACGGTTCTAATCGTCAAAGGAAAACCCATCACCTCAAGTGATGGAACGAAAAGGATGAATCCCAAAAGGATGCTGGGAATTTTCTTATTAGCTGCCCCAATTGCATTGATATTACTATCACTCTTAATAATACTTGCCATATCAATAAACTATCAGTTTCTAATTCTGCTTTTAATCATACCGATCCTACTCCTTGTTTTTATTATATGGGGGATAGTTTATTCTATAAAAAACAAGATAAAAATTGCTATCCTGCCGTTAGTAATTATCTTGGTAGTTATCCCGATGTTATTACTTATCCCCGGCGGGATTATGATATGGCAATTAGGTGTATTTAATATAGGTACGGGTAGCTCAATGGGATTCAGCACAGGCGGGGCGAAAGATATAAACAATTTCAGAAGGAATGTCGAGCATAATTATTTGCCCTTACCTACAGACATAACTTATGAAGGCTTGTTTTATGATTATTATTTTGATACGGGGGAGAAGGAGGTATGTCAGGAATTATTCTGCCCGTCTTATACCTACGCAATCTCCAGAGACCCCTTTTCTCAAGATGAGGGGTATTACTTATCTGTTGGATTGAATTCAGGGATAAAGGAGGGGGATTTCAAGAGGAAAAAACTGAATCTGGTTGTTGTATTGGATATATCCGGTTCAATGAGTTCTTCATTCAATAGATATTATTATGACCGCTTCGGACGGACAACACCCATTGAGGAGGAACCTGATGAGGATGTTGGCAAAAGCAAGATGGAGGTTGCGTCAAAGTCGGTTGTTGGCCTGCTTGATCATTTAAATGAAGATGATAGATTTGGGATGGTTCTCTTTGATAGTGGCGCTTATTTAGCAAAACCCTTGAGGAGGGTGGGAGACACTAAGATGGATGCCATAAAGGGACATATCCTGGAGCTGAAACCTAGGGGGGGAACTAATTTCGAAGCAGGTTATACAGAGGGGACCGGATTATTTGATGAATTCCTTGACATGGATCAGGAGGAGTATGAGAATAGAATAATTTTCTTAACCGATGCTATGCCAAATATTGGCACAACAAGTGAGGGGGGCCTATTAGGGCTGACAAAGAAGAATGCGGATAACAAGGTATATACAACTTTTATCGGCATTGGTGTTGACTTCAACACTGAGTTAATTGAGTATATAACAAAGATTAGGGGAGCTAATTATTATTCAGTCCATTCTGCAAAGCAATTTAAAACCAGGATGGATGATGAATTTGAGTATATGGTAACCCCCCTGGTATTCAATCTATTATTGAAGCTGGATGCTGAAGGCTATAATATCGAGAAAGTTTATGGCTCTCCGGAAGCTAACGAAGCCACGGGGGAGATTATGAAGGTGAACACCCTCTTTCCATCAAAAAAAGAGGAGGAGGGAACGAAAGGCGGGCTTGTATTATTGAAGCTGAAGAAGCTCTCCCCGGATGCAGGTTTGAAACTGACTGTAAGTTATGAAAATCGGGTGGGGGAAGTAGGTGGTAATGAAGTCTCTGTTGAGTTGAAAGAAAAAGAGCTGGATTTCTATGAAAACAATGGTATTAGGAAGGGAATATTGTTATCTAGATACGCAGACCTTATGAAGAACTGGATTAAAGATGAGAGGGAAGGCTATTCAAAGAAACAGCTGGTGAAAGCGTCAGTAACTATTGAGGAGGGAATTATTGTCCCAGAACCGGTTGAGCCGAAATTAGGTAGATGGGAGAGGCAGTCTATTCCACTGCAGGTCTCTGATGATTATAAGAAATTGTTTGTTGAGTTTATTGATTACTTCAGGGAAGAGATGAATGCAATGGGGGATACTACTTTATCCAAGGAAGTTAACATTCTTAAGAAACTTAGCACGTATAATTCAAAAGATTAATTTTTTTATAGTTTAGTGCATAGAAATTTGTATGACTTCACCTTCATCAAACTTCTCCAAGAGATAATAAGGCTTTTTTCTGCTTTCTTTTTCTGAGTAGTTAATCCCGGGTTCACGCAGGTATGGGATGCTCTAACTCCGTTTTTTGCGTTCCCAGCTCCTTTTGGATGAAGTAGTCCGAGATTTTCTCATCCATACGAATCAACTCCTGAACCAAAGGGTTTTTTTCATTAAGCCGGTAGAGTTTAGCGTTGGCTATTGCTCTTGTCTGCTCTACAATACCTATCCCCACCAGTTCCGGAAATATCCTGTGTAGACTAGACCATGAAACCCCGGAATTCACGGAAATATCTGAAAGCGTGTAGTCATACAACCCCCTCTCAGCTAACAGGAAGTCTAATACCTTGACCATCGGCGAGTTACCGAAAACCCTTCGGAATGCAGATTCTTCGTTCATATTCTTTTACTGTTAATTATTATAATTCAAACTATTTAAATTTAGCTATTTTAAATTTAATTTTTGGTATAGTGTTATGTATAAAATATAAATATGCATCTTTATAAATTAATCCATTATGGAAGAACTTAAAGTCCACATACTCAGGAAACTTTACAGGCATACTTACGTTGGCAGAAGACACTTAGCCATAAGAGATTTACAGCAAGGGCTGCCAAAAGAAAAAAGAGTTATGAGAGATATAAAACAGGCAGTCAAAGAATTGATGAATGAGGATTATTTAATACTTCAACATATAGATAGGGTTTCCATCAACCCAAGAATGCTGAAGAAGGTTAAGGAGGTTATAAGATTTAGAGGGTGATTTTTTATGCATCTGTTTCTGGATATGGTTTCGGTGGGTGTGGCAGTTGGGGGTTGTATGGCCGGGGTAGTCTGTGATGTGAAAACCAGGAGAATCCCTAATAAACTCACAGGTTGTTTACTGCTTATATCGCTTCCGTTAGCGTTAACTAAGGCGTTTTTTGTAGAATCATCTTTCCTGTGGCTGTATCTAATGAATTTCATCTTCGGGTTCCTGGTTGCGTTCACACTGTGGAGTATTCGGGCGTGGTCGGGTGGTGATGCAAAAATGTTTTGGGTGCTGGCATCCTTAATCCCGGTTTATCCCACAACACTAATGGATTCATTCATCAAGCCCCCCTACTACAGCCATTACTTCTTCTTCATAACAATCCTGTTTAACCTGGGGTTAATCCTGTTAACGAGGTTTTTCATCACAGCAGTTTATAAATACATTAAGGAAAAAAAGATCCCCGGATTAGTGAATCTGTTTATCACACCAGTTTTATACTTAATGGCGTCTACATTAATCAGCATAGGATTATTTAATTCAACCAGAATCCCTCCGATCATATCCTCGATCCTTGTTATCTACTGCCTCACACTGATTAAGCGTTGTCGCAGCAGGTATCTGGTTTCATGCATACTTATTATAGCTGGCTTAATTATGTCAGGTGTTTCAGATACTGGGTCGCTTACATCACTCATAGCCGCTAATAAGTCCCTTTTCGCATTCATCCTCCTGCTGTCCACATATGCGGTAGGCTCCAGGATACCGTTAAGCAAAACCATGGAGATACGGGATGTGAAGAAGGGTATGGCAATCGCGGAAGAACTATATTTCAGGGAGGGTGTGTTGGTTCGTGAGGATGTGACTTCATCCCTCCGGGATTTAATAAGGAATAGAAAAAGAAAAACCCTCATTCATCCAAGACCGGTTGGATTAACAGAGGAGGATATTGGGATACTGAATAATTATAGAGATGATTTAGAGGGGGTTGTTAAAATAAACATAAGTTTCATATTGATGCCCTTCATGTTCATATCATTAATCATGTCTATGCTCGGGGATTTCTTGTGGTTAATGCTGACGTAACCTATATCATAATGTCTTGATTTAACTTTAACACCACCTTGTGCATAAGCTTCAGCTACTTCATGACCATCTGTATCCTGAACTCTTCCCTTCTTTTTATCTATTCTACCTGCTTGTATAGTAACTTTCTTCCCTAAAAAATAATAATCGTCGATTAATAAAGAATAAATTCCTGTATAATACTATACAAAAATTGTTAAGTATAAAATGAGAAAACGTGAGTTTTCGACGCAATTAACAAGCGAGGATAAACTTGATATAATTCTGTTTTGGGACAAAGGCAAAATAGTGAAATTTGCTCTGAACTACAGAGCAAAAATAAATGGAAAATGGTATGAGGTTTATCGAGTAGATACGGCTCATAACTACCTACATGAACAGCGATATTGGATTACACCAGAACCCATAAAACTATCGAAATATGAGCCAGTCAAGATAATTTTTGATCACTATTTCAGGGAGATAATAGAAAATTTTAGAAGGTATCGGGGTTATTATGTTCAAAGTATGAGGTGAGAAAATGAAATATGAAATGAATGAGAAGAGGTTTGTTGCAGTTAAGCAGTATCTAGATTATGTAATAGAGCATCCAGATGACGCCCCAGATAAGGGAATCATCCTAGCTATGTCAGATGAAGAAGTAAGCAAGGCATTTACCAAGAGGAGGATCGAATTGATTAATGTACTAAAGAAAGGTGGGAAGAAAACCGTCTCTGAACTAAGTGAAAAACTCGACAGGAAATTAAGTGCTGTGGAGAGAGATTTAAAGATATTGGAAAATTTGGGGATTGTAGATATGGAGAAAAAAGGCAGAAGTGTTATGCCCCGTTTAAGAGGGGAGGTACTTATAATCCCATTGGTTTTGCCGAAGAGGCTTGAGGGGATGGTAGCTTAGAATCTTTCGAGGGAGTTGGTGATGAATATGAAGAAACTAATGTGTTTGGTTTGATTGGTGGGTTGATTTTTAGCTTGGTCGGAGTTGCAAGTGCAACCACAATAACAACATGTCCATCTGGATGTGATTATACAGATATATAGGTGATTTGGTACGGATTTTGAGTAATCACCAAACATTATATCACGCTACTTAGGATGCCTTGCATCATGTATATGCTCAAGGCAAACAGTAATGCTGCGAAGGGTAGATACATGCCTAAATGATATTTCTTAATCACCCTGTCGTTGCCGTGGATGAGATCATCAGAGAATAATGACAGTATGGTAGTGGTCTCCAATACGTAAACACCTATTATAAGCTTCACTATCTCCGGATTCATTGTTTTTATCATCTCCCCGAAGCCAAATCCTGAGCCGCTATCACCCAAAGTTACGGAGATTAAATAACCCAGGCTTGTTGCAACACCCCCTACAAGGGGACCCACAAAAACAGCGATGAGGCTCATCGATGATGTGACGCCCCCGATGATTTTCTTCATCTCCACATCAACAGTCTTCATATTCCGTATATGCTCTGACAGGCGGATTAGCACTGATGCTATTGCCTTAGAACTCCTGCCAGACATTGCTATGATTGTGTCTATTGAACCGCGTATCATACCTGAATATATCTTCGCTGCAGAACCCCCCTCCTCATTAAAGAATGCTCCGCGTATATCCATATTAAATAACCGGATGTTGTTCGCCGCCTTAGCAAATATCTCGGCAGATTTGCCTTTATTTAAATCAGTGATATGCGCCATCGCATTAGGGAGGGGGCGTCCACTGGATAATAACACGCTTAATTGACGCAGTGTCTCGATAAATTCAGCCTCCTCCTTTTTTATTTCATCCCGCATCTTCTTTACATTATAGGATGTTCCGAGTAGATAGATACCCAAACCCAGACTAACACCTATCAGGATACTGGATGTCCCCAGGGGATATGACGATTCCTTACCAGCTATTGCAGCCATAAGATCCAGTATACCTGGCAGGGAGATTATTACCGCGATAAGGAGTATGGAAAGCAAGAATCCACATCTATTAATTTTATTTCGCATATCCATATTAAAAACCTTTGAGTACTCCTCAGATGGTATTTCAATCGGGGGGATGGTAAGGGGTTTAGTGCTGACTATGAAGCTTATGGTAATGAACAGTATTACGGGCAGAACGATGTCATAGAGGAAGAATATTATAAGCGGGGATATATTTACGCCAAGTGTGGGTATCAGGGGGATGAGCCCGATGAAAACCAGGGGCAGGATCACAAGAAAGGTGAATATCATGAGGATGGGTGTTTCCAGTTGTCTTGCGGCATTATCTGTCCGCTCCTTCAACCCGTTCAAAAGCACATTCATCCCGTTATCGAGCATCAAACACCTGCCTTTTTCACTGGCCTCCAGTGTAGATGCGATTAACAACTGCATAAATGCCCTGAACTCAGGTATATTCCCCCACTCATCAGCAAATTTCGATAATGACTCAACAATACTGGAGCTTCGCCCCATATGGATATCGGATATAATCCTCTTCAATAGCCTCCTAGGAAATCCAGTTGTATGCTCCGATGTGAATTCCACCGCCTTCTCCAGTGTGGGACTGATCCTTAGAGATATGACCAGGTAACTTGCTATGGCGGGTATGTGGCCTACCATCTCCATCTTCCTTGATTCCATCAGCATTACAGGGTATCTCTCGATGTAGAGATACAGGATAAGTGGAAAGATGACGAAGAATACGAAGAGGAAGCTTAATGAAAACCCCATTAAGAAGGAGGCTATCAGTATTAAGAAAATGGTGAGTACGGAGAAAAACGCAGTAGTTGATGATAGCGCATGAAGTTCTTTAGGTTCAATCCTTAATTCCAGAAGATCTATCGCCTTATTTAGTTTCTCATCCACCCATATCTCCTCGCTGAGAAACGGGAAATATCTATACGCCAGATGGCAGCAATTCTCAAACAGGGGGTATTCAGTATCTCTTACTGAGTTAATTATCATTTTCGGTTCTTTAATATTCTCTCAATGTAGTCTCCCGCCCAATTAACCCATTTATCGTAGATGTAGTCATATTCAACCTTCTCATACTTTCCTTTGTTCATTTGTCTCTGATCATCCACGAAGGAGACGTATTTCTTATTCAGGTCCACGAAGGTTTTTATTTCAAGAATTTCAGGCGCATTCAGGTCCCTGTACCATCCAACAATGTTTTCATACATTCTGGCCCTGACTTTCACATCCTCCCATGCGTGTTCGGGTGTTATGCCTCTTCTGTGTGCTACCGTCCGTACGACAAAGGATTCATTTGGTTTGAATTTAGGTGGGAACCTGAGTTGATCCGTTCTGCTGTCATACATCATTAAGGTATTAAAAAGCTGGGATGATTCCGCACCACTGTGTATATTCTCAATATCCACATCCTTGTTTAATTCAGCAATCTCCACCACCCTTCTTCCGACAGGTAATCTTCCTGTAACGACGACTACGTCTGTAGCCTTAAATGATGTTGCTGGTATCCCCAGGTCATAGACAACCCTCTCGAATATATCCTGCGGCCCCCGCCCGTGTATAGTACCTAAAACAGTGTTTCCCGTTGCTCCAACCCGGATGGATTCATACAACACCTTCGCCTCCGGGCCCCTGACCTCCCCAACAACGATACTGGATTCCCCCATTCTCAGCGAGGATCTCAGGGCATCATCTGCAGTTATGCTCAATCCCTCGCTGGTGGTTATCGGCTGGACAAGCATACGTTGCACCCTGAAGCCGGCGTTATTTAATTCAGGCACCGCTAACTCAAGCGTATCCTCAAGCGTCAGGACCCTGTACTTCGGGTTCATTGCAGTCATAAGCCCACCCAAAAATGATGACTTGCCTGTTCCCCTGCCCCCAACAACCAATAAAGCAACCTGATCATTCACCATAAACGTCAGTAATCCCGCACCAAGAGCAGACATCATGTGGTTTTCCACAAACATGGGTAGTGTCCAGGGTATATCCTTCCTGCACCTAAGGGAGAATGCAATACCATCAGGGCTTAAGGGTGGAGCAACAACACTAACCCTTGTTCTTAATTCCTCAAGCTCCATATCCAGTATAGGTGAGTTCGGTGACAGGCCTATGCCGCTCTGTAAAACAAATTTTAATACAAAATTGTTCCCGCTCTCTTCACTCAAATATATGTTGGTTCTGCAATCATCAAAGTCTTTATGTTTCACATAAACGGGTGTAGTCTCCATAGGCGAGTTAACATAGACATCCTGTATGTCTGGGTCCCTAAGCAACAACTCGATTACGTCTAAGCCCCGTGTGCATCGAATCAATATTGTAACAAAACTGTTTATCTCCTGGGTAGTTAACACAAGCCTGTTTTGTGATGCAATCTCGGATAGTTTAACCTTACATAGCACCTCAAACTTCTTTTTGGTGTTCTCTGACGTATCGGTTGATTTAATCTGGTCTGCAACATTCCTAAGCAACCATTCCCTTGTCTGCATGAGTAGTTCAAGCATTTCAGGCCGGTGTCTGAGTTCATACTCCGGAGGGATTATGAAATACAGGTCTTCATTCCATGAGGGAACCCGGTAGAGCCTGACCTTAGCGTCTGCTATCTCATATCCCTCCCCCAGCTGTTTAGCATCCGACGGCAGCTCTAAAACAATCCGTGACTCTGACAGGAACGGCCGTACATGGGATATAAAAATTTTTTTGTATATTTCGGTGGTACTTATATTAGGGCACCCCTCTGCCTTCTGGATTAATACCGTATCTTTCAGTGATCTTTTTATGTAGTTTAATGTGTTAATCCCCAGATTCAGGCATTTAGTGCATTCAGACTCTTCTTTGCTGTATTTCCCCATCCCTTTTATCAGGATGCCAAGTTGTCTGTAGGTATTAATTGGGTCGTTCTTCAGGGAGTATATAATTGACTCCTGAAACATTCTTCTCTTATCGGCACATTCACCACATCCGGTATGAAAGATGCCGAATGGTGCTCCGATAACATTTATCACGATATCTGAGATTTCCTTAATAATTTCGACATCGTCTTTTTGATACTCCTCTGTAGTTAGCCGTCTTACGAATTCTATTTTATCTACCGGGTTTTCAATTAGTTTAGTTATTAATTGTTTCCTGCATATGATATCAAAAAATGAGGACTTATGTTTACAGCCTTCACAGTTCATCTTCAGGGTTGTAATCCCTACAGCGTGGTCTATACTGAAATCGGTTGAGCATTGAGGTTGATATTCCTTGGCTGGTTTCTTTCCGAGTATATTTATTAATCCCTTCAGGTCTATATTGTCTGTTATTTTACGCTCTTTTTTAGGCATTTTACATAAAATATTGAACAATTGATATTTATATTAGCATTACCTAGATATATATTACAAAAATAAATATATACTTGAAAAATGTTTAAACAGTTAAGGGATTTTGTAGATGATGAGAAAGGAGACATAAGTATTGTGTTTAAACTGGTTCTGGTAATAACCATTATCGCAGCAATACTGGTGATCCTGCTCCTTATCTTACAGAAAGCCCAAGTAGGAGGCGGGGAAGTGACAACCGCGATGAATGAGACAGTAGGTCAGTTAACATCGAACCTAACATCATTTACACCAAGCACATAATGAAAACCCTGGATAATTTCCTGAACGATGAGAGGGGAATGTCATCAATGGTTTTCAGGCTAGTGTTGGCGGTGGCTATTGCCGCAGCGGTGGCAGTGATCATAGTGCAGTTGCTTCAAGTAAACTGGGATACGACAATAAACGTCACCCAAACAGTGAATAGGGGTGTGAAAGATGCATTCAACGATAGTATGAAAAGCATCTCGGATTAAGAAATGATTTCAAGTATAAATAAATTCTGGATTGATGAACGAGGCGCTTCCGATCTCGTATTCCAACTGGTTCTCGCTATTGCAATTGCCGCCGCAGTGCTGGTAATCCTGTTACAGCTGCTTCATGAAACACAGGATACCGGGATGAACGCAACAAAAACTGTCGGTGAGGGATTGAAGAATTTTGCCGAAAATGTTTCCAGAGAACTTGGAGGGTGAGGGATTTCATAATGATGATAGGGGGTTTGGGCTTCAGGATTCACCATTCATGATTCTAATCGCGGTTATCATTATTGCGTTCGTGGCTGTCTTAGGCATACATATCACCTCAAGCTTTATGGAG
>JAYEKX010000092.1:0-3227 GCA_034716875.1 Candidatus Altarchaeota archaeon | reverse complement strand
ATATATCAACAGAATCCTTTATCGCCTTTATAGTATCATGTACAAGCCCCTTATCCTTCCCCTTTATTGTCGAACCCCCGATCATGACGGCGTCTGAGCCATAGGATGCGCAGAGTCTAGCCCTCCTGACCGCTACTTCAGGAGACTGCTCCTCCGGATCAATGAGCGTGAAATGAAGCTTGGTTTCTCCCCCAACAAGACCTATGAACCTTGAAAACATTTTAATAACTATTTAGAGTTCATCCTTCTTAATTAACTTAGTAGTGATCTCCACCAGGGGATGTTGTGCATAATCAATCACCTTAATATCATCCAGCGTCAATAAGCCCGCCTCCCTGGCGGATTTCTCCATGCCAAGTTCAACATCCGTATCAGGCTCCAGGACATGAGCCATTATCTCCTTAATCCCCAGCCCCCGGGCAGCTATAACCCTATGATGACCATCCACCAGCACGAAATAATTCCTTTTCTTCACCACAATCAACGGCTCAGCAAGACCCCTCTTTAACTCATACTTCCTCCCCTGAAGTTCATCCGCATGAATCCTCCCCTGAGTTGGATGCAACTTATCCAAAGGAACAGGATACATCCCCACATGAATCCCCACCTTATGCTCCGACTCCAACAGATTCCTGATCAGATTCACCTTCCGGGGGGTTGCCCGCTCTATATGAGATCTGATTATATCAGTATTAGTGATTATGCCAATCAACCTCCCCTTCCCGTCAACCACAGGGAGCTTACGCATAGCATACCTGAACATCACCCTAGCCGCATCATCCAAAGCCAGATCAGGTCTGGCGACTATCAATCTCTCCCCCACCACATCCTTAATCAATTTCCCTGGATTTTTGTAGTTCATCAACAACTCCTTAGCCGTAACAAAACCCACCAGGTTACCGTTCTTTGCAATCGGAAAGGTTTCATGCACTGAATTAATAAGAACCTCTATAGCCTTCTCCACAGTAGTGTCATAAGGGATGTAATCCACATCCTCAGTCATATAATCCCTAACCAATGCTTTCTTGACCATTTCAATCCAGGGTATATCCAAGTATATAAAACAGTTTTGTGTAATAGTTAATATAACACATTAGATATATCAAGAGATAAAATGAAGCGGGATGTAAATCTTTTATTATTCACTCTGTTGATCCTACTCTTAGTTGCCATGGTAGCCATGGCCATCTATGCCCAGCAGGAGTATCAACGCCGCGATGCAGACTACTCAAGTGTATTAAGGGATATAACCAAGAAAGACTCCCTACTGGATAATAGGAGTGTGGAAATCAATAAAACAAGGGATGAACTGGAAAGATCAAGGAGGGAGCTGGTGGATCTGATAAAGGAATTAAACATATCCGAGGAGAGGGAAGTCTCCCTAGGGGGGCTCTTCGAGGGTCTGAAAGGGGAGAAAGAGCTGCTGAAAGAAGATCTGGAGACAACCGCAGATGATAGGGATAAATGGCATTCCAACTATACCATGGCCCAAAGTGAACTTAGTATGTGCGAGAAAGACTATGAGCTCAAGGAAAGGCAGTTGGATTTAGCAGAAAAAAAGATATCCGGGATAAGTCGTAATGTAAAATACCTCAAGATCAACGTAAACAAATCAAAGGACTATGTAGGGGATATTGAAGACCATACGGATGATATTGACGATGAACTCGCCTCACTACATGACAAGATAGGTGATGTGGAAAATAAAACACTGAGGGATGAGTTGAAGGAGGATATAGAGGATATCCAGGACATTATCAATGATAAATTAAAGGAAACAATCACTGACCTAAAAAATACCCTCAACAGTATGGAGAAACAAATTAAGGAGCTGGATTAAGATGAAGGATTTAATCACCCCCAGACTGGATGAGGTGAGGAAGGCCGTTAATAAGCTGAAATTATTCACGATAGCAGTAGACTCCCTCATAGTGTTTATCTTATCAGCCATATTTCTCTTGCTTCTGGGGGTTGAGATAATCCTTGCAGTAGCCCCCACATTAATCTACTTTATCTTAAGGTTGATTCTGGTAGTCGTAGATAAAGAGGTCATGAAAAAAATAATCCGGAAGCATCCCTCCCTAAATGAGAGACTGCAAACCGCTTACGATAACAGGGGGGCATCCAACCTTATTATAGACCGGTTAATTACAGGCGTCTCACAGAGTATAGATAATATCCCTTACTCATCGTTTGTAGGAATAAAGAACATAACCCTGAAGGTATTTATGGTTATATTCCTATTGTTTGCATTATTAACCATAAATTTTTTTCATATCAACGAACTCAGCCTTAATTTCCAGAGGGATTTACGGGGGTTAGTCGGTAATTCACCATCAACTCTAAACGGGGATGACAAAAGTTTTATGGGTGATAGCGACGAATGGGAGAAAAGCAAGGAGAAAACGAAGAATGAAGAGAATAAGATCGGCGGCGAATCCGGAGGCAAACTCCCTGGTTTCGGTGAGGGCCCTATCCCGGGAATGGGTGGCGGCGCAGGGGAGGCGGGTGATAGTGACATATATGGTGCACCCAGTTCCGCCAGGATAGAAGGTCAGAACCGGGAGATGGAGGTCCATCCAGAGTACGGGGGTGAGATTGAAATAAAGGATATTAAGGAGGAACGACTTAATGAGGGTGAATTCAAACTACCGGGGGAGATTAAGGCCGCGAGTACACCAGAGCAGGAGCCGGTTGAATATGAAGAAGTCATCAGGAAATACTTTGAGAAATTATCCAGGGAGGGATGAAAATGTTTGGAAATAAAGCTACTACGGTCACGGTTGAAAGAGATATATATGAAGCAATGATAAGGGAATTTCAGAATGTTAAGGCTGAGAGGGATAGGAATAAACAGCTTACAACTAAATTAAAGAAGGATTTAAGCCTGCTGGATCGTGAGTTAAGCAAGATCGGGGCCAAGATATTTGAATTGACTAATAGCACCCTTATTGTGGAGGAAGCCATACGGGGTATAAGCGAGCGTTCAATTAAAAATAGGATAACCAGTAGGACAGGGCATGTGATATATATGACGGATGGGATGCAGGGCAGGATACATAAGATGAGGGAGATTATGAATGCTATAAAGAGGGATGTGAAACCGTGGGACGATATTTATAAGACGGAAAACATGCTTATGACTGAGGAGTTATAATGAAAGCCGGAGGAAGCCTGTGGGAAGGCATTAAGGGGAGAAAAAAGGGGGTGAAAGAAAAGAGAGGGGA
>JAYEKX010000091.1:0-12577 GCA_034716875.1 Candidatus Altarchaeota archaeon | reverse complement strand
AAGCAAATAAATTAATCAAAAAAAAAGGGCCCGTGGGGTAGTCTGGATATCCTAGAGGACTTCGGATCCTCCGACCCGGGTTCGAATCCCGGCGGGCTCACTTGCCCCCCCCAAAGAAATCACCAGGGTTGCTTCTTAAGCTTCCAGAACCAGGCAATGAAATTCGCAAATAAATGGATTACCGGCGAGATAATAACCACTACAAAGAAGCGGTCGTAACCGATCATATCTTCGAAGACCCCCTGCCATCGACCTGCAGTAAGGCAGCTCCATAGCCAGGCGAAAAATAAGGCTCCGAAGACGAAATCCAGTTGATCCAGAAGCGGTGCAGGGTCTCCGGGTTTAAACCCGGTCCTCCTTTTCACGAAACTAGCTATCATATCGCCTACCAGTGCACCGGTGCTGAGCATAAAGGCCAGCGGCAGGGTCATGGAGGGTAGAGAAGTGAAATAACTCTCTAGGGAAGGCTGAATGGTTATCTGAATAAACCCCATCAAAGTCCCCGCGATTATTCCTGCAACCAGGCCGCGCCAAGTCTTCCCATCCCCAAGGATTCTGACGCCAAACCATCTCCTTTTGCCATCAATAGGCTTGCCGTATTTCTCCAGAAATTTAATCTTGGAGACGTTAACTGGGGCGGAATTAGCCATATACGCAGGCAGTATAAACCATAGAGCCTCAATGATCATGGAGTACATAATAATTAATAATAGGTTTAAATGATATAATTAGGTGGATAAAATCCGGCATAATCCTTTTAGTGTGAAGGTAAGGGGGGTTAAGGTAAATATCCCGAAGAGTTCTGTTCACCAGAACCGAAAGAAAGGTAAGAGCAAAACAACCTGCAGACAGGTTGATCATGGGACGGAGCTACGCTCCGAAGGTAAAAGGTGATCACCATGAAACCTAAAACTATCAATCAGGGGAGGTATGACCATTATTTTCGAGATATCTTTATGCACAGTTGGTGTTAAAAATGTTGCGGGAGGAGATTAAGGCATGGGGGCATGAGAATGTCGTGGCTAGACATAAAACAACCCTGGAGATAACCAAGGAAAGTCATTTAACCGAGAGGGGGGATTGCATAATCGCGGTTTCAGCGGATAGGGGTATGCTGGATTTCTCAAAGGAATTCAGGAATAAGTTAAGGAATGTAAACACAAGGCTGATGATGAAGCTGGCTTGTGGGGGCTTGGAGGAAACAGTGGTTGCTTACGGTCACCCTGACTTATCATTCAGTAATCTGGAGGAGATTGTGGTGAGGAAAAGCAACTTCATCTGCGGCAGGACTCTGGCGATTAAAGCAGATAAAGTAGCCTGCGACCTGGATAGACGGTTCATAGAGGAATTACGGAAGGGAAACCAGGTTTATATTGAATTAGTAATAAAATCAATGAGATGATGTATGTGGACAAAGAAATAAAAAAAAGGGTGAAGCGTATAGTGTATGCTGCTCAGTTAGCTGCGGTCTTTGAGGTATGCACGGAAAAACCGGGGAATGTGACCCCCACCCATGATTTCTCTGACACAACCTATGAAGACTTTCTTAGGGGTTCAATTGCTATCGGCTCTGCAGTAGAGGAGGCAGCCCTGAGGGGGTATAAGGCTGGTGGGGGTGAAATCCCGGTTAGCGAGATAGGTGTTGGAGGACTTATCTTGGAGGGGGTTTATGATTTAAAGAAGGCTCATTCGGGTGGAAACACGCACATTGGAACACTCATGCTCATAATCCCGATTGCTTCAGCAGCTGGGATGTGCATTCCTGATAGTAATTTCGATAGATTAAGAGGTAACATAAAAAAAATAGTTGAGGAATCAACAATCAAGGATTCAAAAGAGTTCTATAAAGCGGTTGAAACTGCAGGGGTTGGCGGTCTTGGGGAATTAATCAAGAAAGAGGTTTCGTTTCATGAACTGATGAAGTTCTCCGCTGATAGAGACAGGATCGCTGGGGAATTAATAAACGGGATGGAGACCGTTTTTGAGGTTGGAGTTTTGGAGTTTGAGAAACGATTCAGTGAAACAGAAAACATGAGGGAGGCGGTTCTCCACACCTACCTGCTCCTGCTCTCAATGTATCCGGATACGTATATAGCAAAGAAATTTGGGGAAGAGACATCAGAGGATGTTTCAAGTAAAGCGAGAGAGGTTCTTGAAGGAAGAACAGCTGTGGAGGAATTTGACGGGGAACTCCGAATCAAGGGTTTGAATCCCGGAACCACCGCCGACCTGGTTGCCGCTGTCTTAATGCTGCGGTTTATCGGAAACCTGAGTGTAGATGCTTAAGGCCAGCCAGCTGATGATGAGGAACCATAGCAGGGAGATTATAGACCCGGTTTCAGAGAACTTGTTCAGGAAACCCAGCTGGTCAGGGATTGTGTATACGAACACGTGATGAATGAAGTATATGAAAAACGCAAACCGCCCGTAAATAATTAAGGGTTTCAGGAATACGGGGTTTTTCTTATACACTTCATAAACCCAGAAGAACATGGCTGTTGTGTACAGTACCGCAGCTGTTGACAACATGATGAAGGGTCCCGTGCAATAAGCCGTATAGTTAAATGAAACCCCTAGTTTCACCAGAGCACACGCGAGGATTATGGAGAGAAGCGCTGAAAACTCCAGATACCTCGGGAATTTATTCATTTTATGTCGATAAAAGTCTGTTAGGAAGCTTCCTGCGGCGATGCCGAAGATAACAAATATTATCCAGGGCAGTATTGGAAATTGGAACATATCCAGGATGTTTTTCATGTGGATTGATTTATAGGCTATATGAGACAGGGGGATGAGTAGAAGTATGGAGAGGAGGCATTTTATCTTGATGGGTTCGATTAAGAGTATGAAAAGGAGTATTATAGATAATCCTATGGTATGGAGGATGTTGAAGCTGAGGAGGTCCATAGGGGTTATCAGGTTCAACAGGAAACCTATGAGGATCAGGAGAAATCCTCTTTTTAAGTAATGCTGCAGCATATGATTTTTATGCCTCTGTGCAGATAAAACAAGACATATGCCTACAATAAACAGAAACAGGGGGGCGGATAGTCTACTCATTATAAAGAGGTAGCCGTAGACTTCAGATTCAGCCTTGTTAAACATCAACCACCTAGGGAAATGATGAGCGAACATCAATATAACAGCTAAACCCCTTAAACAGTCCAGGGAATTGAATCTCTTTAAACACGGCTTCATATATATCCTATAGAAAAACAAGATTAAATTCCATTACCAGTTAGATGATTTCTCACAAGAAAATTTTTGGATAGCAAAAATTTTTGTGTCGCATAGGAAAAATTGCTTTGCAATTTTTGCTTGCAAAGATTCTCTTGAAGAGAATCTTTCCAATAGGAAAGCATATACTTTCCTATACGATCGGGAAACTCTAATGGGCCCGAAGGGATTTGAACCCTCGACCACTCGATCTCCCAAAACCCCTTCTTTTCCTGGTTTTCCTTTCTTTTTCGTGAATGTTTGTCTTTCAGTGTAAGAAAGAAAAGGATTCCTATGAGTCGAGCGCTCTGAACCGAACTGAGCTACGGGCCCATACAGTATTTATTCTATTAAGTATTTAAGATTTAAGTTTAGAAATAGATTACGCCTCGGGCAGGACTTGAACCTGCGACCATCTGGTAACTGCCAGGGGATTAACGAATGTTAACAGCCAGACGCTCCACCAACTGAGCTACCGAGGCATGTGTTTATGTATACTCATTCAGTGCGGTTAACACTTGGATTGATAAGTAGTATTGCAGGGCAATACTACATAATGATGACACGACAGACCTTTGGTCTGGCGCGTCCTCAAAAGACCTTTAGTCTTTTGGGAGCCAGAATTCCAGGGGAATTCTGTGCTGTCGGACTGAAAGTCCGCCACATCAACCTTTCTGAAGGTTGCAACCAAGCTACCGAGGCATATGTTCTATTGGGATTAATAATGAAATATTTACTTCGCCGTGCGTCCCTTTGCTCTTATGCTCGGTCTTACCTTCTCCGCCCCCTTGCCTTTCTTCCTTAAGCCACGTCCTTTCTTGCCTGCAGGTGTTAATCCCCTAAAAACCCTTCGGGTATGTTGTTTTTCACATATCCAGTTCAGGTCTTTATCGCTCTGAATCACCGGGTGATTGGGGTCCACAAGGATTACTTCATGCCATTTATATTGTCCATCCTCCCAAAGCCAGTAGGAGCCAAGAACCTCCAGATTAGGGAATCTCTTCTGACTCCGCTCTTCAGCCATCCTTTGAATAGACTTCGCCGGAGTTATCTTGTTTACACCCATCCTCTTGGGTCCCCTCCCCTTCACTGGGCGGGACTTCCTCATTCCACCCTTCCTTATCCTCGCCCTGACAACAACAAAACCCTGTTTAGCTTTATAGCCGTATTGCCTCGCCCTATCGATGCGAATGGGATGCTCAACCCTCTCCACGGGTTTAGATTTCCTCCACAGCTTTTTTCGCTCAATAGTTAACTCCCTAAGATCGCTGTTTACAGGATCCTTAATCTTTTGTCTTAATCCCCTGTAAGTCTCCTTAACATACTTGTAGTAGCCCATAGAATTCACCCCCCCTTTTTTGGATTCAAAACACAGTTAGTTCACATCTCCATTCGAAAATATATATTCGATTCGGGGATTATGTATATTTTCCTTATTTTGTAGTACAGTCTAATAAATTATATTTTAGACTTAAAAATCAATATAATCAGATAAACAGGTGGTTTATTGTGCCGATTAGAAGATTGATGGGGTGGTTTAAACGGGTATTCGGGAGGAGGAGAGTCATAAGGCTTGGGCTTTATGGGCCGCCGAATGCCGGGAAAACCACTTTAGCTAACAAGATCTCTATTGACTGGACTGGTGAGCCAGTGGGTAGTGTATCTGAGATCCCTCATGAAACCAGGGATGTGCAGAAGAAGGAGAGGGTTGTAGTGCAAACAGGTGGAAAGAAGCTTATTATGAATCTCCTGGATATGCCGGGTATTGCTACAAAGATTGATTATGAGGAATTCATTAAGTTTGGTTTATCTGATGATGATGCTAAAGAAAGGGCTAAGGAAGCAACCAGGGGGGTTATAGAGGCTATTAAATGGTTGGAGCAGGTCGACACGGCGTTGGTTATAATGGATTCCAGCAAAGACCCCTACACCCAGGTTAACATCACCATCATTGGGAATCTGGAAGCCAGGAATATTCCAGTGATTATCGTGGCAAACAAGATCGATCTACCAAACTCTAACCCAATGTGGATTGAGGAGGCGTTTCCCCAGCATCCGGTGGTGAAGATTTCCGGGTTGACCGGGAAACATATAAATAAGCTTTATAGTACAATAGCTAAGTATTCAAAGTAACCTACTACTGAAAAAATGAAGAAATCCGGTATAAAAATAGAGCTGGAATTTATTTCATCCGAGGTATTGAATGAAAAGAGTGGAGAGGATAAGATGAGGTTTATCCTGGATAGAATAAAGAAAAACAAGATTCTGGTGATGGAGGAAGGCCTTTCCACCGCTGAAGAGGTCAGGTTGATAGAAACAACTATGAGGGAGGTGTCGGATAAATTTCCGGGAATAGAGGTCTCTACTTTAGGGGAGAAATCAGAGAGGGGGATTAAGGATAAACTAATTAGGATACTAGGGGGTAGAACAGGTGGCCTCACCGTCATCGGGCCTTCAAAATTAATTAAGAAAATAAAAAAGGAGCCTCAACAGATTTCACTACTTGCTGAGGAAAAATAGAGATAGGAAGATGCCACATAAATGCGCCCGATGTGGGGAGATATTTGACGATAACTCAAAGGAGTTGATGGAGGGATGTTCCTGCGGCTCCAGAGTGTTTCTCTATATGAAGAAGAAACCAGGACTTAGTGAGGAGGAAACAATCAAGAGATTAAAGGAGAGGAGTATCAGGGAATCAGATATTGAATGGCTGGATCGTGAGTTCGGTGATAAATTGGCTAAGAAAGGCATTATCCATCTGGATGTTGAAAATATGATTAGGTTGGAGGAGGGTAAATTCAAGCTGGACATAGCATCCCTGATGAGCGGGAAGCCTGTTGTGGTTAAGGCTGAGGAAGGGGTTTACTATATAGACATACCCTACGCGATGAAGCCGAAAAGGAAGTAAAAGTCGTGGTCGGAGTTTCCAAACGAGAAACGGCAGGTATTGAGGGGTCTATGACCCCTCAGAACGCACTACAAAAAGTTAGGCACTACATGTCGAAGTTTCCTGGAAGTTGATATTGGACTTGAGTTTCAAAGTTAGCTAATTTGGGCTACGCTACAGATCAGTTAAGTGTAGCCTCCATCATTTTAAATTCATCCGGAGGGCACAAACTCACTCATCCCGATGAGGGAGAATAAAGTTGCCGTTTAGAAGAAAAATGAAATCATTGTTAATTATTTGTGACGGAATGGGTGACCGCCTGACGAAGGGAGAGACGCCTCTGGAAGCAGCCGATAAACCCTACATGGATAGAATCGCCAGGGAAGGAATAACGGGGATTATGGACACCGTAAGAACCGGGATAAGGCCAGGGAGCGATACAGCACATCTCTCACTCTTCGGCTATGATCCATTCAAAACCTATACGGGGAGGGGGCCGTTTGAGGCGTATGGCACCGGCCTGGACCTAAAGAAAGGGGATGTGGCTATTAGATGTAATTTCGCCACCCTAAAGGAGGGTAAGATAATTGATAGACGAGCGGGTAGATATGAATTCGGCCTAAAAGAATTAACGAAGGAATTAAAGGGAATTGAAATAGATGATGTGGAAACCATATTTAAACAATGTAAGGGGCATAGGGCAGTCTTGATTCTGAAGGGGAATAATCTCTCTTCAGAAATCTCAGACACCGACCCTGAGGGATTGGGTATACCTCCAGCTAAATCAATTCCACTGGATAATAATCCTGATTCAGAAAGGACTGCAGAGATTCTGAATAAATTCACTGTGATGAGTCAGAAGATTCTTTCTAGCCATGAAGTAAATAAAGAGAGAATGAAAAAGGGTAAATTACCTGCCAACATCATCCTGGCGAGGGGTGCAGGGTTAAAGCCTGAGTTACCTTCATTTGAAAGCAGATATGGGGTGAAGGGGGTATGCATTTCCGCCACCTCCCTGATAATCGGAGTCTCTAGAGCAACTGGTATGGATATCATTGAAGTGAAGAAAGCAACAGGTCATGTAGACTCAGACATCGGCAGGAAGGCAGAAGCCGCCATCAACGCCCTACAGGAGTATGACTTCGTTTTTCTACACATAAAGGGAACTGACGAAGCATCACATGATGGAGACTTTAATTCAAAGAAAGAAATGATTGAGAGAATTGATAAGGAAGTCCTTAAACCGATTCTAAATAAAGTCAGAGACACCACCATAGCTTTAACCGCAGACCACTCCACCCCAGTGGGTATCAGACAACATAGTGCAGATCCTGTCCCGGTAGCAATCCTGGGTGATGTGAGAACAGATTCCGTAAAAAAATTCAGTGAAAGAGAGTGTGCTAAAGGGGGGTTAAACAGAATCTGCGGTAGATATCTGATGGATATAATCCTTGATCTGAGTGATAAAGCAAAGTTGTTTGGCGCCTGACTCCTAAACCTCATTCAAGGAACCAGCCCAGTTATCATACTCCCGGGTATAGATATAGGAACCAGTTGCTTCATCCTTATTGCTTGAACCGATAATGTTTGGTGATTGCACTCCGGTGATTATGGCAATAACCTCAATCCTGTCCTTTACCCTTGGATCAACCCTGGCGCCCCAAGTAATGTTAGCCTCGGGATCCAACTCCTGAGTTATTAACTCACCAATTTTGTTAGCCTCACCTAAGGTCATATCCTCCCCTCCTGTGATGTGAATCAAACAGCCGCTGGCTAATTTATAATCTACCTGCAAAAGCGGTTGAGATAAGGTATTCTCTGCAGCTTTTTCAATCCTGTCCGGACCCTCGCCGTCACCGACAGAGATAACTGCTACATTACCTCCACCCATCACAGCCTTAATATCGGCAAAATCCAGGTTAATCAAACTCGGCTCCATTATAGTCTCAGTTATTCCCTTAACTGCCCTGGCAATTACTTCATCGGCAACACTGAATGCTTTATCCAATGGCAGGTTTGGGACATACTCAACCAACTTATTATTGTCAATTACAATTACGGTATCCGCAACCTTCCTTAAGGTATCTATTCCCTGCCGGGCTATATTCAACCTCGTTCTCTCTAATGCAAAAGGGAATGTCACCACCGCCACCACAATAGCACCCTGCTCCTTTGCTATCTCGGCAATTACTGGAGCACTTCCTGTTCCAGTACCTCCGCCCATCCCCGCCGTCAGGAATAGTAGATGGGTGTTCGCTAATAAATCAGCTAACTCATGCCTGCTTGCTTCTGCCGCCTTTTCTCCAAGTTCAGGAAACCCTCCAGCCCCTAAACCGCGCATCAATTTAGCCCCAATGAGAATCTTCGTCATATTTCCTTCAAGTTTCTGAAGATCCTGTTTATCAGTATTTGAAGCTATTAACTCCGCTCCTTCAACACCTATGCGATTCAACCTATTTATGGTATTATTCCCTGCACCTCCAGTCCCCATAACTACGATCTTCAGCCTATCCGCACCCTCAAAGTCCTCATACACCCTCTTTTCCACTTTACCATGCTGTATTGCAGCGTTTACTATGGAATCCATCTTTCTAGCATTAACCTAAATTTTCCCTTAGGTTAATTTATGTTCTTTTTCGCTTATAAATTGATTCAGGACTCTTCCACAAATGCCTGGAGAAATCAGATCAAGCTGATTTTTAATCAAGGAATTCAATGTAAATAATGGTGAACTAAGCCGGGGGGGTGGACGTCCCCTGTAATCTCAAATCGTCCTTATGGAGGGGCTGAAGTCTGGGGGGCGATTCATTAACCAATTGCAGGTCTAGGTTTCTAACTGTGATTTCTCGTCTCATCGGATCCCTCATCTTAGGAACCGGGTCAGGTCCGGAAGGAAGCAGCCCTAACTATTATGCGTGATGCTGGTGAGGTAGCGGGATTGAGGAAGGATTTAGGTAGCCGACAGTTGGGAGATGACTCCACCTTCAGACGCGTTCACCATAAACTTCAGAAAGTTTAATCATCAGAACGAGTATGAGGGGTTTCACTTCGTTCAACCCCTCTGAACGCATTATAAAAAAGGAAGAAAAGGCTTTTTTAATGTTTTTAAAGACAGGTAATGAATAATTAGTTACCGATAGCAATCCACGTGATTCTCTATTTCACCATAAACTTCAGAATTCCAGAGCAATTTAAAAATCTTCCTCTTAAGAAAGGATTATTGACGACAAGATCTCCAGAAGAATTATCGCTATAACTACTCCAATAACCAGCTTGGGATCCAATTTAGGTCCGCCTTCATCCACATCAAAGTATCGGATAAGTCCAGCACCCCCCGCAGGTCCCTGAACATCACGTTTTTTAATAACAGGCATCTTTGTATATAAGATATAACGTACTTGTAATATAAATATAGTTTAAAAAAATGAAACTCTATCGGCGAAAAACAACAGTAGTTATTACATTAATCTCTATTTTGTCCCTGATGAGTTCTGCTGAAATTATTTACGAAAATCAAAAGAATGAAAAACTCGCCTTTAATCTAGAGATGCAGGATAATGAGGATAAAATCCCGGTGATAATACTTCTGGACAAGAAAATTTTGTCTGAAAGACAAAATTTTGTGCTGCAGGATGAGCAAAATCCCTTTAGGATTTTGTCTCAGAAAAAAATCCAAAGGATTTTTTCTGATAAAGTACATACTTTATCCTACAGTAAGAAAGATGTGGAGTTAAGAGAGATAAAAAAAATCAGCAGATTAAAGAGGAGATATGAACTGATAGAGGCTATTTCAGCGGAACTGACTAAGGGGGAGATAGTGAATCTGAGTGAAAACCCTTATGTTAAAAGGATTTATTATGATCACATAATCCATGCACTACCGACAAAAAAAGGGGGGGTTGATGTGAAGTTAACTACGAGCATCCAATCAATAGGGGCATATTATGTACAAAATTATTTAGGATATACCGGAAAGAATGTTACTGTTGCTGTAATTGATACAGGGATAGACTACAACCATTCCGACCTAGGGGGTTGCTTCGGTAGTGGATGCAGGGTTAAAGATGGCTATGACTTCGTAAATGGGGACTCAGATCCGATGGACGATAATGGGCATGGCACCCATTGCGCAGGGATAGTGTCTGCTAACGGGGGCGTAACCGGAGTAGCGCCTGATGCAAACTTGTTAGCAGTGAAGGTACTTGATAGCGGGGGTAGCGGAACTACTTCAGGGCTATTGGCCGGGATAGACTGGGCAGTTGCCAATGGTGCCGATGTAATCTCTCTATCATTAGGTAGTAGTGAACAGCCTAATGATGGATTATCACCCTTAAACCTGATCGTTAATGCAGCGGTTAAAAAAGGGGTGAATGTAGTGATAGCTGTAGGTAATGAAGGTCCCGGAACCGGGACCATTAGCTATTCAGCCTCTGCTGAAAAGGTTATCTCGGTTGGTGCGAGCAATGATAAGGGAACCGTCAGAATTAATGACGATACCATCCCTGACTTCAGTTGCAGGGGACCATCAGCATTTGGAAGATTTGATCCTGACTTGGTTGCACCAGGCGTTGGCATTTACTCCACATGGCCGGGAGGAGGTTATTACTCCGCAAGCGGAACCTCTATGGCAACACCTCATGTGGCAGGGGTGGCAGCACTCCTTCTGGAATACAGCGGGGGTTTAACCCCGGATGAAATTAAATCCCTGTTAATTCATTCCACCGGGGGGATAAGTGGGCATGTATTCGAATCCGGGACCGGATTGATTAATGTAACCCGGGCAATTGAATCACATATAGAGGCCGCCATAAATAACGATGACGCATGGGAGGAATCCGTAATTCCCGGAATGAATACTACTGCTGTTTTAACGATAAGAAACAATGAGGGATACCCCATAAACCTCAGTCTCACCCTTACATCCCTGACGGATATTGAAGGGGATTACTCTATTTTAGAGACATGTTTTGAATTCCCAGCGTCTGTATTAATTAACCCGGGTGAGGAGAAAGAGGTTGAGATAAAATTTATTGCTCAATCAAACGCTCAGGCCGGGATATACGGCTCGGTCTTAGTGATGGAGGGTAATTCAAAGAGTATCCGTATGCCGGTGGCGATAACCATACCTCTTTTCGACACCGGAATCGTCCATGGAACAGTGGATGATGAGTGCTCTATTGATTCACCTGAGAGCTGTGGTTCAAATCCTTCGTCAACTATGGGTATGTGGGGTGACTGGAGGTTTTATCAGTTGATAAGCCATAATGGAACTTCTGTGGGGATTACCCTGAACTGGAGTAGTAGCATAGATGATCTAGATCTCTATCTCTATGCACCTAATGGAGTTCTTGCGGATGTCTCGGGGGAAGGCAACACCACCGGGGAACATATCCTGCTTAGTAATCCGGTTTATCATGAATATTGGGTGGCTGTCTATGCCTATGACGTTAAGTCTGCTCCAGAGATAGATTTCAACTTCACTGTTTCATATCCATCTTCTCTGAGGGTGGAGCCATCCTCGTGGCAGGGTTCCTTAAATAAAGGAGTCGTGGGTTTGATAAATTTTTCTCTGGTAAATGATGGTACATTAGACTCAAACCTTGATCTCGATGCAGTGATCCTGCAAAAGGGTGGGAGTAAACTCATTAACAGTCATGTTGGTTATAGTAATCCCTATTCTGTTGTCTGGAAAAAAAGCACGGGTGGTCTTGATCTTAGTGATGCGAGATACATGAATGCTTCATTGAGGTGGAGTAATCCCTCCAATGATCTCGACCTCTATTTCGTTTATAATCAAGGACTTTACTGGTATACCTCCCGGTTTAGGTCAGAGCACAGGAATGATCTATTTGGGGTTGGGGAGGAGGATTTGGAGGAAATTGATATAAGATATTACTTAGAGAGATATTCCGATGTGGGCATAGGGATAAAAAATACAGGGGGTTATCAAAGCTACAGTCTTGAACTGAATTTTATGGATGAATCCTCATGGAATGCAGCAGGTGTTGTGCCAAGCAGCATATCCAGTCTTTCTCCATATGAAACAAAGACGGTTCAGGTTTCAATCAACACCGGTTCACTGACTGAGGGAGAAACCTATGACTCCTTCCTTCTGATAAAAGACAACTCAGATGAATTAGCTAAGGTGCCTATAAGACTCTCTATCTGTTCAGCCACAACCACCACCACAACCTCATCAACCACCTCAACCTCGACTACTTCAACCACAAGCTCTTCAACGACTACGACCACTTTACAGGATGAATGCACCCTGGGGGGGGATTATCCACCCTGCGATGAAGTAACACTGACTGAAGTAGTAGATTTCATAAACCTGTGGTCTCAGGATCAAAGTGATTTAACGGATGCGATAAATTTGGTAAATGCTTGGGCAGCAAGTTGATATAAGTGGAATTTAATATGCATTTATGTGGGGTCGCAGACCCCACAATAGATCCGTAATGATGACACGGC
>JAYEKX010000090.1:0-12626 GCA_034716875.1 Candidatus Altarchaeota archaeon | reverse complement strand
AGGAAAGAAATAGAGTATTCCTTCTATATCCTCCGTTGTTGTGTATATTTCTTTTTCTAAATGTTCTCCATTATTAATTAACATCATGACTATTGAAGAGCGGATAAGTGATATTGAGGAGGAGATAAGGAGCACATCCTACAACAAGGCTACACAGCATCATATAGGTAAGCTGAAGGCGAAGCTGGCTCAGCTGAAGGAGGATGTAATCAAGAGGAAGTCATCCGGGAAGAAGGGTGCCGGGTTTTCTGTAAAAAAAAGCGGGGATGCGACCATTGTTTTGGTTGGGTTCCCCTCCGTAGGTAAGTCAACCCTCCTTAATCAATTAACGGATGCGGGATCACGTGTTGCTGAATACGAGTTCACCACCCTCAACGTAACCCCCGGGATGATGGTTTATGAGGGTGTGAGGATTCAGGTGCTTGACATCCCCGGGATCATAACCGGAGCATCCACAGGTAAAGGCAGGGGTAAAGAAGTCCTCTCCATAGTCAGAAACTCTGATCTGATTCTTATTATCCTGGAGGTTAAAAACCTCATGTGTTTAGAGTCAATAGAGCGGGAGCTCTATGACGTCGGCATCCGCCTGAATCAAAACCCTCCGAAAGTCCGTGTCACAAAAACGGATCGCGGAGGCATTAAAGTCTCCTCAACCACCTCACTAAGTATAGACAAGAAGATGATCAGGGGGGTATTGAATGTATACGGCATCCATAACGCCCAAGTGACAATACACGAGGATATAAATGTGGATCAGCTAATTGATGTCGTCATGAAGAACCGGGTCTACCTCCCCTCAATAACCGTATTAAATAAAGTTGATTTAGTTGATGACAAGAATTTAGGGGAAATAAGATCCATAATTAAAAAAGATATCCTCCAGATCTCTGCCGAAAAAAATTTAAACCTGGATAAACTAAGGAAAGAGATATTCAGGAAACTGAGGTTAATCAGGATATACACTAAGAGGCAGGGGCAGAAGATTTACTCCAGTAAGCCGTTGATTATGGGTGAGGGGTCTACTGTAAGGGATGTATGCGGGAAACTTCACAGGGAAATCAGGGAGAAATTCAGGTACGCCATCTTATCCGGGAAATCCGCTAAATTCGATTCACAGGTTGTTGGATTAAACCATGTACTTGAGGATAAGGATGTTTTATCGATTGTGACGGAGAGATGAATTTTGTCACAGTCTTGTTTTCTCCCACCCCCCGAACCTGAACAGAAACAGGGTGACTGAAAAACCAAGGAAGGATCCTAAGACCATACCCCACCATACCCCAGAGACTCCATACTGCTGAGACAGTAGGTAGGCTGCGGGCACAGAAAATACTATAACCCTTAATATTGTTGTTACTAACGCTAATACAGCCTTCCCGGATCCGAGGAATACAGCTGAGATAGACATACCCACCCCCACCACCAGGTAACTCAGGGGTATGATGTGGAGGAATGATGTTCCGTATTCAATAACCATCGGATTGGAGTTAAAGACTGTAATGATTTCTTCAGCGAAAACATAAAAGATTACCCCAATAACCGTCATGAAGGCTGAGGCCATAAGCCCTGCCCTCAATGTGACCTTCCTTGCCCTGTCTATCTTTCCCGCTCCAATACTCTGTCCGACAATGCTTATGACTGCTATAGAGACACCCATCCCCGGTAGTATGGCAAGAGCGTCCAGCCTGAATCCGATGCCGAAGGCTGCTAAAGCGTCTGTTCCATAGGAGCCTACAATAACCATCAGCAGGAACATGCCAACGCTCATACTGATGTTTGAGAGGGAGGAGGGAATCCCCACAGCAAAAATATTTTTTATGTGACTGAAATTATACTTGAAGTTTCTGTAATCCAGCTGGATCAGCGATTTCCCCGTGAATATGTGGTGCATGAGATAGAGCATACTAAAACCCCTTGAGAGAATGGTTGCGAATGCAGCACCCTGTACACCCCAACCCAGGGTGTAGATGAATAAGTAATCCAGTATCGTATTCAGTATGACGGCCAACCCCATCACCTTCATAGGGGTCTTCATATCTCCTTCAGCACGGAGTATACTGTTACCTACCATGCTAAACAACATGAATCCTGCGAAAAACAACAGGATGTTTATGTAATCCAGTGCAAGACTCTTTAGACTGCCTGATGCACCGATCCAGTCGAATAATACTGGGGCGGTAAGTAAGCCGCAGACACTTAATCCAATACCTAAAAAACCGGCAGCCAAGAGGGCATGTTCAGCGGCATTATCCGCTCTTTTATACTCCCTTGATCCGATTAATCTGGCGATGACGGAGGTTGTGCCCATCCCAACCCCCGACCCTAAAGCGATTATCAGAAAAACAACCGGGAAGCTTATGCTGACGGCAGCCAGAGCCTCGGAACTGATCTGCCCCACAAAAAAGGCATCCACTACATTAAACGCACTCTGCAGGAGGAAGGCAATAACTATGGGTGCCGAGGTCTTTAAAATAGTCTTCATAACACCCCCTTCAGTTAAATCCACGGTCATGCTAAAGACTTATGACGCCGTCAATAAGAATTATTTAATCCTTTCAACCAGCTCCTCCACGAGGGAATTCCTGTTACCTGACGTTACCATAAATATCTTCACATCCCGTCTTTTTTTAATCCCCTCCACAAACGGGTTCTTCCATAAGGTTATCGATCCAAAAACCCTTTTAGTGTCTAAAGCCTTAAGGACGGCACCCCCAAATTCCCTGGAAAACAGCTCCATCTTACCGATCTCGTCAATCACAATCAACCCCTTGCTTAATGAATCAAGAATACTTCCCACAGCAAACTCATCAATATCTTGTGTATTGACGAAATATTTCCCCACCCTGAATCCACCCCCATAATCCACGTGAGATAAAACCCCCTCCCTCCCATCTAAAGTAGTTATCTTAAAGCCAACCCTCACCCCACCCTTTCTAATCTCTTGTGTATAGAACCCCCCTGAATCAATTACATCAACCTCATTCAGTACCTTCCTTATTAATGTGGTCTTTCCACAGCCCGGCTTCCCGCTTAGGAGTATATTTCCCTTCATACCTTAATTATTTATCGTATAGGAAAATATCATCAAAATTTTATCGAGAGATTGCTTTGAGCAATCTATCGACCCATCGAGAGATTGCTTTGAGCAATCTATCGACCCATCGAGAGATTGCTTTGAGCAATCTATCGACCCATAGTCTCTCAAAGAGACTCTGGGTAATCTCTCAAAGAGACTCTGGGTAATCTCTCAAAGAGACTCTGGGTAATCTCTCAAAGAGACTCTGGGTAATCTCTCAAAGAGACTCTGGGTAATCTCTCAAAGAGACTCTGGGTCTCTAAGACCCGAATCAGCGATAAAGTCGCTGATTGGGCACAAAAATTTTGTTTTAGAAACAATTTTATTGTTCCTTTAAAAAAATGTAAGAATGTTGAATGATGTGACAGAAATCCAGGTTGATGGTAAGGAGATATTTCTCATCGGAACCGCTCATGTTTCAAGGGAGAGTGTGGATCTGGTCAGAACGACTATTGAGGAGGTGAAACCGGATGTTGTGGCGGTGGAACTCTGCGAGCAGAGGCATCATGCTATAGTGAACCAGAAGAGGTGGGATGAGACAGGGATTAACAAGGTAATTCAGGGCGGGAGGACTTATCTCTTTCTGATGCAGCTGCTTCTCACTAATTTCCAGAGAAAGATCGGTGATGAACTGGGGGTTAAACCCGGTTCTGAGATGATTCAGGCCTTAGACATGGCTAAAGAGAGGGATATCCCGGTTGCTTTGGTGGATCGTGATATCCAGATAACGCTGAAGAGGGCGTTTAACAGGATGTCTCTCAGGGAGAAACTTAAGATACTCTATGGATTAATCTCGGGCGTATTTGAGGGGGAGGAGATTAATGAAGACTTGATTGAGGAACTGAAGGAGAAGGATGTGTTGACTGAGTTGATGGAGGAGTTGGGTCGGGAGGTTCCTTCAATAAAAGAGGTTTTGGTGGATGAACGAAATCACTATATCGCAGATAAGATAATCGGCTTGAAAGAGAAAAAAGTTGTGGGTGTGGTTGGTGCCGGTCATGTGGAGGGGATAAAAAACTTGTTGGAATCCAGGTCTGAAGTGAATGTGGATGAGGAATTAATGAGTCTGGAGAAAGTCCCTGAAAAAAGGAGTAAACTGAAGTTCGGTTACTTAATCCCTCTGGCATTCCTGCTTATCGTCGGCTATGGATTCCTGAAGGATCCCTCGGGTTTGGCAGTAGAGATGCTCTGGAAATGGTTTCTCATAAATGGTTCTTTATCGGCGTTAGGTGTTATTCTGGCATTCGGTCACCCCCTCTCGGTAGTGTCGGCGTTTCTTGCCGCCCCCTTCACCTCCCTGAATCCGGCCATTGCCGCTGGCTGGGTGGCGGGCATTGTGGAGGCGTATGTGAGGAAGCCTAAGGTGAAGGATTTTGAGGGTCTGCTGAAATTGAACGGCTTGAGGGATTACTGGGGTAATGGGGTTACAAGAATATTTCTGGTCATAGCCTTCGCAAACCTTGGAAGCTCTATCGGAACATTCATCGCCCTGCCTTATTTAGCCAGTTTACTCTAGGGGATAGTATGAATCATAGTTTAAGAGACCGGAGGGGTTGGGTGGTATGGAGTATCTCTAAGCTTGGGGTGTTGATGGCGGTTATGCTCATATTCCTGATGCTTTTTATGATCTATAGGTATACCTCCTGCATTAATGCTTCAGACAGTGCGAACCAGGTTGCAGAGGGTTTTGCCAGAACCCTGGTTGAGGTATACTCCGGCCCTGTTGGTATGGAAACCAGATACACTCTTCCGGCAAAGATAATAAACCACAGATACAACCTCAGCATCATCAACCATACTGGACAGGG
The DNA here is from genome assembly GCA_034716875.1 of Candidatus Altarchaeota archaeon. Classification (GTDB taxonomy): domain Archaea; phylum Altiarchaeota; class Altiarchaeia; order IMC4; family QMZM01; genus QMZG01. Next base: position 7,742 of record JAYEKX010000090.1, on the reverse strand, counting down.
CGTATTGATTAACGTACTTGACACCCGGTGTGGTGTCTCAACAGGAGGTGCACCATTTAATATACCGCTGGCGGGGTATCCGGTTATCCTAAAGAATTCAACGGAAGAGAATATCACATTAATCCTAAGAAACCTTGATGAAGGCGTCTACATAGGTAGAAACAATTGCGCTAGCTGCATAACCATCCCGTATTTCCATTACAATGCAACAGGCAATGATTGTTTTAATCTTAATGATGAATATGTTGTATTCAAAAACAGTTGCGATATCCCCTGCAACCTCACCGGATGGACTGTTAAAGACCGGATAGAGTCAAGACCCCCATATGAGTTTTTGGGCATGGTTCTTGATCCTGAATCAACGGTAACACTTTACACGGGATGCGGGATTAATACAACAACGGAATTGTATTGGTGTAGTAGCGGATACCCCTGTAATGCAGTCTGGAATAATGACGGGGATACCCTGTATCTGCGGGACCCTGGGGGTTATCTGTGCCTGGAGTATGGTTATTAATGTTAGTGGTTAGGGGTTACATAACAACGGGGTAACTCCTATCAACAGCTTCATTTAATTGATTGAATATCCCCTTAAGTTAGGGGTTACATACCCTCATGATAAAAACAAAGGGCACTTAACGATAGCAAGCCAATACTATCTGAATATTGAATACATAATATTTTTTAATATTGAATACTGCGTGTTTTTTAACTTTAAACACTAATTATTATACACTAATTAAAATGCCCACCAAAACAGATAAAGTTAAAGAAGGAAATCCCGGGGAAGCATCGAAAACAAAAAACATAAACAGGCATAAACTCAAGGAGTTGAAGGGATACACCGAAAACATAAAGAAGTTAATCACCCTGACAGACCAAGTGGATGCGGATATAGAGGCACTGAAATTACAGAACGAAACAGGGAAAGACATAGATAAGGAACTAGGGAATCTGGAAAACCAGCTACAGAAAATAATAGCAGACATAGGTATTAACTCATTTGACGACCTTGGAGACGAGATAATAAACACAAAGAAAAATAATGTCGGTGAAATAGATAACCTGGGAAAGAAATCAGATTCCATTAAAACACTGAATCCCGAAAAAGTCATAAGTCTGATACACAGGTTAAATAAGCTGAAAGATCAAAATAAAGGGGAGAGAAACCTGGTCAATATAAAAACGGAGCTCAGAGATATTGAAGGGGTTATAAAACAGATTGAAGGGGATTCAGAGGAAACTATAGAGAGGATTAAACGACTGAAAGAAAACATCAATTACCTCAGTAAACTAATTGACCTGCCTCCAGATATAAAACCTCAACTAAAGAAATTAGGGGGGTATCCATCAAATAAGGGGGGGGTATCGGGGCTAGAGGAGTTTGAGGATAAATTAAGGGATATTATAAGCAAGACCCTTCCCGGCACCGACATTAAGGCGTTAAGGATTAAGGTAAGGGAATTAAGAAAGGTAAATGAGGTTGGTATGCTGGATCTAGGCAGGACAAGCCATAACATCAGAAAACTTGTTGGGAAAAGAGATGACCTCATGGATTCATTCGACATCCTGCATGGCCTGAGGGAGAGAAATACGAAAGAGCAGGGTTTAATAAACATTAAGGATCAGATAGCACAAATAAAAACCAAAAGCATGGAGGATATACAGGAGTTAATACGCAACGATCGGGTAGCAAAAACATGCAGTGAAATACTGGAGGGTAAAGATGCTGGGGGCGTGGATATACCTGAAATAGTTAATACAATCAGTAAAGCAAACACGGAAAAACTGGCGAAACTACGTAAATGCACGGAATTAACAAGGATCTGGTTAATACCCGGATACAGATTCAGGGGCAACAAAAAACTCGATGATTTAGAACGAAGAAATAAGGACGATGATGGTTTAATCCATATCGGTGACGAACTTGACGAGGTAGAGCTAGCTCTAAAGGAAGACATATGCGGGAGTGAATCCGTAACTAATGTCAAGGCGATTATAACATTTGTCACATCACTGGCGGAGACAGACAACTACTTTATGGATATACCTGTGTATCATCAACTGACAAAAAACAACTGGGGGAGGGATAGCGTAGACTTCATCCTGAATTATGAAAGATTCATAAAGGAAGTTGAACACAGGAGAATGAACCTGGTTAACCTGATAGATACAGTAAATAACACCTATCCCCTGTCAATCGAACCTAAAAAAACAGTCCACCCAAAAGCGGGCGAATACCCCCGGTTTATGAAGTATTACAGGAGCCTGCTTAAGATTAATGAACGAATTAAGGAGGAACTCTCTCTGAAATTCAATGAAGCAGTTAAAAAAACAGACATCCTGAGTAACATAAACCCCAACTATCTAAGTGATTTAGGGTATCTTAAAGACGGGATTGAGATAAAAATCAATAATCTCCGGGGAAATTCATTGGAGGAGAATCCGACAGGATATCTGAATAAACTCGTTGAGATAGAAAACGACATAAACGAATTCGACATAAAAATAAGGGAAAACGCGTTGAAACTATTTACGGCAGACATCAGGGAACTGGAGATGAATATAGTGAACTACACGGAAAACCTCGGGAATATCTCTTATTAAATACACGTGAAAAAAATGGAGCATCTATTTGCCGCACCCATCTCTCTTGAAAGAGACCTGGAGGAGGGTATCCAGAGCGATTTACAAGATATTTTCAGAATCAACAGAAAGACCCTTTCCGAGTCTGCCATCATCCGGAAGGTTGATGGTGGATGGGAGATAGTGGATGACACAAAGGCCTATTTCATCAAGAGAGTGAATGGGAAATTAAACATCTATAAACTAAATTTGGTTGAGAATGCACTCACTTCATGCAGACACGTTCTTTGTGATATGCTCGGATTGTCTCCTGAAATCATCGATACAGAGATACCCCTGGATGACCTTATCCATGGCCGACTCATGCGGATTTATGCAGGTTTAACAGTACTGGATAAACTATTAACCGATGTAATGGATGTTGAAGATACTCCAATAGGTGAATTAAGCAATAACCTCACAGACATAGAGGATCTACTATCCAACTTAAAGGGATTAACATCCCCGGATGATATAGAAAAGACACTGCCCCTGTTTAATGTTCACTACCTGAATTATCTGGTTGAAGGCGAGGAGGAAATAAAACTATGCAGCAATACACTTAAAGAGAAATTTGATGAAGACTATATCGATTTAGTGGTTGATTTTATCTTTCGTATGTACAAGACATCCGGAATAAAAGCGGACATGGTTTTTGTTAACAAAAAAAATACCCCCACCCTCTCAATAACAGGAAGAGAAAAGGTTTCATCACCCACAAGCAGCGTTGAGGTTAGATGGCTGCAGGATAAACCAAAAACAAAATTCCTTATATCCGGGATAGGTGTCGAGGGATGCGACATCATCCACGGCATCTCTACTCTTAAGCAGGAAGATACCCCTCTTGTTTTCATAGACGAGAGTGAAGATGCCAGAAACAAGATCAAGGATATAGAAGGCAGTCAATTCCTGCATATCGATGCTAGAGACAAGAAACTGGATACATTGACTGATGCATTTAACTTAAAAAACGGGCAGAATCCAGACACCCTCCTGATTATACATTCCCTGGATGATGTAATGAACTGTAGGGTTTCATCAAATATCCTAAAGAAACTGCATAAAACAAAAAAGGAAACCCCCTTATCCACACTCTCCCTAGTGTCCGGTGGGGGAGGCGTTGAGGGGTCATACAACACACTTTTTTCAATTGCTTCACTACTTAACTATGCTGATTTAATCCTTCCGGTATCGAAATCTCGGTTAACGGAAATATCAGGGCACACTGCTTTTACTAAAGGCAGGACACTGGATGAAAAAACACACAACATAATTGCTAAGGCAGCATCTCTTCTGATCCCCGTGATCGTAAACCTCTTTATGGAATCAAAAACCAGGGATGAGTTCTTTAATAAATTCATCATCCCGGCCTATTATGAACTCCCCAGAGACAGTTTCGAGAGAATCTCCAGGGGGGCGCTATGGAAAAACCTTAAACTATGGATAAAGGAGACTATAGGGAAATACATGTTTATTCAATGCGATATATCCTCTATGAATCCATTAATCCTTGTGGTTTCTGCACCGTATACCAAAAAAGAAGTAACTGAGGAGGAACTTAAAAAAATAGGCGAATCCCTTGGGGAGGAATATGGTGTGAAACGAGTGATTATACATTATATCCCTGGAGGAGATGATACTGTTAGAATAGGTATGCTGGGGGTATCCACACAAATTCGCCCTGTAATACAGGAACTACTGGCTTTCAACAAACAAACCTGAAAATGGTGCTTAACGTGTTTTTTAATCTCAGGACAATGCATAGGAAGAAACGAATCGTAGGGGGGTATGAGGAACTATGCGAGCTCAGGAGAGTTATACATAGATGCAGTAAAAGGTTTTCATTGAATTCAAGGGATGTTATCTCGGTTATTGACAATCTGATGCGTGTATCCCGGAAAATCAAGAAAGTAAATAACCCGGGTAAACTAAATAAATTGTTTAAGGAATACGACAGGGATATGGGGATATTCCTCAAGAGGCTTAACAGGATTGCTAAATCCGGCATATACCCTAAGATTTCATCGAATCTACGTGATATGAAAGACTCGACCGGGGAGGTGGATGATCAACTGATGAATGTACTTAAAAATGTTGAGGCTGAATCCAGGGTTATGTTGCGGAAGAAAGATATCAATTCCTTAAGGAAAACCATAGACGATTATTTCAGAATAGAGAGAGAATTCACACACCTATCCAATACAAAGAAGGAATACAGGGGCGTTAGGAATCTACTATACAACCGATTGAATGCCAATGAGCTTGGTAGTGTTAACATTAACTACCTGAATGCTATAGTTGACCGCGATGTTGCCTGTCACATCCTTAACAGGTTTATATATGAAGTAGTCAGTAATGAAGAGGATTTAAATGAATATGAATACCGCTGGAATTCATATATAAATAAACCAGCCGTCAGGATACGTGTGCCCGTAAATGACAGCGAGAAAATTGTAATGTCTCTAAAGGATATGTCCTATGGCGTATTCCCGGCAGACCTCCTTAATCTAGTCTATGTAAACGATAAAGATGTTAGGGATATGCTGGCTTATATGGCTAAGAGACAGGGTTACTTAAGGTATGAATGCACAGATGACACTGAATTATTATATAACCCAGCCTTAATAACCGACGTCATTAAAGAGAAGAGTAATCAACCTCCAGGGGATATATATCATTTTTATAATCAATTATTCAGGAAGGATCTGGATGAAAGAAACCGGTTAATTGATTTAAGAAACACGTTATGCAACATATTATACCCTAAACAAGAAAATTTTGCAAAACAAAAACAAGAAAAATTCGCATAGCAAACAGGAAAATTCCTATGAGGAATTTTGATGCCCAATCTGCCTCTGAGCAGATTCGGGTTTTTGTGCCCAATCAGCGACTTCATCGCTGATTCGGGTTTTGTGCCGTAGGATGAGCAAAATCTTAAGATTTTGTTTCAGAAAAAAATCCAGAGGATTTTTTCTGATAAAGGCATACGACAATTTCCAGTATAGGAAATTGTGTACACAAATTTTTGTCGATCAAAAATTTCCTGTACTTTATCCTACAGTGAAAAAAATATGGAAGATGGCTAATACAATCCTTAGATGGGCGTTTATAGGTGTTGGAGGCGGTGGTTGTAATATACTGCGGGATACATTGATGTTTTCAAAGTATGTGAGGGATGGCGTTAAGGATGCTTTATTCTTCGATACATCCATAACCACTAAAGTGAGAATTGCTAAAGATCGAATCCCTGAGTCGATAAACACCAGGGTATATGAGTATGGGAGTACTCAGGGTGCTATGATAAACCCTAAACTAGGTGAACAGTATATGGAGAAATTCCTTGGGGAGAGGGATGGTGAAGGAACCGTCCTTGATACACTGTATGATATGCTTGATGAAGTCGACTCAGTCTGCATATTCTTTACGTTAGGGGGAGGAACTGGCGGTGGCGGGGCTCCGCTGCTGGCACAAAAGATTCTTGAGCGCGGGAGGCAGGTCATATTGGTTGGTGTGCTCACCGACGTATTCGGTGGTGAACTGCACGTAGCAAACACTATACCTAATATCGGTCGTGTAATGGAGTTATTGAGGGTTAATAGAGACTCAACAGCATTAATTCTTTTAGATAATGAGACGTTGAGGAATATAACAAACGGGACCTTCCCTAAAATAAATGAATACATCGCCAGGATGATTGATTATTTATTCTCCACCTCGGTTGTGGCTAAGGAGCAAACCGGGAAGACAATGGATGTCTCTGATATGATTTCATTGATCAGGGATAGGGGCGGTGCTGTAGCTACATTATCCGGCTCCATGAATTATATGAAAGAGAATACGGGTAAGGAGAAACCTGCATTAACTATTGAAAGGATTTTTGAGACACCCATCTTAAGGAATTTTAGTGTGTGTTTTGATGATATAAAAAAGGGTTTAACAAACGTTAAAGTATCCTACCTGGGTTGTGAGTCTGAATACAGGATTCTGGAGGAGTATGTAGGAGAGTTTATCATCAGGAAGCTGGATTACTCCCCGATCCAGATTTATCCCTCCTTCACCCGGGGGGATGAGTTAGTTACTGTAGCTCTCATACCCAACATAGTTTTAACTGATGTTTTACGTAACTGCTATGAACTCTCTTTAAAGATGTCCAGACTCCGGGATACAGCATACGCATTCAGTGAGGAGGAGGTGAAGAAGTATTGGAGGATACTGGAGGTGCATGATAAACTACTGACTGATAATATGAAGTTATGGATGGAGATGACTCAATAACACCCTCCCCTCTCTAATGCTTCAGTAATCTATAGCCATATAACACAATCCCCAGGATGAAGGAGATTACGCAGAAACCGTATATTTCAAACCCAGCAAACATTGAATCATTGTAAAAAGGGTTTGTGGTTAGAGGAAAGAATGGTTTGATGTCAGTGTAAAGTATGGAGTCAAGCAGTATATGCAGGTAGATTCCTGTAAATGATGCAGCTAGAATATTTTTTTTGGAGTGTTTCTGTTTAAGTTTAACGGTAGACATTATTTTCTGAACTTTCTCATCCAACCTGATCATTATAAGAGAGAGAATGATTGCAATTATGGAGCCACCCAGAAGGGAATGGAAAAACCCGTGTAGGGGATAGTCCAGACGTAAGAATAAAACCAGAAACGGTTCAAGATCAACAATAACATTAGCTATCAAGAAAGTAGGCAGATGGATTAAGCGAAAAAACAATAACCCGAAAAACAATGCAGGACCAAGATGGAAGGGTGTTAAAGGCATTTTGATTTACTCCAGTTGGAGTTTGCTGATAGTGAATTCCTTTTCTTTCTTTTCTAAAGAACGAAAAAGGGGTTACGCCGAGGTTGGGATTCGAACCCAAGTCTCCCAGAGGAAGACGAGCTTTCCAGGCTCGCGCGTTGGTCCAGGCTCTGCCACCTCGGCATGACGAACGGATGTGAGGAATGCTGAGGTGGGTGACGAGTAGTCGCATCCACCTCGGCTTTTCGAAGTAAAGCCGAGGCAGGTGACGAACGAAGTGAGTCACGTCTGTCTCAGCTTAGTATTGAATATATAGTATTTCACATTAAAGTTTTCTTTTAACTTCCGCTCATTTTTCTTT
>JAYEKX010000089.1:0-3266 GCA_034716875.1 Candidatus Altarchaeota archaeon | reverse complement strand
CCCACATAATCAAAACCAACAAGTTTTTATAGTCAAACAACCATTAATGTAATAGATTAGTATTATGAGGTGATAAAATGGCAGCTGAGTTAGAATCCATTTTCGGGCAGACTACTATCGAAAGAGTTAGAGATATTGTATTAAACTATGGAGAGATTCTATTAGCATTACTTATTGCATTTTTAGGTGGTTACATCCTTGGTTATATTGTTTCCAAGGTTTTTAGCAAGGTATTGCTCATCGGTAATCTGCAAAAGACCCTGGTAATGTTTGGCACAATCACAACCAAGTTATGGGAATCTATAGTACATCTCATAGCGCAGTACATGATCTGGTGGATAGTTTTCTTTTCAGTGCATTCAGTATTATCTGAGGGATATAACATTGAGGTGATGGGAGGCATAGTGAATTTTCTAACTGGTACAGGTTATCTTATAGCATTTACAGTAATCGGTCTTTTGTTGGGCGGGTTCTTATTTAAGGTAGTGAAGGATTCTCTTGAAGCCATCGGCCTGGATAATGAATTAGAGAGACACATACCATCCGACTCCCTAGGCGGCACTTCATTATCCACTATATTGGCGGGTATAGTTAAATGGTTTATTTTTTTAATCTTTTTAACAACTGGGTTGCAGATACTCTTAGGGACTCTTTTGGAGATACTAAAGCCAGGGGAACTGCTTCTAGTAGACTTTCTGGAAGAATTTGTGCGGTATATACCTAACGCTATACTTGGCGTCCTGGTAATATTAGCGGCTGTAATACTATCGCTCTTTATCAGTTCAAATATTAAGCGGAAATCCATGCCCTTTACAGAGCCTCTTGCATTAGGCGTTGAGATAGTAATCCTGTTCTTTGGCGTAGTGCTGGCATTACCCCGGTTATTTAATGTTAATGATCCGGAGGTATTTAAAACATCTCTAAGCCTGCTTGTTGATTCATTTAAACTCATAGTTGCTGGAGTCTCCCTTGGTTTAGCAATCGCCTTGGGCTGGGGATTAAAGGATTCTATTGCAAAGTTAACTAAAGACCTTTAATCATTTGATTGAAAATGGATGAGAGATATCTGTTGGTTATTGTCTGCATTCTATCTCTAAGTAGTTTTGTCTCTGCTGCTCAAATAATCGTAATTAATGAATCTGAAGAACGAGTCTATGCCATTGAACAGGTTACATTAAGTGGGGATTTATCAAAGAATCTGTTGAATATTTATGGTGAGGGTGAGGTAATTAAGGGAGAGAACGTTAGAATCTATCTATTCGGACCTTCATCAGATGTCTTGGTTAGTGATTTAGTAGTGAATGGTGAAGGAACATCGGTTTCATTTGATGAAAAAGGCTATTTCTTTATAGCTGATGAAGGGGAATTTAGGTTTCAGGGTTCACTAAAGATAAGAACCATTGGACAACTCAGGCTCTTTGTCAGAGGACCTGTAAACCAACTTTCTTTTAATCTAAAGCATGGATATGCCATTGATGGAGACCGTTTTGGTGTATACAACAAGGAGGTAATCATCCAGAGGGCGGAGAAGATATCCATGCTTGTTGACGGCAGTTTCCGTTACAGCTACGCGGAGAGGGATGGATTCCTGTATATCATTAAGTTTAAGGCATTCGGAAGCTCCCTGGGGAATTATATCTTAAATCTCCCTAATAATGAGGTAGTATCCTCAGTGCAGGGTGCTGTGAAGTGGGAGCAGAAAGGGAATAAGTTAATCCTGGATCTGGAGTCGGGTGAGGCTTCAGTCACCGTAAGGGGGTTCTTTAATTCTAAGTCACTTAGAATACCCCTGAAGGAGGATCGCCATCACGTATTGATCGAATCGGACCCGGAGAAGAAGATTAGTGTATCAACAAGTGCGGAAGAAATAGACCTTAAAGAATCTTCCATAACACCTCAGTACTCCAACGCCAGGGCCTTTCTGGCTTCATCAAGGGATATATTTAAGATCACTATAAAGAAACTGGATGTTCTGCCTTCGCTTGCTGCTTCAGTCAGTAGATCAGAAAACAGGATTGCTATCACCGAGAAAGGCAGCATTGTCGGGGAATTAAATTATAGATACTCCAACACCGGGGTGGATTACATCGAGATTGATGTGGAGGGAACACCCCTGTATGCATCAACCGGGAGGGGGGCGGTTAAATTAACCAAGGAGGATAAACTACTGCTTTCATTCCCTAAAGGAACGAACAGGAACCTTGATCTGGTGTATTTCACCACAAGGGATCCGTTAAAGCCGGTGGATTTGATAGAAATCCCTCTCGCCAGGAGTAATCTACCGATAACCTCCGCAACCACATCCATCTACCTGCCTAAGGAATACCTTGTTTTAGAGACCTTCGGCGTCTCCGGAGGAAGTGAACTCCCGCCTATTGAGTCGGCATTACTCTACCTGGTGTTGGTGGGGTTGATAGCGTCTATCTTGAAGAGAGGGAAGAGGTTCATCATTTATTATTTATTATTCAGTGTTGGGTTGTTTTACTTCAATATAGGGTTATTCCTGTTACTTATAGCATTATCCATAATCCTTATTGTGAAGAGATATATCCCTAAGAAGCCTGAAGTGAAATGGCTTCTGGCGGGAGCAGCCTTACTGGTAGCGGTTTTCATAGCATTGTTTGTGGCATTTATCTTTATCTGGCAGTTAGGGGTATTTAGTGCTGGTGCAGGGGTTAGACATGCCCCCACGGGAATGGGGGCTGATTATGCCATGGTGGAGGAAGCGAATGTACCTGTGTTTAAGGGCCTGAAAAAGATTGGTGAGGGTGAGGGCGCAATCACGGTCCCCACCAGAAAGGGCGTGTTACCGGTTAAATTAGAGCTACCCCGATTGGGGAAGACTATCACAGTAACTAATCATCTGGTGACTAAGGGTAAGCAAATCAACCTTAAGGTGCTGGTGATTGCGGAGTGGTTCAAATACATACTCTATCTAATAGCGCTCTTTACGGGAATACTGACTTATAAGATGTATAAAAAGGGAGGAAAGAAATAGAGTATTCCTTCTATATCCCTCAGTTGTTGTGTATACCTCTTTTTCTAAATGTTCTCCATTATTAATTAACATCATGACTATTGAAGAGCGGATAAGTGATATTGAGGAGGAGATAAGGAGCACATCCTACAACAAGGCCACGCAGCATCATATAGGTAAGCTGAAGGCGAAGCTGGCTCAGCTGAAGGAGGATGTAATCAAGAGGAAGTCATCCGGGAAGAAGGGTGCCGGGTTTTCTGTAAAAAAAAGCGGGGATGCGACCATTGTT
>JAYEKX010000088.1:10477-12845 GCA_034716875.1 Candidatus Altarchaeota archaeon | reverse complement strand
TAGAAGGCAGTAGTATATGCAGTAAAATCTTTTTCTCCTTCTCAATAAGCCCTGGAGCGATGAACGACCACAGCTGATAAACAAGAACGGGAAAGCTGAGGATAAACCCCAGGAAGAGGGAAAGCTTTAACCCAACCATCAACGCCTCCTGAGGAGCGAGAACAACAAGCGGGATATCCAGTAAATCACCCCTGATTTTATTCAAAACCATTGGAACCAGGGGGAGGGAGATAATTGATGCGAATATAAACGCTGATAGGGAAACAAGAATTCTCTTCCGTAACTCACTTAAATGCCCTGATACCGGCATTTCCTTACGGTTCACTTTACCTTTCCAGATTTATTCAGGCCTTTCCTAAATTCACCGACAGCTTCCCCGGTAGAACGCGCAAGCTCAGGAAGCCTTTTACTCCCGAACAACAACAGGATTATGGCCAGAATAATCAAGATCTCAGTCCATCCAATCATTTTATCTTTCCTTTAAAACGTACTTACCCTACCTTCCACACACATCTGTGTTATGTCTGTGATATTCTCCAGCCAGCCGTCGGCTATATCCCTGGCCTTACCCTCCAGGGACCTGTCACCTATCAACTGGATGGAGGCGATTAAAGGCTGATCTATGGGTTTACCGATCTGGCTCATTATCCGCACATAAACCTGTTCAGCACCCTCTTTAGCGATATCAGCCGCGATCTCTTTAGCGAGCAGGTTATATATCTTCCCTACGTGATTCACCGGGTTCTTCCCGGCAGTAGCCTCCAGAGACATCGGCCTGTAGGGCGTGATTAAACCATTAGCCCTGTTTCCCCTGCCTACGGAGCCATCATCCCCCTGCTCCGCACTCGTTCCGGTGAGGGTGAGGTACACCGACTCCCTTTCATAGTCATCCCCGGTATTTATGTGTATATGAACCTCCTTCCCGGTGAGTCCGGCAACGAAATCGCTGATCCTGGATTGCATCTCCCCTATTATTGATTTATAGTGATCTATATCCTCGATATACTTTGAAACCATGGCACATGCTACGGTGAGGGTGATCACATCCTTGTCTCTGACCCCCATCACCTTCACATCACTCCCGGCTGCCTTCATACCAAGTCCGTTGTTAATGAATCTCTCAGTCTCCAGGACAAGATTTTCTGTAGTCGATAAAGGAGCAAACCCCACACCGAAACTGGTGTCATTGGATTTAGGAATACCATCCTGCTCAAACACGGTTCTTAAATCCGCTGAACCCTGGCCGATTTTCTGATCAAACTCTATGCTGGAGTCCACATCCATATTCACGAAATTCTCGCGCATATATGTTTCTGCAGCCCTGGTGGCTATCTCCCCCACAGGGATTAATTCCTCCCCGACAGAGGTTGTAGCCCTCCCACCCAAGAGGACATACATGGGCTTGATTATCCTGCCGCCACCAAACTCCGGCTTAGCTACACCCCCTACAAGCTCTACCTGATCGGTATTATGGTGAAGTATCCTATCAAACCTCTCCAGATATTCCTTACTAAGGGCCCGGCTTACAGCCTCAGCAATCCCGTCACAGATCGAGTCAGGATGCCCAGTACCCTTTCTTTCCACCAACTCAATATCCTGTTTCTCGAGGGGAGTGGACCTAGAAAGTTCCAGAACAATATTCCTCATTTCACATCCTTCACCCCGTCAGTAGTTACCTCAAACACGCATTCGCCTTCAGGCATGTTCGGTGAATCAATCAAGCGGGCAATCCTCTTATCGCCCTTACTCTTCCTTAGATATATCCTGAAGGTGGCGGTATGCCCGACTATATGACCCCCAATCGGGGTTGTGGGGTCAGCGAAGAATACGTCAGGTCGGGACATCACCTGGTTAGTGACTACGATAGCTGTATTGTAGAGATCACCCAGCCGCCTCTGGAGTAGATGCATATGCCTGTTGATTTTCTGCTGTCTCCCGGCAAGAGTACCCCTTCCTGCATACTCAACCCTGAAGTGTGCTGTAAGTGAGTCAACAACAACCAAACCAACGTTATACTCCCCCGCTAGTTCAGAAGCCTTCTCCGCCAGAAGCATCTGGTGATCAGAATTATAGGCTCTTGCGACATGGATATTCCCTAAAACCTTTTTAGGGTCCATACCAAGGGCTTTCGCCATCTGCTGAATCCTCTCGGGTCTAAACGTGTTCTCCGTATCGATATAGATTGCGGACCTGTTTAGGCCACCCTTATCCTTAGGTAATTGAACAGTTACAGCGAGTTGATGCCCTATCTGGGTTTTCCCGGAGCCGTATTTGCCGTAGAGCTCTGTGATAGCCTGGGTTTCAACACCGCCTCCAATCAATTTATCCAGTTCCTTGCTACCGGTGGTTATCTTGCCAATCAGCTCTC
>JAYEKX010000088.1:0-10467 GCA_034716875.1 Candidatus Altarchaeota archaeon | reverse complement strand
CCGGTTTCAAAACCCATCTTCATGTTTTCCCGGGCGGCATTAACAATCTTCACTACAGATGATTCACCTAAACCAACATCCTTCAACTCGGATATGGATGCGGCTGCAATGGATTCAACACTGGAAAAACCAGCCTCCTTTAATTTCTCAGCAACCTTTTCACCCACACCAGGTAGTTCATCAATTTCCATCGTAAAACCTAACTATTTAGAAAAGAAAGTAAATATAAGGGCGTTAATAAATATTACTGTTCAGTCAATGAACTCATTTTTTCAATTATGTCTTTACCATCCACAAAGGAATGCCTTAAGACATCCAGGAGATTTTCTGCGGTTACTATCTCGATTTTTCCTTCATACCTCTTCTCCAGGAGAACATCTTTTTCATTGCTCTTGGGGATGATGACCTTCTTCAGCCCCGTTTCCACGGCAGCCTCTATTTTCTGGGTAACCCCGCCTACCGGGAGGACTTCCCCCCTCACGGTTAAAGAACCGGTCATGGCGACACTCTGTTCAACAGGAACATTCCTTAGTGCGGAGATAACGGCGACTGCAATACTAACGCTGGCGGAGTCACCTTCAACACCTTCATACGTCTGCAGGAATTGAACGAAGATGTCATACTTCTCTTTAATGTCCTCACCATAGATCTTCATTATAACGGCCGATACATTCTGAACCGCCTCCTTCGCTATTTCCCCAAGTTTTCCGGTAGCAATAATCTCTGATTTTTTACCGCCTACTGCAACCTCGGCCTCTATGGGAAGGATTGTACCGCCTTCCCCTAAAACAGCTAAACCATTAACCCGGCCTATCCTAGCTCCTTTGGTTATCAAGATGTTGTATTCCTTTTTACGGTCGATATATATGTCACCAATCTGCTGCTCCAGGGTTCTTGCCGATTTCTTTCCTTCAAGGACATCCCCTCTAGTAACATACTTGTGCTTTTTTTCTATGGCTATGTCACCTGACGCCCTTATTAAACCGCCGAGCTCCCTGAATCTTAAACTGATCTTGTTTTTCATTCCCGCCTTTCTCCTGGCCTCCCTGATTATCTCCTCCACCGCCTCTTTAGTGAAATGAGGGATTTTCCCGTCTCTATCCACCTCCTGAGCTACAAACTGCACCAGCCTTTTCCGGGCTATATCACTGTCATCCATCACATCTTCCATGTAGATCTCGTAGCCGTAGCCGCGAATCCTGGAGCGCAGAGCAGGGTGCATATGCTGCATCACACTATAGTTTCCTGCTGCTATCAATATGAAATCACAGGGAACCGGGTCGGTCATAACCATGGCACCTGAACTCATCTCACTCCTCCCGGTTATAGACAACTGTTTCTCCTGCAGTGCAGTTAATAAATCCTGCTGTGACTTACCTAGCGTCCCTATCTCATCGATAAATAAAACACCCTTATTTGCCTTATGAATTAATCCGGAGACCACCCGTAAATGAGGTGGGGTTCCCAACCCCCCACTCTGCAGGGGATCGTGTTTTATATCGCCCAGCAGGGCTCCAGCGTGCGCTCCACTCCCATCGTAGAATGGAGCACTCTTCCGGGTAGAGTTATCCACAATAAGCCGGGGAACACTTGATTTAGCGCCGCCAAACATCATACCCTTAAGATTCATGCTGGAAAACAAAAGAAGCATGAAACCCAGACCCATTGGTATGAAAAACAACATAGAATCTATTTCTATTTTGTCATAGTGAAAATACATCTTACCAAGTATAAGCGCAGCATACAAAACCATTGGTAGAATAATGAATAACCCTATAATCAACCCGGTATTCGGTCTTTTCGCCTTCTCCCTAAGACCCTCCTTCTCCCTGACCGTCTTTACTATCTTTGTTCCCTCCTTTGCCGGAACCGTCTTTATCTTCGGATTATTCTCATCCTCAGCATTAGGGTACGTCAATATGTCAACCAACTCCTGAGGGGGCAGGAGTTCCGTCATAGCGTTCGCCAGCATGGATTTTCCGGTTCCCGGCTCCCCTATCAAGAGAACATTCCTCCTCTGTTTAGCAGACTTCTTTATTATTTTAACCGCCTTATCCTGCCCGATAACCTGATCAATTAATTTACTCGGAATCCGGATATCATCAGTATTCTTGAAATCACTCCACGACATCTCCATCATGTCCTTCTTCTTCCCTCCCTTCTTCCCCTCCTTCTTCATCACTATTTTTTGACTGGGTTTCTTTACTTTCTTCATTGTATCCTCTAGGTTACTATACTATCCCCAAAACTTAAATATTAGCCCCTACCAGATTATTTCAACGCTGTCGGTTCTAAATCTCTGTCTCACCACCGTATCCTCTATCTCTTGTCTAACCCCTGCTTCATACATTACTCGACCTAAAAGAGCTATCATTACGCCGTTGTCACTACAGTACTTATCGGGAACACTGAATTTCACTTTATGTTCCCTGCACATTTTCTTCATCATCTCCCGCAACCTGTTGTTATTCCCAACACCCCCCGTAAGGAGGACTTCCCCCACTTTAAGATGCGCTAAAGCCCTCTCCGTCACCTCCGTCAACATAGAGAATGATGTTTCCTGGATTGAGTAACAGAGATCATCCAGAGGGAATTCACCGGACTTAAATTTATTCACTGCAGCAGTTAAAACCCCTGAGAAGGATAGATCCGTTCCCTTAACCACATAAGGTAGTTCAATATAGTTCCTGCCTTTCTCCGCCAGCTTCTCGATCTTGGGTCCGGCGGGATGCTTCAAATCAGTTTCCCTCCCGAATTTATCCAGCATATTACCCACCCCAATATCCAGGGTCTCACCGAATATCCTGTAGCGTTTATCTTTCAACTTCAGTATCTGTGTGTTGCCGCCAGAGACATAGAGAACCAGAGGATCCCTTAATTTACCAAGAAAGTTACCTATCTCTATATGGGCTACGCAGTGATTCACCCCGAGAATAGGGATTTTGTGGTGGAGGGAGAGTGCCCTTGCCCCTGTCGCAATTGTTCTGAGGCAGGGACCCATGCCGGG
The DNA here is from genome assembly GCA_034716875.1 of Candidatus Altarchaeota archaeon. Taxonomy (GTDB): domain Archaea; phylum Altiarchaeota; class Altiarchaeia; order IMC4; family QMZM01; genus QMZG01. The sequence continues at coordinate 7,460 of JAYEKX010000088.1, read as the reverse complement.
ACCCTGGGAGAAGGAGATTAAGTCTATGTCTCTGAAATCCAGGCCGGATTCCTCCAGTGCCAAATCAACGGCTTCCCTGAATTTCTCCCCAAGGAACTGAGCCGCCTCCCTAGGGTGTATGCCTGCCGTCGGCATGTAGGTTTTCCTGATATCTGAAAGTATCCCCTCGGAATCAATAATCCCTATCCCCAGTGTATGGGCTGTACCTTCCAGTCCCAAAGAAATCATTTTTTTTCCCTTCTTTATGTTTTTAAAGTAGAATAATATAAGATAGGTTAATAAAATGGTGAGGAAAACTAAACCTGCTGCAGGGATTCTCTCAGGCACGAAGGTTATTGTAGGGGATAATGATTTAAGATCCTTCCTTAATGAGAAGGGTTTTGGGGAGGAGGGAGGCAAGCGACATGAGGTTTCTTTGATTGAGGCAGTCTATCTCGTAGAGAATGAGAAGATGCGGGTTACTGACGGGAAAAAGATGCTTGATTTTGATGATCTCTTAAAGAAGGGTAATAAAGTCGAGAAGGATTTCTACGCCAAATACACTGTTTACTCTGACTTACGAGGCCGTGGCTTATTAGTCAGGACTGGGTTGAAGTTCGGCTCGGACTTCAGGGTTTATGAACGCGGCGGCAGTATTAAATCCGCTCACTCCACATGCCTGGTGCACGTAATCCCTGAGGAATACACCTGCTCATTCCCGGAGATCGCGAGATCAGTGAGGCTTTCCCAGAACGTCAACAAAGCCATGATCTACGCCATCGTCGACGAGGAAGGGGATATTACGTACTACCAAGTGGATAGAGTGAAGCTATAGGTATAATGCAATGACTCTCTGACACCGGTTTTGTTAATACGTTGTTGCATTCACTAGGACTACTACAATAAAAACTGTTCCGATAGGATTGGATAAATCATCTAAAAAAATTGCGGTGGAAAGATATGCAAACGGAATATTTTCCATGTCTGAAGCAGCCAGATTCGCAAATGTTTCAGTTGGTGAGATGATGGATCTCTTAGTCAAAAAAGGTGTTAAATCAAACTACACCCTAGACGATGTTGAGGAATCATTTAAGAATATAGGAAAGCTTGCTAAGAGGGGTTGAAGGTTAATCTGAGTGAGGGGGGGGTGATGGGTGAAAAAAGAATCGATGAAATTATTCATTTCAAACTCGAAAAATTTAGTGTAAAAATGGGGTAATCAGAATGTTCCGTCCCCACTTAGTGCATACTAAAATAAATGCGTCAGATTTACGTCAGATTTGAGTTTGAATTCGATATCATAAGACAATGATCTTATCCAAATTTATGGGGCATAAATAAATAAAATGGCCGAGGAACTTGTGAAGGCATTAATGGATCCATCTGTTTATGATGAGGAAGTTAATCATGTAAAACTTCTGCAGACCCATGTATCCTGGGTATTCCTCACCGGAAGGTTTGTGTATAAAATAAAGAAACCAGTGGATTACGGGTTTTTGGACTACACCACACTGGAGAAACGGAAGTTCTTCTGTATGGAAGAAATCAGGGTGAACAGGAGACTCTGTCCAGAGCTCTACCTGGGGGTGGTTCCCATAACGAAGTCGGAAGGGTTGGTCAGGGTAGGTGGTAATGATCATATTATAGAGTATGCGGTGAAAATGAAGGAGCTTCCCCAGGAGAGGATGATGAATAAGCTTTTGGAGGGGAATGAGGTGGATGAGGGAACTGTGGATGAGATTGCAGGAATCCTAGTGAAATTCCATGAAAAAGCAGCGACCGGGGAAGGCATAGATGAATACGGGTCCGTATCCTTTATAAAGAAACACTGGATACAGAATTTCGACCAGACAAGGAATCTAAGAGGGAATGTTGTGGGGGAAGATGTGTTTGACGAGATCGAGGAGGGGGTGAATGATTTCATCAAAACCCATAAGGAACTTTTTGAGGATAGAATCAGGGAGGGGAGAATCAGGGAATGTCATGGTGACGTGCACTCTGGAAACATCTTTATAGTTGATGGAAGGATTCATATCTTTGATGCTATAGAATTCAATAAGGCATTCAGTTGCTCTGATGTAGCTGCGGAAACAGCCTTCATGGCTATGGACCTGGACTTCCACGATAGAAGGGATTTAACAAATTTTTTCGTTGAAAAATATGTTGAATACAGTGGGGATGAGGGTATATTAAAGCTTCTGGATTTCTATAAATGCTATAGGGCTTATGTCCGTGCGAAGGTGATTGGTTTCAGACTGAGTGAAGAGGGGGCAACTGCGGAGACACTCTGCAGGAGATACTTTAATCTGGCTTTGGGATACACCAGAAATTTCTAAGATGTAAGATGAAGAAACCTATGCTGCTCCTGGTGATGGGGCTCCCGGGAACCGGGAAGAGTTATTTAGCGAAGAGGATTGCAAGAAAAGTCGGTGCAAGTATTCTTAGGACAGACGAGATCAGAAAGGAGCTGGCTGGCATACACCAGAATGAACACCGTCATGAGGATTTTGGCATAGGTCTTTACACGGAAGAGATGACCCAAAAGACCTACAAAGGGATGTATGAAAGGGCAAAAGAGATACTTAAGAAAGGGGATTCATGCATACTGGATGCAACTTTTTCCAAGAAGACTCAACGGGAGGGAGCCTACGAAATCGCTAAGGAATTAAATACCAATTATTTAATAATTGAATGTATCTGTCCGGAAGAGATAGTTATAAAAAGGATGGAGGAAAGATCCAAAGACCAGAAAGCTGTTTCCGATGCCACCTTCAGGATATACCATGGAATGAAGGATGTTTATGAGCCCCTGGGGGATGATGAAATCCACATCACAGTAGACACCTCAAAAAATTTAGATGAAAATTTACGGTTGGTTCTGAGAGAGATTAAATAAATGCGGCCGTCGGGATTCAAAGTCGGAGTTTGCCGACGACAAACTATGTAGTATCCCCTAGGGGATACTACTTATGCGAAATAATTTGCGGCCGTCGGGATTCGAACCCGAGTCACAAGCTATTTACACCAATTTTTTTGTTTGGCAAGCTCGAGTGATGGCCAGGCTACACTACGGCCGCTTATTTTTTTATCGTATAGGAAGATGTATACCTTCCTATGCGACACAAAATTTTGCTACGCAAAATTTTCTTGTATCCTTAGTTATTATGGATTCAAAAAGATAAATAATCATGTATGGTTTAATCCCTATATTCCTGGTTTCATTCCTCACAACATTAGTATTAACCCCCTGGATAATACCTAAATTACAGAGGGCAGGCATCACTGGAAGAGATGTGAACAAGCCGGATAAACCGGAGATACCTGAGATGGGTGGTTTCGCAGTGGTCTTCGGATTAAGTGCCGGCTTGTTACTGGCAATTGCTTTATCCACCTTTTTCGGGTTCTTTAATGAAGACTTCCAGCTTAAATTCATCCTCGCCGCCTTCGCCACCATCATGTTAATGACCTTAGTCGGTATATTTGATGATCTCTTCACTATGCATCAGGCTGTTAAAGCTGCTCTGCCCCTATTTGCCGCCCTCCCCTTGGTAGCTGTGAAGGCGGGCGACACTACCCTGTCTATCCCCTTCATTGGACCGGTTCCTTTCGGAATTTTTTATACATTACTCATTATACCCATCGGTGTAGCGGGCGCATCTAATGTAACCAATATGTTGGCCGGGTTTAATGGATTAGAGGCGGGGATGGGGGCTGTTGCCTGCTTTTCCCTGGGGGTTATTGCGGTAGGTATTGAGGAGATTGAAGCAGCCATCCTACTGCTGGCGATGTGTGGTGCCTTACTGGCTTTTCTATGCTATAACCGGTATCCTGCTAGGGTTTTAATTGGTGATCTTGGTACATTAAGTATCGGTGCGGTGATAGCCTCTTCAGTGATAATCGGGAACTTTGAGATGGCGGGCGTTATCATAATAATCCCCTATGCAATTGATTTCTTCATGAAAGCCAGGAGTAGATTCCCAAGTAGTGACTGGTGGGGGGAGCAGGGTTGGAGTAAACTGGTTTGCAGGGGAAAACCTGTGGGCTTCTGCCAGTGGATAATGAAGGCTACAGGAGGAATTACAGAGAAAAACCTGGTTTTGATTTTAATCGGGATGGAATCCATCTTCGGGGTTATAGCCATAATGTTGTTTTTATAGTAAAATAAAGAATGGAGCAAAGGGATGTTGTTGTTGTGGGTGCGGGGATCAGTGGTCTCTTGACAACCCTGGCATTGTCTAAGGAAGGAAAAAGTGTTTTGGTTCTGGAGAGGGAGGAGGAAATTGGTGGAGTATGTCGATCCTACATGGTGGATGGATACCAGGTGGATACTGGGCCACATATTATCACCCGATTAGAGCATGGTCCCTTAAAGGAGTTGATGCAGGAGTATTTCGACATCATCCCTAATTTCGTTCCTCATGGCAGGTATTACGTGAGGCTTAATAATAGGGTGAGGGCTTTCCCATGGAATCTTAAAGGATGGTTTACATTCGACTTAATCCCTCAGATGGATCGACTCCATCTCATGAAGACCCTGTTCAGCGTCTCCTACATCTTCAATTCCGGAGAAGATCTGTCAAAGAAATCTATCGGGGAATTGGTTGGAGGTGGGTTGAGTGAATCCACCCTGAAATTTCTGAACTGTATATCCTATTTCATGACCGGTGCTTCCATGGATGATACCCCCGTAGCGAGATTCCTGGATAGTGAGCATTACAAGAGCAGGTCTAATGGAGTCCTGGATAAGCTCTACAACATTCTAATGAAGGAGGGTGCATTAGATCAGGTGTATCCCAAGGGTGGTCTCAGATCCCTGATTACAGCAATAATATCCTCTATGCCTAAAAACAAGGTGGAGATTAAAACCAATGAAGAGGTTGTAAGGATCTATCCTGCGGAGAAGAGGATAGAGACTTCAGAAAATGAATATGAATACACTACATTAGTTTATTCCGGGTTTGCATCTGATCTACCTGGATTGGTTGAGGGTCTGTCAAGTGGTTATAAAGAATCCTTGAATAAATTACCCCAGAATAATATCCTTACTATCTGGCTGGGTTTAGGGAAGCGTATATTCAAGAGGAGGGGTTCGGAGATATGGGTGGATTCAGATCCCTACACCTGGGTAGTCCCCATCTCTAATTACGACTCTTCATTAACTCCTAAAGGGAAACAGCTGGTGGGCTTTGCATTCAGGCTTCCCCATAATTTTAATTCAGAGAGGGAGAAGAAAAAAAGCCTTAACGCCATATTCGAGATCATGCCCAATATTGAGGATAAAGTCGAGATGACTCATTATCAAACCCTGATTCCGGAAAAAGCTGTCTGGACCATAAACACGGAATTTGCTGATATAAAAACACCTTTAGGGGGTATCTACTTGGTGGGCACTGACACCGAAAAGAGGAGTATGGGCATAACCCGGGCCTCATACTCCGTGCTGAAGCTCCTAGACACCTTGAGAAGAGATAAGGTTTTATGAATCACTTCTCAAATTACTCTCTATATTGAAGTGTTCTGCTTTACAGTAGGTAGTATCAGAATCATCATCAAGCAGAACTTATTGTGAAATATCCATTGGATATGTCATTAATATTCCCATCTTCATTACTGGTAATTTTGACCTGATAATTACTACCTGCAGGAACACTACTTGGAATTGTTCGGGCAGTTTTCCCCTCTGAAACAGGTACACTGGAAGCTATTGATGCATAATATGTCCCTCCCTTGTAGAGATGAACCTTTACTGTACCGCTCATCCCTGTAGAACTCCAGGTAAAATCATAAGCTTTATTTGCCTCCCAGTTCTCTCCTCCGTTTGGAGAAAGTACTGTTATTGATTTTGGAGTTGGAGCAGAACTTATTGTGAAATATCCATTGGATATGTCATTAATATTCCCATCTTCATTACTGGTAATTTTGACCTGATAATTACTACCTGTGGGGATATGACTTGGAATTATTCGGGTGATTTTCCCCTCTAAAACAGGTACACTGGAAGCTATTGATGCATAATATGTCCCTCCCTTGTAGAGATGAACCTTTACTGTACCGCTCATCCCTGTAGAACTCCAGGTAAAATCATAAGCTTTATTTGCCTCCCAGTTCTCTCCTCCGTTTGGAGAAAGTACTGTTATTGATTTTGCAGGTGTTGTGGTTGTGGTAGTGCTCACACCTGGACACTCAAAACAGTCAATAGAATCAACGTGAGTTATCGCGGACCCACAATCTGTGCCGGTATCTATAAACACAAAGTAACACTTACCTACATCTAACGGAGTAATACCTGGATCGAGCCAGACCACGAGACTTTCCCCACAGTAAGGTTCCATATAACCCTCCCATCTTGGCCTGATTCCGACCAAATACTCTGTACCGCACTGACTCGTGCAACCCTTATCCAACATCTTTATACCATAATAATCTGTTGTTAACCAGGGAGGATCAATATGAACGTGGCAATCCGCTGGGAGGGTGGTTGTCGTGGCCCCACAGTCTATAACCCCAAAACTATCCTCTGTTTCCGCATTACAACCACTTATTGTTGTCTCTACAGTCCACCTCCTGGTTCCAGGGATACCGGCCCTAGCAGTCGACTTATAGATGCCTGCAGTCACCTTACCAAAATCTCCTGTGACATCAACACCATTTGGGTGATAGGGGTTATAGAGTATTACCTGAGTTGACCCCTTTAAAGGATCCGTCAACACACCATTAGCTCTGAATTCCAGAATTGCATCGAATAAGTCACCAGCACAATACTCATTTTGATCAGGCACAAATTTAATGTCTACGGAGCAGTCTACCGCGACGGTGGTTGTAGTTACTGGTATGGTGGTAGTGGTTACTGCAGGTATAGTGGTTGTAGTTACTGGTAGAGTAGTTGTAACTGGAACGGTTGTCGTGGTCGAACTGGTTGAGGAAGAGGTTGTGGATGATGTTGTACTGGTTGATGAGGAGGTTGTGGATGATGTTGTACTCGATGTGGTGGTTGTGGTCGTTCCACAGACGCAGCATTGTTGATAGGAGGTGAAATAACTGCAGTCGTGTGTAGCCCAATTTGAGCCACAGGGATTACCTACAGTTTCTCCAGAACCAGTTACATCACAGGCTTCAATGCATGGTTCGGAAATAGATGCACAATAGGTATTACAGTCCTCACCAGGATTGCTCCATACGCCATTACATGTTGGAGTAGCTGGACAATCATCCGGGTTTGTTATACACCTACCTAAAAAGCAATTCAACCAATCACAGTCTTCACCATCTATGCAATAACTATAATCACCAACAATTGGCAGATTCCGATCACACCAGTCGCAGCCCCCGGTTAAACATTCAAGACAATTACCTAAATCCCTACATTCTAACGGCATCGTTGTTGTACTAGTTGATGAGGAGGTTGTTGTTGTAGTCGTTGTTGTGCTGGTTGATGAGGTTGTTGTTGTCGTAGTCGTTGTTGTGCTGGTTGATGAGGGGGT
>JAYEKX010000087.1:0-3327 GCA_034716875.1 Candidatus Altarchaeota archaeon | reverse complement strand
GATAAAGGAATGTCTAATGTAGTGGGAGCCCTGATGCTAACATTGGTTGTAATCATTGCCGCCGCCGGATTTGCCGCCATGCTCTCTCAAATTCAAAGAGAGGAAATGAAAAGAGCAACCCATATTTCCGCAGTAGAAGGAGAGGAACTCCGCATCATGTCCATATACCCTGAATTTAATGAAACCAACCTGAGGCTGGAGAGGCTGGATGTATCCGTATTAAATCTAAACTCCCGCGATTCATACCTAACGAGGGTATCCATCAACGACGAAGAAGCTGATAATTTCACCAGCAAAATAGAAGGAGTAATCTACACTCATAACTCCTCCGTTAAACTATGGATTCCAGCAAAAGAAAGCAGATTATTTTCTGTAAACTTCACTTCCAATTACGATCCAGACTACAACATCTCGATCATAAAACCCCTGGAGATAACACTCTCAACTGACTATGACAACTTCTTCACCCGGCTCTATACTCCTCCTACTCCGGTTATAAAATTATTGATTGAAACAGAGGATCTGGGGGTAGCAGAAAGAGACATCCTTGTTCTGGATGGCTCGGACTCCTTTGACGACGGCTCTATCTTGGGTTATCACTGGCTGGCAAGTAATGGAACGTATCAGGTTCACAATATCACAGGAAAAAAGGTGCGAATGATACTAAACCAGTCAGGCCCCTTTTATGTTAACCTGACCGTTGTGGATGACACAAAAATGATAGGTATTTCGGAAAACATTAAGATACCTGCAAATAAGAATTTTAATCCGGCAGTGAGCATGGAAGCATCAGCAACATCATATGCGGCAGGTGATTTAATAGACGTCACGGTCAGAGATATAGATGGAGGTCTTGTAGAGGGTGTTGGCGTATCCTTTATCAGAATGTCTGGTGACGTTACATTCAGCCCTGCAGGTGACGTGACCAATTCATCGGGGATGGCTTCAACAACAACAAATGCAGGCACATCAGGGATAATACAAATCCATTCGGGGAAGATGAATCCCCTAGCTGTTTCAGTTGTGTAGTAGAAGAAAATGGAGGCGGTACATGAACTAGACTCTGACGATAAACTTATTGTTGTCACAGACCTACACGGGAACCTGAACGACTTTAGGAGGTATCTTGAAATCTGGGATAGGGAGGGAGGCAGTATCCTCTTTACCGGCGATTTAATCCACTCCCTGAACGGAGCCGGATTCGACGGAAGCATAGAGATTCTGGAGACTGCTATGGAATTCAATACCAGCCCCCGTTTCCTTATTCTCCTAGGCAACCATGAATGGAGTCATATAATAAATAAATGCGTTGGAAAAACCCAGGTTAACCAGAGCGAGGAATTTATAGAAGCCCTGAGGGTGAGATTTGGGGATGAATGGATGGAGAGACTAAACAGGTATGTGGAATTCTTCAGGAAATTACCAATAGCGTTAACAACAGGAAACGGGGTCTTTATAAGCCACGCAGGACCCCCGTTTAACGTGAACTCATTACAGGATATTAAAGATGCAGCTGGTGATGGACATGATGGAAGTATCTTGCGCGGACTGCTCTGGAACAGGCCGAGAAAAGATTATCTCACAGAGGATGTGGAGGATTTCCTGAAAAATATCGGATGCAAGGCGATGATTGTGGGACACACGCCGGTTAACGGGATAGAAATCTTCGGTGAAAGACAACTGGTAATGAGTTCCTCATTCGGTCTAGGGAAAAAAGCCTACATGGTTCTTGATTCACATAAAGAAATCAAGGACGCATGGGATCTCATGAAATATGTGAGGTATCTGGATTAACTTAGTTGTTCTTTCAGGACACAAAACCCATCAGTATGATAAAGTTATTGAATGCCAGAAAGCACGATCTTGCCGCATATATCAACAGTATCGAGACTGCCAGATGTCTGCTTGTCTTAGACACCCTCTTTGCCAGGTATGCAATGAAAAGCGCTATGAACCAGTACAGTATCAGGTGAAGAATCATTCCCGGAAAGATGGAGTCATAAAAAAAACGTATCAAAGGGTTTGCCTCATAAAACCCGGATTCTATGCATAGATAGGTTGAGACAGCATCCAAGCTGCTTAAAAAAAACAGAACAACTGTGTTATGCCTTATGTCCGCATCGAATAGCATTTTATATCACATAAGAAAAACAACATCTTTCATTCCCTTAAAATGCTGGTCCCCGGTAACCACCTTTGCCTTTTCCTCCCTTGCGGTTGCAAGGATTATGGACCCGGCAAGTCCCATGCCCAGATCAACCTTGAATCTTGATGCAACCTCTGAAATTCCTTTGTTCAAAGGGATCATCCTGCTTCTTGAAAGCATAAAAATTTTCTTATCCTCCGCTTCTTTTGGCCTCTCACGCAGGTATTTTGAATAAACCTCGATCAGGTTTACGGGCGAAATTATAACCTCGCCCTCGCTTATTATTATTTTTTTGATAATCTCCCCCTTCATTGAGCCAAAGAAATACTCAAACCAGCCGTAGGAATCAATCAGGTATTTCATATTCTGTCACCTTCATCCCTTATATCCGAGACGTTGAATGGCCTGGTGGTTCCAAACATCTCTTTTCTACTTACTATGTATTTTCTTATCAGTTCATTCAGCACTAAGGACATCTTTTTCCTTGTGCCGTATCTGTGCTCCGATTCCCTGACCAGAAACGAGTAGATGTTGTCGTCAAGTATTACTGTGGTTTTCATTTTACTTTATAATTTACCTTACAAATTAGATGGCATTATTAAGAATATAAATTGGAAGTATATAAATAGCCGGTAAACAAATGGGTCATACTCCTACCTTATCGTCTGCCTGGTATCAACAACTATCCCCTTCTCAGTAACAATAATCGGAGTCATCTCCCCCATCGGAATTCTCCCCTTCAACTTAGGCACATAAACGTACCTCTCGATCCTGCGACCCACAACCATCTCCTTAAAGTGAATAATACCATCAACCATGGACCTTACAATATTCTCTGTCCGTTCCTCGGAAATACCGTGATCCATGGAAAGAAAAAATCTCATATCCCTCTTCCTGCTGAGTTTTTTCAGCGTGCCCAAAAAATCAACTACGTAACCCTTGTCCTTGTTCATTATCAAAGCGGAGAATGGATCTATTATACAGACGTCAAATTCCACTGCCATATCGGCAACCTCCGGGAGGTTGTTGAAGTATCCCTCTATCCGCATATTCTCCGAATCCGCAAGCTTTGGATCAAAAAAAGAATAGGAGGACATCTCAGCTATAACATCCTCCCGGCTGGTGTGGGTTGACAGATAAAGAACCCTCTTGCCCGCACCAAGACAGTCAAAAACGATACG
>JAYEKX010000086.1:0-3349 GCA_034716875.1 Candidatus Altarchaeota archaeon | reverse complement strand
ATCCTTGTTGGGGTAATACTCCTCCCCGGTTGAAATATCAGTACATATAACATCAGTCCGATCCCCCTCTGTACACTGACACAGCGATGAAATCGATGGGGGGCAGGTCCTCTTGCACTCCTGCGGAAATTCATATTCCTCCACGCTTTCAAGCCCGTAATTATCGGAGTAATTATATTGACGTGTAGCCGGTCCAGGACCCAGATTCTTCCTGTAGAGATAATGCTTTACGGGATAAAACATAGGGGAATAAAGGATGGCTGAATCATTCACCACATAAAGGAATTCACTCAATATATCCGGTTCCAGGGTAACATTCAGGATCCCGTAAATCCTCCTGCCCCCCCACTCATCCACGTATTGATCAATAACCTCGGTTACCGAGATTTTGGTGTTATCCAGTATGTTCTCGTGACTCACCTTAGGGATTGTTATATGCTGGACTACTGTTCTCGGAATATCTATCAAATCAGTTTTCTGTTCTATGCGGGATCTCCACTTACAATGCATTTCACAACCCTCTGCACCCTCACAGTCACAGCAACAACCGCCGCAATCGCAATCCTCCTCATAGGTTATGTCTCCACAACCCCTATACTCATCTGTGTATTCAATCTCTTCTTCCGGTATCTCTGGTGGGGGTGTTGGAGTACACGACGCATCACAAGAGGCCTTATCCGCAAACACCTTACCCTGGGATGCACAACAGAAAAGTGAGCCTTCATACGTGTCTTCCCCATCTAAACCACCGCACGTACATGGGAATGGTTCGGTGTTTTTCTCCTCACACGCACCATATGGACAGGGAATACATGAGGCGTCACAGGAATCCTTATCCGTAAATACCTTACCCAGGGATGCGCAACAGAAACGTTTGCCGTCCTCCGTTTCCTCCCCCCCCGGATCACCGCACTTACATGCTGGAGGGAAGGTATTCGCACTTTCACACACCCCCTGCGAGCAAGGTTCGATGGGTGTTGGGGGTGTTTCACCGACTGGGTAGCAGTTACTACCGCACACAGAACCCCCCGGGTATTCACCATCACACTCACAGGAGGCCTCGCATCCCCCAAAGCAGTCAACACCGTGTTGTCCATCCTCATCACAGCTGCAGGCTCCACAACAGACCTCTTTAGCGGTAGTGGGTGGAAGCGGCATCCACTTATCGCAACCTAGACCTAGCCATCCACTCTCCGTGCAAACAAAAATCCTGGCAACGTATCTGTCAGAGAATTGTTCTGTACTTATGCTCCCATCATTCGCAGTGTCTCTGGACAATGTGCGGGCATTGCCTGGTTCAATCTCTCCATCAGCTATGAAATAAATATGCGAACCTTTTGTCGTATACACTTCTGCTTTATACCAACACTTTTTTGTACCTGTGTTCTTTACCTTAACGTTAATTAGTATCTCATTCTTGCAATCTCCTATAAGTGGATTAAGTATGGAATCACAACTAAAACAATTAGGGTTATGGTAACAACCCCAGGTGCGGACGTATTCAATCTCTGCTGAAGAACCCTCCTCATAGGTGCAGATGCTGCCTGCGTCAACTGTTTTTCCGAGTCCGAGAATCATAATTAAAACCAGTAGATTCACCAGCAACCTACGCCTCCTGTTGGCTTGATTGATTTCCATGTTTTTTTTCATTCTCCACTTAAAGGACACTCCCCATCCATACAACTGCAGTCGCAACAAGTGCATCTGCCCTGACACCTCTTGTGTTCACACGCCACATAATACGTATCCCTCAATATCATGCTCCTATAGGAGTGGGTTGCGATTATCTCAAACGGGGTCGGATTATCTACAGACCCGCCCACTGATTCAAGAAGGGTGTAGGCTAAAACCAGTTCAGACTTGACGATAAACTCATCCTGATGAGTATGCGGGTCCGTTGGTTTTGGAAGGTAAACCCTCTTTATCATGTATTCATCACCACTAATCTCCAACTCCGGACCTAATACTTCAAAAGGCATGTTGCCTGTCTCAATTAAGGTAAACGCGGGATGCTCTATCCTCCATACATGCTCGTCTGACACAACAGGTTCAGCAGATAAATTAGTAAGTGGTGGGCAACACCAATAGGCATGCGGTCCTGTTTTTTTATAGCATTTCACCCAACAGGGGACTGTACCATCATACATGGGGCAGGTTCCCTCTGATCTAACAACATTTATATACGGACATGCAGGGTCTACAGTACCTTCATAATGTGTGACTGAGTCTCCAAAATAATGTTTACATTGTGTAAGGGATTCAAAACTTGGATCGTTACAAATACCATACTCAAACATATTCTCAGGTGTTGTAAGCGGGTCACAACAGGTCCCCCATAGACCCCCCATGAATTCACCCCTCAATTCACTGATCCACCCCGCGGGGCAGGTATCATACCAACCACATTCAGTCTCTGTGGACTCAAGTCTTTCTATGGTTATATTCGGGATACTGAAGGTTGTAACCCCCTCCACAGCACCCTCCAGAGAGCAGAACATCCTCTTCTCCGGTTGAGGGGGGGTGGGTTTATGCTCCTCCCAAGGACTCCATTTACGGGAATACATATCCCAGTATATCTTTGTGAAATAATCAGGGCACGTACCAACCGCGTTGATTATGGCCTCGGCCACAGCATCTTTGTTAGTGAACTTGTATGCTGTCCCGCCTGTTTCAGTGGATAGACGCTTCATCCCGGATATGACATCATCGCTGGAACCGTCACCATATAACCCGAATACTGCAACAGGAGGATCCTGATTTTTCGCCGCAGCTATTGCAGCGGTTATGGAGGCATCATCCACACTATTCCATGGGTCTCCATAATTTGCACCCTCATCGGAGACAGGGAATATTATCCCTTTGGCCGCAGGTCTCCAGGGGTAGTTTTTCGCCTTATCTTCCGTTCCCCAACCCCAGCTTTCGCTATCCCCGGGTATATAACCTGTGGAACAGGATTTTTTAGAACCAAGCCCATAGATGTCGTATTTAACATTTATTCCTCCCGCCTCGAGTTCACTTACTACGTAAGACATTATGCTGCAGAGACTCTTCCACTCACCATCCATGGAACCGGAGGTGTCAACTATAAACACTAAATCCGCATCGAATGAGTAGAATAAGCCAACCACAGCATCCTGTTTACATATCTTCTCGTAGCAGTCGTGTGGCTCGCCCGGGCAGGGGTCGCCATCCGCATCATACTTGGAATCGTGGGTGCAGTCTGTGTCATCGGGTGTTAAGTGATCATCTTCACAGTTAGAGCATTGCCCGCTGTTCCCTTCAAAGAGGGTGCAGCCCTCAAAGAGATTGCATTCCCTCTGGCCGTCGCACCTGAGCTCGCAGGCATCCG
>JAYEKX010000085.1:0-3354 GCA_034716875.1 Candidatus Altarchaeota archaeon | reverse complement strand
ATTACCTGCCGCACCAATTCGCATAGCCTCAAACAACACCCTGGCTTCCGGACCCCTCACCTCCCCCAGGATAAGGACGGACTCACCCAACCTGAGGGCTGTCCTGAGATTCTCCTCCGGAGACAGTTCATAGCCTTTTTTACGGCCAACAACCGACTGATTCTTGAGATGCTCTATCTTCCAGCCGCCCCTCCTGAGGGATGTGGTAGGAATCTCTGCAGTATCCTCCATAAGAATAATCCGGTCTCTCTGATCAATCTCCGCGATCAACGCGCTGAGAAGGCTGGTTTTACCAGCACCCCTCGCTCCTGTTACAAGCATGGCACACTGCCCTGAAATCAGGAAGCTGAGCAGTGCCGCCGCCCTTGAGGAAAGCATTTTTTTCTCCACGAATTTAGCCAGTGTCCAGGGATCCTCCCTATGCTTCCTGAAGGCATACGCGAGTCCGTCGAAGGTGGATGGCTCCCTGATTCCTGCCACCCTGATCCCGATATCATTTAACTGCATGTCGAGTATGGGGTTGGCTTCGTCAAATGGTCTCCCGCCTATAGCCCTGAGTTTAGAGGAAAGCCTCTCCAGATCCTCCTCTGTTAAATAGATATTGGTCACACAATTCCCGTATTTTTCATGATTTATGTACACTGAGGTTGAGCCCGGGGGGGAGTCTACATAGATATCGTATATCCCTTTATCCCTGAAGAGTATCTCCAAGAGTCCGTAGCCTGCACTGTACCTGGCGAATATCTCCGATAATTTGTTTAACTCCTCCCTGCTAACGCCGTTAGTTAACTTAGGCAGATTTTCATCCCCCATCCTCTTGAAGTAGTCTCTCGCATCCCCCGGGTCAATGACCTCCAGGGAGTGTTTTTTACTGATGTATTCATTCAGCTTAGTCAGTAAACCCACCTGATCCGGGTAAAGCCAGAGTTCCGGGGGGTCTACGAAATAAATGTTGTCGCCGCTGTTTCTATATATCCTGATGTCGGAGTCAGCCACCCTGTAGAGGTTTATAAGCTCTGACTCATCCGGCGGCTTCAAGTCAATGTAGGAGGAAATGAATACAGGCTGTATAATGGGTTTAAGTAACTCCTTATGGCTTCCTTCCTTATGAGCCTTAATCAGCCGGCTCTCCTCCACCTCTTTTTTTATCTCCTCCAGGATAGACAGGTATAATATGATCTCCTGCTCATATGATGCCTCCCCCTGGGACCTGAAGCTGTATTTAAACCTCCATTCATCCTTCTCATCTAGCTCCCGCCGGTATCTCTTCATCACCCCAGTCAGCATTTCATAGGCTTTCATGGGGTTGGAATGGAATTCCCTGATCAAACCCTGAATAAATTCCGTATACCTATTCTTATCCTTCTTTGATCTGCACTCCATTCTCTCCCAGATCTTGCTTTCATCCAGCCAGCTTGATATGTCCACTATCTCCGCCAGAACATCCACCTCCTTTTTCCTATACAGCTCGCTGAAATCCCTTTTTTGAAACTGTATCTCATCCACCCTATGTCTCTTCAATAACTCAAATGTTTTTTTCATGCAGGTTGGATCATCCAGACTACCGCTATGACTGCAGCCTGAACACTCTACACAAAGCCTCTTAACCCTAGACTTCCTTATACTGGTTTTACAATCCATCCTTCATCTAATGCCACAATAACCATGCCAGGGATACATTTTTCCAGGTTTTTATACATCCCCTCATCCCTCTTCTCTTGCATTTCCTCATCTATCCCTAATAGTTCATTGAACTGTCCGTAAAACGTCATCAATATACTAAACACCATTACGCTCAACACCACTATCGCCAGTTTTGTCATATCGTGTTCCATTTTTTTCCTCCTCATAATTAAATCATCTGATTAAAGAATAGCCTCGCCATGAACAAGACCGCCACGAACACTATCAAGGCCTTTGGCAGGGCTTCTGAAATCCCTATCTTGATCTTAACGTCATCATTCCCGTACTCAAGGATGGTTGTGAACCTGATTAATATAATCAACAGCGAGAGCAGGTATGCCCCAAGGATCAGGGTCAGGACATCCGGCATTAATGCAGGGGGCTTAAGTATTCCACCGCCAAACTCCATCATATACTCCTTACCTGCGCTGTCAGCATTCATCTTTTCCATAACCTTTATGAATATCTCAGTTAGTGGGATTGCCAGAGCACATAAGGCCGGGGCGATCATTGTTACAGAAACCTTCATCATGGAGGTGGTATACGATATTTTCTCTCTCATGGCGTTTTCAACCTTCCGTATCTCTCTGAAGTGGTTTGCGGAGTTGATTAATGCTTCTGCGGCAGATTCTACGCCGCGTTCCATGCTGTTGACAAACATCCTGAAGATGCTGTGTATTAAGCCCGAGTGCGTATCCTTCAGGCTTCCCTTATCCGGGTGGAAGAACGCGTCTTTGATGCTGAGGTTCATATACCTGATATTTCTCACCGTGTTCTCAAGGATCTTTGATAATTGTGAATCCTTCTTTGGGTTTGAAAGCAGTTTTGAAACCCTGATAAGCGCCTCCTCAGCAGGCATGCCACTCAACAGTCTGTTCCCTATATGAAAGGAGGCCTCAATACTCTCCTCTTCAGCCCTTTCTATATCGTTTCTGACTTTAAGCCTGGGTAGTGCAGTGTATCTGGTATATATCCAGAGCCCTGTGAAAACCCCCACAACAATCGGTAGTGTGTTTAATCTATCTGTTATTGTATTGGGGTAGCTTAGCAGGTAGGGTGCACTCACTAAGGAAATCAGCCCGGCTATCCCCAGCGAAAATTTTATCAGGGAGGCTTCTCTATTCCCTATCCTGATTTTCCCTGGTGTTGTTAATCCTGGGTAATCATCCGGAACCTCGATGGCTGAGAAGGCTACTGGTCTCTTAGCCAGTATAAATTCAGACATCATGAACACAGCTAGGATTATAATCGTAAGTATGGTTGAGAGAAATAGTGGTGTTCCTAATTCAAAGCCCATCATGGATAAGGCCGGGAGAAACATTACTGCAATCATCGGGATTAGGACTCCTCCCATGAATAGGATGGATGTGGGCATTCTGAGGTCGTTTGTGAACTCCTTGAATCTTACCTGTATATTGTTCAATAATTCCCTTAACGCTCGGTCTAATGTATCTAATCTTCTATGCTCATGTTTCTCCATCTGCGACGTCCTTATTGCGTAGAGGGCGTCTCTGAAGCCCTTCACATGCTCCCCCCATTTATGCCCCAGAAGCGGCAGGGCCTCTCCAATGGAGTTGTGCTTCCCGGACCAAGTATGCCATAATAGTTGCCTTAAATCATTCGCAAGCTTATCGTCACTATGCTCTGAAGTGAATTTAATGGCCTTCTCCA
>JAYEKX010000084.1:0-12982 GCA_034716875.1 Candidatus Altarchaeota archaeon | reverse complement strand
CTACAAAGAAAAAGAAAAAAATCCTCGCCCACACCCTGCGAAGAGCAACACTGGAGACCATATCAGAAAGAATAGGAGAGGAGGGCATAAATTTAGCTGGGATAAAAAAGAAACATGTCCAGGAGATTATTAAAGGGATAACGCGTAAAGAGCTTGAATCCAGTGGAACAGATAAAAAAACGCTCAACGGCTATGATGTGGGTTATGTAAAGGAAGTACTGCTGGAGTTAGGGATAAAGGAATTAAAAGAGCTGTTACGTGAAATACGGGAGAGACAATCAAAAGACTCATCTTCAGGCGGGGCGAAGACAGGGGATTCAATCCCAAGAGAAGGGATAAAGGTTGAACATGACGAATCCGGGTCCACGCCTCTTCGGAGCACGAATTCTGTGACAAAACTTTTGGTTGGATATGTACTTCAACAGAGAAGACAGGGTAGCGAAGTGACCGGGGACTCCATCAAGAAAAATCATCCCGGCCTGCATGAACTCTGTGTTAAACTCAATGTAAACGTAGACGGAATACTGAGTAGATCACCGGAGGAGTTAAATAAGGAGGGGGAGGAGATAAAGAGGAGAGGGGATCTTGAGGTAAAAGCCGCCGGCTACGTGGTTAAGAACTACTCCTTTGACTACTTGGATGGATTCTATGCCGCTTGTGAACAGAGAGTGAAGGTGGTGATAGGGGAGAGAGAGACCGGGGAGAATGCGGATGAATTATGGAGTAGTATATCGGAGGAAGACCGGGGGAGATTACGTGACATCGCCAGAGAAAAGTTGAGGAGAGAGTATGTAAACCAGGGATTATATTTCAACGCTGAAGGGGCGATAGAAGAGAAAGCTAAACTACTGCTGCTGGAGGGGGAGACGTTTGGGGGATGGCCGAGTAATCAGGACGTCAAGGAGGCAGCAGAGAAACTGGGTGAGATAGGAATCAGAATCCCCGAGGGATGGAGGAATACATATAGAGGATATATCGAGAATCATGAAGAATCCGAATTATCAGAGAAGGGGTTGATTAAATACGCTAAGAAAAAGATGAAGCTGGGTAGAATCATCAGACACCACATACTCGTGAAAACAGCCATAGACCTTAAACCGATTCTGACCAAAGAGGTTTTAGGGAACAAAGAATTAGGGGAGTTTATAAGGAGACTCATTGATGGGAACACGAACATTGAAAAAAGTTATGAAGGATTCTTTAGAGGGGAGTTAAAGTATGAAGAACTCAATGGAGCGTATGAGAAATTCAGGGACTGGGTTACAGGGAAAATCACAGGGAGAATCAGGGAGATAAAAGAGTTAGAGGAGTTGTTAGAAAAACATCCGGAGACGGAGGGAATTTTAAGATGCCTACTCAACAAAATACCTAGAATCGAGGAAATTCAAGCAGACATTCCTAAGGAAGTCAACATCAACCGTGAAGGCCTCCTCGCTACTCTTGAAATCCTCATCAATAAGGGTTTAGTGTATCATGAACCGGATGAGGGATACTACTTCCTCACCATGAAAGGCAGAGGGATTCTGGGAGAAGGGGGTTTCATTAAGAAAAAGAAACGCGGGAACAGGTGGATAAACAATGGAGAAGAGACTGACTTCCTCTCGCGCGGAGCCGGAGCCGGAGTGGCAACAATTAATATTGATGAGGCAATAGGGAAACTTAAGAGGATAGGAATCGAAACCCCTGAGAAATGGGAGGACCTCTATAGAAACTATTCATGGAGTCTTTCTGAATTCATATTCTCAGAGAAAGAGTTGATGAAATACGCTAAAGAAACGCTGGGGTGGAGGTTCGATAAGTTCATTGAACATCATATACTCGTGAAAACAATCATAGACCTTAAAGAGATTCTATCAGACGAGGTTTTAGAGAATACGGAGTTGGGGAGGGTTATAAAGGACATCCTGAAGGAGAATGAGGATATTAAAGAAGGTTATAGGGGGTTCTATAAGGGGAGGTTAAGCGATGAAGGATTCAGGGAAGTGCATGATAGATTCATGACGCTGGTTAAAGAGAAAATCAGGGGGATAGAGGGGTTAAGGAGGCTGTTAAGGGAACATCCAGATAATGAGAGAATTCTGAAGTACATATGGAAGTCTAAAAAATCCATTAAAGCATGGGGTATTAAGAAAAAATTAGAATCTATCGGTAGCGAACACTCGGTTCTAGAAGGGGACATTCTTAAACTAATGACTGAAACAACGCTAGGATGGAATCTACCCAAAGAAGGCAGAAAATTGCTGTTGGATAGCGGTTTCATCAGTAAATGGCGGCAGGAGGATAAGGCAGAAAAGGAAGGGAAAAAGGGATCCTTTAAAGCAGAAGTGTCTCTGGAGGATTTCAAAAAACTGCCGATGAGATCCAGAAGGGATTTAGCTGCGATGGAGAAGTACTTACGTGAGCACAATGAGACTGTAATCTCTGATGAGGTGCTGGCGAAAAAACTGGGAACTACAACCCCCACATCAATTAGAGCAAGATTGAAGCCACTTATCGCCGGGAAGATGATTGATAGGCGAGGCGGAGATTATGCGGTAAACGTGAATGCAACCGGATTCGTCAGTGAATATGGTGGATGTCTGGAGGGGGTGGGTGTGGAGGAGATACGTGAAGTAATCCAGGGATTCAATAAACTAAGCGATACGAAAAAGAGGGTATTGATTGGTATATCCGAAGGAAAAGCCCGTGTGGATATTAGAAAATCCCCTGACGTCAAAGAGACCACACGTGCTTTTAAGAGTACTTTAGAAGGGCTGCCTGAGGGGGTCATAAATATACATGGGCTTACGCTTGGTTTTACCTACGAATTCGAGATGCTTCTTTATTCCTTAGCCCAAAAAGATGATTCATTCAGGGAGAGATTAACAGGAGAACAGTTGAAGCTGCTTGGGATGCTGCGGAAGTCAGGGTTGGAGGAGGCATTATCTGGATTAATGAAGAAGATAAAGCTGTCTGGAAAGACCGAGATGCGTTTTGTTGATATCGTTAAATCCGGCCGGTCTTTCTTCACGCCGAGGGATATTAAGAAAGTTAGTGAGGGGGATAAGCGTGATGTTGAAACCGGGATGGAACGATTACGTAAGATACCGGGGGGTATAAAACATATCGGCGGGGGAGTGAATGTGTGGGATGAAAAAACTGAGAAGGAATTAAGGAGGTTAGGGCTTATAAAATCCCTGTTCAGCTATCGTCTACTGCCCCCCGGCTTTAAAAAGGAGATTGAATCAAGGTTGGATAGTAGGGCGATTAAACCCCTTTTCGGGATTATAGAGCTGCGTATGAGTCAAAGAGAGCACCTCATCACAGATAAACAGATTAAGGAGATCGGCCTTGAGGAAGAGGTTATCTACGTTAAAGGGAAACCTAAACCCCTGATTGACTATATAGTGGAGGATGTTGGGTATGTCAAAAAGGTCAAGGGAGGTTATGAACTATCCATAGAGGAAGACATACACGGGATGCAGAAGGAATTGGGGGTGGACATAAATAAACTGCCCAAGACAGCACCAATACCATCAGCTCCGGAGCCGAATAAAAAAGAGGAGGTATTACATAGAGTGCAAAGCTATATCGAATCAGGGGAGCGGGATAAAGCGAGAAGGGTTTATTTCGAGGCGATAGAAGAGATGGAGTTGATGAAGGAAAACCCCCCTGAACAGAGAAGAGAGATAGGCAAATGGGGGGGTATGCCCCTGGAGATCCTGAAATGGATTACAGATAACAAAGCAGGAGTATATGTGAATAAGGACGGTACAACCTGCCTAAGTGAAGCAGATTATAACTCCTGCGTAGATTACCTGACGGAGAACGATTATCAGACTGCTCTCCTCTACCTACATGGTTATGGAGGCGGTGCCGGAGTACCATACAGCGTTATAGCGGATACTGCAAGAAGAAAGCTGGATAAAATCGGACTCCCAGATACCTATGAGAATATTGAAGTCGCCATAGAACTTAAAATAATTTTAACACCTGAGGTTTTAGGGGATAAGGGGTTAGCCAAGGGGTATATAGAGTATTCAGAGAGGGTAATAAAGAACTACGATATTCTTGTGGATAATGGTATCATTCCAGATCCGGTTAGGGATGCTGAAATCCTACTTGAAGAGAGATTAATGAGGGTCGTGGATAGAATTCCAAAACGCAAGAAGAATGAGTTAACAAAAGATAAATTAATGGAGTTAATCAAGGGGAAAATCAGAGGGATTGGCGAGGTAGTTGAGCTGATTAAGGAATATCCAGAGATGAAGGAAATTCTAGAGTGCCTATATAATCTGATGTCTCCGATAGAGGGGATCCTGAAGGCTATTCCTGAAGAAAGCGGGATTAACCGTGAAAATCTCCCGGGTAAACTTGAGATTCTCATTGAAAGAGGCTTAGTGAATGACCCAGTTGAGGGATACTACTCTCTTTCTATGAAAAGCAGAGAGAGTATAGAGGACGGTTTCAATGCATGGAAGCAGAAACCCAAGAAACCACAGGAGAGCAGGAGGGTAAGTGAGGTCTTTGAAGCAGACGTGTCTCTGGAGGATTTCAAACAACTGTCGATGAGATCCAGAAGGGATTTAGCTGCAATAGAGAGGTACTTACGTGAGAACAATGAGACTGTAGTCCCTGATAAGTGGTTGATGGAAAATACAGGGGTTACAACCAAGGCATCACTTAGAGCAAGATTAGAGCCACTTATCACCGGGAAGATGATTAAGAGGCAAGGCATGGGTTATGTGATAAACGTGAATGCAACCGGATTCGTCAGGGAATACGGGAGGTGTCTTGAGAGGGTGGGTGTAGGGGAGATACGTGAAGTAATCCAGGGATTCAATAAACTGAGCAATAAAGAAAAAGAGGTATTAAATGGGATATTCGAAGGGAAGGGTCGTTTTGGGATCAGGGAATCCCTCGGGGAGATGCGGAGTCCTTTCCTCTCCACTTTAACTGGGCTGCCTGAGGGAGTCATAAAAATAAGTATAAGGAATCTGGAGTACACCTATGAATTTGAGATGCTACTGTATTCTTTAGCCCTGAAAGAGGAATTAGGGGAAAAGCAGGAGGGGTTGTATTGGAAGTTGCGGGAGAAGGAAGAATCAGCAAAGACAAAGGAAGAAAGAGGGATAGATGAACTGGCATCTTCATCCAGGTTAAGTGGGGCGGTAAAGGAGGTATTTTCGGTTATAGTTGAATCAGGCCGATCTTTTTTCACAGTACAGGATATTGCATCAAAAGCTACTGGGATGACCCGGGACCAAATTAGCCGTGCCATGAAAAAATTGCGTGAAAAACAGGTGGTAGAGTATATGTGGGGTAAAAAAGTAAATGTATGGGATAAAAAAACTGAAAGAAGATTAAGGAGGTTAGGGCTTATAGAATCCCTGTTCAGCTATCATCTACTACCCGACGGCGTTAAAAAGAAGATTGAATCAGGGTTTTTGAAGAGTAGGGCGATTAAACCCTTTTTCGGGATTATAGAACTGCGTATGAGCCAAAGAGAGTCCCTCATCACGGATAAACAGATTAAGGAAATCATCCCCGAGGACGAGAATATCTTCATTGAAGGAAAACCCTGGATTGACTATCTAGTGAAGGAGGATGTGGGGTATGTCAAGAAGGTCAAGGGGGGTTATGAGTTATCCATAGAAGAACACATACGAGGGATGCAGAGGAAACTGGCGGAGATGGCGAGTAAACCAGGGGAACTGGAGCCGTCTGGAGGAAGGACAAGAGAGGAAGTCCCTGTAAAGGATGTGCAGGGGTTCATGGATTCAGTCATAGCAGACAATAACCTACATTTTTTCGGTTACACAATAGATGGGGGCAAGATATACATATCCTCGAGATACGAGAAGGATTTAGGTGAAATAAGCGTTAAAGAAGAGGATGCTGGTAGAAGAATATTTTCAATAGAATTATTCATAAAGCAGAGGGATGGTTCGATAATTCCTGAAGGCTATATGGATGTTGAGATAAAGACTATCAGGGATGGTAAGGAGTATGCTGAGGCAATTAAATCCCTGTTATATGACACTGAATCGCCTGAGAGACTGCCAGAGCATAGCAGGATAATGCAGAGATTCCGGAACGGAGAGGAAGTCTATCCTGAAATGAAGCTTAAAGCAGTGGGGGAGGCAATTAAAGTCGCACATGAGGATGAAGGCTATGGCTCTATGATATTGTCTATGATGCTGCTTTCTCTAAAAGCGAAGGGCGTATCTACGTGCTTTGTAGGTGAAGACGTAACCGCTGAGCCCGGAAAACCCGGATTTTATGTGAAAATGGGTGCTATGGAAACACCTGACGGGTATAAAAAATTCCTCACCACAAAAACATCCGAAGCAGAAGAGTTTTTAATGAAGTGGGTGGTTGAGAAAACAGGGGATGGAAGGAAATCCAGGAAAAAAACAAATTCTCAGGTAGGATCCGGAGCCGTCTATAATCCAGATGAGATGGCGAGACGCACCGCCAGAGGGATTCTGCGCGAGGTGGGTGTGCCAAAAAGACTCTCCAAGAAGGAGGCCCTACACAACACAGAAAAGCTTCGGGAAAACCGCATCTTAACACCTGGGGTTTTAGGGGATAATGAGTTAACCAGAAAGTACATAAGGAATTCAAGGACTGTGATCAGGAACAAGGATCTTCTAAAGGAGTTCCTTCTCATGGATCCGGCTGAAGACAGCATCATCCTCTTGATGAACAACAAGGAATTGAAGAATATTATAAATAAAATCCTTGATGCAAACCCGGACATTAAGGAAGGTTACGGGGAGAAGGAGTTAACTGCAGATGAATTCAGTGAACTGCAGGAGAGATTCAGGGAAATCATGGGGGAGATCATAGGAATAGTGAAGAAGGAAGGAAAGACGGGGATACTATGGAGTGGACTTCTTAAGACAGTGATTAAACCAGAAATTGTTTCGGAGGCTGTTGAGGATATAATAGAGAGCTGGGAAGAAGGACGCACCCCAAGTACTTCAGAACTAACCCTTGTAAAGGGTCAGGAAGAAGCATATCGCAGGGCGAGTAAAATTTTGGGGTACATAAAAACGGAATTGCAGAAGTATTGCATAAAGAATGGGATCAAGGATAAGGAGAAAATAGGGATCCTGTATGAAAAAAGTATTCGGGGTATAATAAACAATCCAAGGGATTTCGAAGGTATTGAGATAGTTGAAAAAATTGAAGGAACCAGATACTATAAACCAACCAAAGAAGCTATAAATGCATTGGAAAAGAATTTTGAATGGAATGTGATGTTTTTTGAATACACGTGGGTCAGCGAGCTTAATTACGCCCTGAAAAACGAAAAAATCCTCCGGGAGGTGGTGGAGGATGTTAAAGCGAGTATAGATGAAGCTCGTTTCTCTGGTGCTGGGAGGGCATTGATAAATAAAGGATACTGGTGTGGTGGAAAGGCCCTAGAACTCATTGGTGAGCGAGTTGGGGAGTATTGTTCACAACATAAAATTAACGAACCTGAGAGGATAGAAAGATTATTGAAACGAACTATCTATTACATCATAAATCGTCCGCAGGACTTCAGGGATAAGAGAGTCATAAAGAGGGGGAAGGAAATCAAAATTGAGGAGAAAATTGTACCGGGTTACAAACTGACTCCGGAGGGTATTAATGTCCTAAAGGAACACTGTAGGTGGGGTGAACGTCCATTACCACGCATATTTGATATAGGTTTGTCATACACTGGATTTGAAAAGATAGATAGAAAATATCCCAAGATAGCTAAGAAACTGGAGGGATATGGATTGAATAGAACAGAACCAGGAGGGGTACCGGATGGTACAATTATGGGCGTATATCGATATGAAACTACAAACAAGCCATTAAGGTTTACTATCAGATTTATAGACGACACTAAAGAGAAGTTTATATTAAAAGAGACAGGTAATAGGGATTCCATACTCTTATCCAGGCTTCTGAGTGAATTAAACTTCCCAACATACATCACCCGACCAGAGGGGATAGTTGAGGTAGTCCCAGGAGATACAATCATAGAAACAAAGCCGGAAGTACTGGATAAGATGAGATATAAACTCGGAGAGGCTTTGGGAAGAGATGCCGCCATGTGTTATGTTCTCGCATTGAGCGACAGAGGTGCGGATAATTATATCATCAATAGTGAAACCAAAGAACTCACCCCAATAGATCTGGAGCATATTTTCGATTCAAGCAAGGATGAATCAATTATTGTAAGATATCATCTAAAACATCTTGAGTATATACCGTCCTATAAGAAGGGGGATGAGAGAATAAAAATTTTGACTGAATTTAGAGAAGGATTCATTGAGGAGTATAAAAATCTGGTAGGCAGGAAGACGCTTATCCTGAAATACATCCAAACTGCTGTTGACGATACAGTAGAGACGGGAATTGAGAGGAGGATAATAACGCCAACTGATAAAAGGTCAATAGAGGCGAGACTTGACGAGAATTCAGATGAGGTTCTAGATAGAATATTTGAGAAAGCTGGATTATCCGAGATATTAATGGGGGGGAAATCGAAGAAACAAACCCAAGCCAACGCCTCGCCAGACCCAGACACTGGCCAGAAACAAACCGGAAACAGGAGGGTTATAAACCATCTCAGGCCTGATCCAGGAGAGCGAAGACGCCGAACAGCAAAAGCAACCGCTATGAAAGCTGCCACCCCACGAGAAACAAAAGCTGATAAAATAGTGAACCAAGGGGGAACTCCAGAGGATTCCGTATCCCGGCTGAAAAAGGAGATTAATGCTTTGGTTATGGAACTGGAGGAGAATGGTATCACGGTGGTTGGAGGCGCTTCCAAGAAACTTAGGGTAAAAATAGAGGGTCTTTCAGAGGAACAGAAAAAAGAGGTTAAGGAAGACCTAATCGAGGCAATCAAACCCTTGATTAAAGTAGCTAAATGGAATAGAAAAGGAAAGCTGGATTTTTCATGCCTGCGGTTGCGTTCAAATATTTGTAGGACGCTTGAAGTAGTAGCGAAAAACCTTCCGGAAGATGAAGAAGGAAGACGGGGAATCGATGAAATCAAGACGGGTTTAATTGAAATAATCGAGGGTGATGAATTAACACTCATGCGCGAATATGCTGCTGAAACACTTGCAGCAATAATAAAGAACCCCCTGGGTATATGCGCTCTTATTGACTCGCTTGGAGGCAACCAAAAAGCGTTGCAGGGTGTTGTAAGTGCGATTAAAAACATAATAGAGGATCGTCTGGAAAATAACGAAGACGTAATTCAGGCAATAGGCCCGTTACTTATAGCATACAGAAGTATAGATACGGGGGGTAATAGAGCACATTGGGAAATAGCCTGGACACTCATCAATATAAGGAGGAAGGAGTTAAACTCATTCATCGAAGAAATAGAAAGACTTAAGGGTAAACCGCTGGTTAGGGAGGAGGAGAAACAGGTAGAGGATGTAGAGAATATAAGATTAAGGGAAGCGAAAAGGATTGAGGATTTTGGGGAGTTTATCATCAACCTGTTCTCCAATCCAACGACCGAAATCACATTAGTGGGTGGTAAGAAAATTTCACTTGAGAAATACTATAAAAGGAGGGGGCGTGAATCTCAAGTAAAAGCCAACTTGCTGATTAACCGGGCCACCAACAGGGAGGAGGTGGTGCCACTAGAAGAATTGCCAGAGGACATGCAGGAGTACATAAACACATATAGAGATGAAATCAGGATAAAGGAGATAGACGGAAGGACGGTTTATTTACTTGATTATGGTTGGAGTAAATACGCTAAAGTCCTTGGAAGGAATGAGAAGTATATCCTCGAAATCTATGACACAGGAGAGAAAGAAGTGAGGTTAAGAAAAAAAGCCCCCGCCCAGACAGGAGTTGAAGGAAAAGGATTTGAGGGGGTTCCAATAATCGAACCTGATCAACTATCGAAAGAGGTTGAGGCGACAGAAAAAGCTCGTGGAGCGGACAGAAAAACAATAGGAAAAATAAAATCTGAAATCACGGCTTTGACCACGGTAGTGGAGACAGGCAAGACAACAGAGGAGGTTGAAGAGGCTGCCAGAAAGATTAGGGGGAATATAATTGATCTGTCAGAGGAGGATATGAGCGCAGTTAAGGAGGAAGTGATTAACGCAATCAAACCCTTGATGAAGGTAGCTAGAGTAGATAAGGGGAGAGGACCAGAGTTTTCATGCACGACGTTGCGTTCAACTGTTTGTAGGACACTTGCGGAGATAATGGAGAATCCCCTGGACATATTCACCCTCCTTGACCCGTATGAGGGTGAGGAACCAGGGTTGATCGGGATTGTGAGGGTGATTAAGGGCGTGATAGAGAAACGCCTGGAAAACGATGAAGACGTAATTCAGGCAATAGGTCCCTTGATTATAGCCTACAGAGATCACGGCAAGATAAGTGAGGGGGTGGGTATAAACATAGCCTGGGCACTTGCAGGGATACGGGAGAACAACCCGGAAAAATTCATCGAGGAAATACAGAAACTCAAAGAAGGAGGGAAACCACTGTCAAAGGATGAGAAGGAAGAAATCAAAAACTGGGGGATAAAGGAGGTTGAGTGGGACAAAGACGAAATTATTAAGTTCCCTGAGTTTATTGATGGATTAGTCTACCCAGAGACAGATGGAAAACCATCTCCCGCCCAAAAAGGGCTGGGTGAACATTCAACCCTCAACATGGAACTCCTTGAGGGCATGTATGTTGATTTAGAAACTAAACTGCGGCGGTATACTGAAAGTAGTGAGGTTTACGCCCGTCTTCTGGAGGAATCCGGGGGAGAAACAGGGTCTCAGAGATATGTTGTTTTAACCCTCAAGACGCTGAGGAGGGATATATTACCTGCTGTTTCCGAGGTCACCGGCATAGGTGAGAAACAGCTGAGGGATTACTTAGATAAAGGAAAAATCAGGGTCCCAAATCCTCTGGATATTGTAGACTATACATACGGTTTAAAACAACACCCTAAGTTAATGAAGATGCATGGGGTTTATATCTCTTCAGTTAACCCTGAGTGGATAATCCGCGAGATTGTGCGTCAACTGGATGAACACCGAGGAATTCCTCGTTCGAAAAAAACAAGGCAGCATCATAGAGGGATGCAGAGGCTGGCCGGCATAAAGGGATTAAGACTCCTCGCGCATGAGAGGAGGGATATTACGCTACTAAATGAAGCTGACTTTCTTGACGCCTATATGGTTGCAGCAGAGATTGCAGGGTATTTAAGAGATAATAATCTGGGGGATGAAGACATCATCAACGCCCTGAAAGAGGCGGGTGCAGACAAGCGTCTTCTGGAGGGTATTTTCGGTCGTGAATGGGGGAACGATAAGATCGATCCAGACGTGTTTGAGAAGACAGGACATTATGCAACATCCTATGAAATAAGTAGATACTTTGGCGGTGAAAAAACTAAACAACCACTAGAGATTTCCAGGGAGGATCAGGAGAAGTGGAAAGGGTTATCACCTACAGAGGAATTGACGGGGGAGGTCCAGGATTACAGTTCATATAGTCTTTGTGGTGAAGAAGAGTTATCTAGAACTGAAGCCCTCATGCTTTTGGAGAAAAAAAGAGGGATGCTCGATAGAGAGAAGACTCTGCTTGGAAAAAGAAAGGCCCAGAGGGATATGGGAGAGGTACTGGAGGGATATGGTATGTCCGGGGTGGAGGATAGGTTAAAGGCTATATCGGAGGAAGATACAGAACGTAAGGTAAAGAAGGTAGAGCTGGGGGAGTATCCGGAGGATGCCAAAGTTAAATTCGAGAGGTATATGAGCTGGGGGATAAAGAAACCTAAGGGAACAGATGGAAAACCAGACCCCACCCAGGCAGTAGATGGAGAAGTGATGTATGAGGGCATACCAATGCCCAGGGGATGGCTGAAAAAGCTGAGGATTATTGAGGATGAACCTAAATCAGGGAGTAAAAGAGAGGGGGGAAAGAAGAAAGTTCCATTAGGGGAAAGAACGGAACTTGATGAATTCATCGAAAGATTCGCAGAGGAAATCAGGAAGACTCCAAAGGCAGGGGGACTTGAGAAATCCAAGGACTTGGGCGGTGGTTTAACCCGCCATGATTACTACTCCAGAGAAGGTGAATTCCAGGGCTCAATAATAACCGATGATCCATTATGCCGCTACCTGCCTCTCAAAAAAAGAGCTTTTGTCGGCGAAACCGGCAAGAGATTCCTGGAGGCGGTGATAGCCCAGAGACATGAGGATGGAAGGTATTGGTCAACAAAGCCCCTGCCAATGCTCGCCGAATGGAAACACGTTCCACATAAGGGTCTGGTATCCGGAATCAGCGGGGCTTTCAGAAGATTCAATTTCCCTATGTGGGTGGGTATCCCAGGTGAGAAGACTCCCCGTTTGATCAACCCCAAACACCCTGGCGAAAAAAAACACCATAACGAGGTTATAACCGTAAAAAATTTCAAGCTAGCACAGGGGATATATAAACAGATAGGTCCGGTTACGTTTCCTCCGCTCATGATGGTTGAACTCCCCCCAGGTAGATACCATTTCTATGGGGAAGAGTATACATACGAAAAAGAGGGCCCGAGGATAATATTTTTTGCTGCCCCGGAGGGGAGAAGATATGCTGATATTGATTTAGGGTCGACACGAGTTAAAAGCAGAATAGATGAAGACTATATAAATTATATTGCAAATCGTACTGGGAAGAGCAGAGAGGAACTGATCAGAACAGCAGTTATTGAACCATACCGCATCCTCGGAAAACTCCATAGAAATCATATAGTCTTGAGTGGGACATATCACACAAAGCTCTACGCAGACCCCCCCACACACGCACACCTCGGGAATTTCTTCTTATCTGAGGAGGGGGAAGTATACTACGTATCAGATTTAGACGAGGAGATAGATAGAAAGGAATACTATGCAAAGGAATATTCTCATTCAAGAAAAAGAGATATGCGGGTTTTGAATGAGGAAATGCTATCTCTCAGCGCCGGTCCCGGTGAGTTTAAGGAGGGTAT
>JAYEKX010000083.1:0-3390 GCA_034716875.1 Candidatus Altarchaeota archaeon | reverse complement strand
GTCCACTCTCTCTCCTCCCTAATCAAATCCAGAATCTCCCCCAAACCCATCTCCCCAGACTCCTGAACTTTTTCCGTGACATGCCTGTGATGTGGGAATGTTGATACCCCGGGGTGGTGAGGTACATTATCCCAACGAGCAATTAGATTTCCCTCTCTATCCTGCCAGTGATACTTATATTTAGACTTCATGACCTCCTCTTCCAGAACGACATATTCAGTGACGTAAAAGCTCTGTTCCATCCCTGAGAAAGAGTCTAGCATTCCAGTATCCCGTCAGAGGCGTTATTCTCCTCTCAATAAGCTTCCACTCCACCACTATGTCGCTGATACAAACCAAGGACTCCAAGTTATCTAAATAGGTTAATATCCTATGCATTCTCGCCACATAGATCCCGCTCAAGCCGCTTCAAGCGATCGAAGGTGTCCTTAAGAGAAAACCACTTTATATAGTCGTCTCTGTCATCCAGTTTGCCCTTATTGAATTTCTTTAAGAATTCATCAGAACTCAACCCATATTTTCTCTCAAATACCCTCATTTCCTTCTGACAGTCGACAAGATTAGTATGAATGATAAACCTTTCTCTCTCCAGCAACTTCTGGAGCGTTTGTTCTACAAAATCCTGATCCACCTTAGCTTCAACAAGCTTTTCAATAACATCTGCATAAGGATACATACTCATCACCATTAAATCTTTATATTTTAGGGATAAATATTGATTGCCTTCCCCCCCCAATTCAACAGATGAAGTCAATATACCTCACAGTCTTTAAGACAATTACAGATGTTTTCACCAGCTCCACACTCCCCATCCCCGCATTTAGTGCAGACAAAGCCACATGGAAGGACAACCCCACAGTCACCGGATTCATTGACAGGTATCATGGATAAGGGCACCAACCCCTCGCAACAAGTCAACTCAAAACCATTTTTATAGTCACACTGAGCTTTCCCTTCAGGTATCATCAACAGTTGGTTGAAAGCAATATCAAATAATTTCTTTTATATACTTGTAATTGCATAGATATATAATGGAGAAATATTATGCGATAACTCACACAGCACGATTATTAGGGGTTAGTACAACAACTATCAATCGGTGGGAAAAGGATGGTAAGATAGTTGCGGTTTGGACTCCTGGCAAGCATAGGCGGTTTAGTGAGAGTGAGATAAATCGTTTGCTTGGAAAAGCAAGAATGATTAAAAACCGGGCAGTTATTTATGCACGTGTTTCATCAACTAAACAAAGAGAAAACGGCAATCTTGATAGGCAGAAGGAGAGGCTCCTGGAATATGCCAAAGACAAGAACTATGCGGTTGTTGATATATTTACGGAGACTGCAAGTGGGTTGAATGAGAATAGAAAGAGGCTGCATCAATTACTTGACCTGATCGAGAATGAAAAGTTAGACATCGTGTTGGTGGAGTTTAGAGACAGGTTAACCCGGTTTGGATTCAGATACTTGGAGAGATATGCGAATACGTTTGGAGTCGCAATAGAGGTGGTTGAGAAACGTAAGGTTAAGCAGCCTCAGGAAGAGCTTGCAGATGATTTGATAGCGATTATCACTTCATTCGCTTCAAGACTATATGGTCTACGAAGCCAAAAGTTCAAGAAAGTTAAAAAAATACTCAAAGAAAATGCAGCTAACCCTTAGAGGAACATTAGTGGATGTGGAAGAGGAGAGCATAAGCCAGATAAATGACTTGATGAGAGTCTATCAGTCCGCTAAACGATACAGCTTCAACCGGCTTTGGGAGGATCAGAGCATGAACGACATCAAAAAGGATGTCATGTTCACGTTCAATCTGAATGCTAGATACGCCTACGCATCAATTGTAGATGCTAAGGCGGTCCTCAGCAGCCAAAAAGAACTGATCAAGGAAGAGATAATCGAGACTAAAGAGAAGATTGGTAAAAGCAGGAAGAAGCTTGAGAAAACCACCGATGCCTTGAAGAGGAAGGGCATACAGAGGAGGATAGATAAATTAAGTGCTAAACTGCATAGGTATGAGAAGCATTTAGCGGAGGATACAATACCTAAAGTGGTCTTCGGAGGCAAGAAGAACCTCAGGAAGCTCCAGGAAGGCAGGATAACTAAAGATGAATGGAGGGGTCTGAGGAGCAATGCGTTCTACTCAATCGGGGGCAGGATCGATGGCGGAAACCAGAACCTCCGGATAACTCACGTAGGGGATAATTTGTTTCAGTTAAGGATTAATGTAGGCACACGTAAGTGGATGCAGGCTAATCTATGGATTCCGTCAAGGTATGTGGATTACTTGAAGCAGGCTATTGAGGGAGCTTACTCAGTTAGGGTTGTCAGGAGAGGCAGGTATGAAGTTCACATATCCTCCGACCACGTTATGTTGGATCCTGACTTCAGCTACGGCGTAGCAGGCATAGATGTAAACACAGACAATATCTCAGCAACTATTGCATCGAGAGACGGCAACTTTAAGGCAAGCAAGGTCTTCCCCTGCAATGAACTCCTTTACGCCCGAAGCAGCCGCAGGGAATGGCTCCTAGGCAACTTAGTCAAGGAAGCGTTTGAGTGGGTTAAGTCACACAACGTAAAGACGGTTGCAGTCGAGAACCTGAAGCTGAGGAAAACCTTCGACACCAACAAAAGATTTAACCGGAAGATCTCTAACTTCATCTACGCCAAAACAATCGATTTAATCAAATCCAGGGCGATAAAGGAAGAGATCGCAGTGAAAGAGGCTAACCCCAGATACAGCTCATTCATCGGCGAATACAAATACGCCTTAACCTATGGATTATCCACCCACCAAGCAGCCGCTTTGGTGCTCGCCCGGAGAGCGATGGGCTACCTGGAGAAGATACCTAAGATCATGCTCATGTTCATAAACTTCGTTAAGAGGGACAATCCATTAAGTAAGACGATGGAAGTATTTAAGAAGTGGGGACTTCTCTACGGAGTGATGAAGAGGGTTGCTAACAGCAAACTACGGAATGTGCTCTACGCATTCGGCTCCACCTTGGGGCTGGGTGAAGTAGAGACGGTGAACTCTATATTACACGGTGCGAATCCGTGCCCTACACGCCAGTAATAGTGAAGCGTGCCCTGTTATATAACAGGGTTGATAAGAGACCTGTGGCATTAAATGCTATGGTTTTTTTGAACTATACAATCAATAACACCACAATCCTCAGGACAATTGCATTTATTTTCGTCAAAATTATTTACTGACTCACACACCCCATTACCACAAGACATACAAGTCAAAAAAGGGCCACCCTTAATTCGTTCACACCCCCCGGACTCATTGATGAGAAAAGCACCCAAACCCTCTAACCCATTGCAACAAACATCAGGTAAATACTTGTTTATACCAGCAGGATAATTTATATACTCGCCTCACTTA
>JAYEKX010000082.1:0-3391 GCA_034716875.1 Candidatus Altarchaeota archaeon | reverse complement strand
TCAATAAAGCTGTTATGTATATGGGGTTTAATTGTGTATCCGGGGGTTAAGTCATCCAGTAATCCGGTGACTACCGCCTTCATCTCCGAGAAATTCGCTTTAGAGTGTGCGACTACCGCAGCAATCCTTCTCCCATCCCTTCCCTTGGCTGTGATGCATTCTCCAACCTCAAAAATCCTTTGGGGATACTCCCTGTTTTTATTCCTCCCCAGAACCGTTAACAGGGAGGGTAAAAGCCATGTCCGGGCTACGGAATGATCCAGGGATACGGGGTTTTTTGCCTCCAGCACTTCCTCTTCGGGAATCTGCATCCTACTAAAGAGGTCAGCCCTACCAGTCATAATCAAGGTCATCACCTCCTGAAAACCGAAACCCAGCATTAACTCCCGTACATCATCCATAAATTTCTCCAGGGGATCTTTTCTGCCGGACGTCCCTATCCGGGGCATCTCCGGCTTGAAATTCCCATACCCGTAGGCTATTGCTATATCCTCCACCAAATCGATGGGGTGTAAAACATCCGTCCGGTAGGGGGGGATTAAGACACGGATTTCATTCACGCCTCCATCAAAGTCAGCCCCGTAACGCATCCTCTCCAAAAGACCCTTCACATCCCCTCTGTCAAAGTCCATGCCAAGCAGCTTATTCACATAATCCAGCTGTAGAGTCATCGACTTAGGTTTCAAGTCGGGTGTTTTCATCCTCGTTTAATATAAAGATTATTCTATAAAGAATCAATAGAGGTTGAATATCCACTGCTGATCCTGTGGTTTATTCAGAAACCCTAGCTTAGCTGGATCACTCCTGAGTGTATAGTACATCTCATCTGATCGGGTGAAACCAAATTCAGATAGGTCTCTTGCCTTCACCCTCCTCAACTCCGGGACATGCGCGTAGTATTCATTCCTCCTGAATCCATCAACCAGCTCGAAGTACGCCCCCCCATGCCGCTCCTTTATTGGTTCATAGACTGAAGAGAATTTACTGCTGACGAAATTAGCCATCTTCAACACCTTTCCGGATGGATTAATCGTTATATGCCCGTAATTAGGCGGAATAATTACTTTATCACCCTCAACCGCCTCGATTAAAATTACGTCGGTAATCCCTTCATCCTCCAACCGCTGCAGTAGATAATGGGCTCTGCCCTCAAGCACTTCATAGATTTCTGTATACGATAATTTTGTCCCCGGAATAGGGGGGTGGTAATGCCCCATGGTTTTCACGTACTCCCTACCGAGCATTCCAGGAGGGATTACGGTAATGTCATACCTCAGATCCATCCCCTTCATAAGCCCTCTATCCTGCCCATTCAATGCCAGATCCCGGTACATGTAGTAGAGTTCCGTGTCTGAGGAATTACCCAACCATTCCAAGTCATAAACCACCTCCTTGATCTCACTTAGCATCCTCACCTGCGGCTCAATCAGGGAACCCCCAAACCGTAGTTTCTTCATGTTGAGTTATTAGTTCATCATCATTAATTAATTACCGGAAATAGAATGGTTACTTACGCGGATGTGCAAAAAATCTACCGGTCTGAGAAGGGGTCTCCGACACTGCAGAAGATAGATGATGGGTTCTATTCAGGGGTTTTACAACTACTGTCAGGGATTGATGAAGAGCATAGGGAGTACATAAAGAAACTGGCGGAGGAAATCTTTGAAAAGAGGAGGAACAAGATGGTGGTCAACGCCATGCGTTCCCCCGATAAAGAGCCTGTGAATATGGCTCCTGTGGAGAAGGTTTTTTATGCTGAACTCACGAGGGCGTTGGCTAAATACAGGGGTAAGGTTTTCTCTGAAAAAATCAGGGATGAGGAGGAGAAACTGAAAGAGGAGGAAATTAAGAGGATGAAGACAGAGAAGATTAAGATCAGGTTTCTACGTTCCATGCCTTCCATCATCGGCTCTAATCTGGTGCATTACGGCCCCTTCAAGGAAGGCGATACTGTTAAACTCCCGAAGGGTAATGCAGTGATTTTAATAGATCAGGAGATTGCGGAGGAAATCTAGTCTACTTTATAGATATTTTCCTTTACCTTTGATGGTATACATGGCTCTGTTTACTATGTTCACGGAGTGGTCCCCGATTCTTTCCAGGTATTTAGAAATCAATAATAGGTTTAATGCCAGATGCGCCTTTTTGCAGTCCTTCCCCACCGACTCATTTAGCTTAGGGAATATGCTTCCATACAAAGAGTTAATTTCCTCCTCCTTAATCCTCACTTCATCCACCTTACCCCGATCCTTATTGATGAATGCGTCTATGGCGTCTCTAGCCATCTTCTCTGCAATCTCGCCCATCTCCTGAAGAATCTCCACCTCAGTATCTGAATTCTCTTCATCAACAATAAACGGGATTATTACGGCTATGTCTTTAGAGTAATCACCGATTCTCTCCAGACCTGATGCCACATTCATTGCAGTGCTGATAAACCTCAAGTCCCCTGCCACAGGCTGATGGAGGGCTATCGTCTGTATACATCGTTCCTCGATCTCCATGTAGAGCACATTAGTCTCCTCCTCATCCAGTTTAATAATCTTCAGGGCGAGTTCTGTGTCCCTGTTTTTTAATGCAGACATAGCATCCCTTAAAGACTTTTGCACAAGCCCGCCCATCTCCTCCAGATCCTTCCTCAGCTTATGTAATTCCCGGTCAAGTCTAGTTCTTGGCATTTTATTTAAATTTTGTTTAGAGTCATTCTGCTGATTTCTCGGCAAGTTTCAGAATAGCGTTCAGTATCCTCTCCATAGATTTTCTCGCTTCTTTCCTCTCCTCTTTCATCTCTTCAAGAATTTTCTCCATGTGCTCAGCGATTTTTCCGTATTTAACATCAAGATGGTCAAACCTCCTGTTCACATTAACATCAAGTTTATCTATCGCTCCTATGGTCTCATCCTGCTTGTCGAGCATCTTTCTTTGATTCCCAAGTGCATCTTTCTGCATATCAATCATCACAAGTCCTGCTTGAACTACTGTGTTCTGCTGCTCTGCAGCAAGCACCTTATCGTATTCATCTATTGACATGACCCTCTCTGGAGGTTCTACTTCCCTAACATTTGAAACCTTCGCTTTAGAAGGATAATTCTCCTTAACAAACGCCACAAACCCTCTGACTTGGTTTTCATCCCCCCCAAGTGAGACCACCACTCTTTGCTGTCCATCCTCCACTACGTTATCAGCATCATAGTTTTGGATTCCAAGTCCTCTGGCTTTCCGTAAGAGGAAGGGCCTATATCCTACATTATGCACCTTTTCCCCCTCGATTATTATCTTCTTGATTTGATCCATTTTTCAACCATTAAACTATCTGTTTTTCCAGCATATAAATCCTTGTTTAGGGGATAATCAGCCCACAGTCCACGCATTAATGAGATTATCTCAACCC
>JAYEKX010000081.1:0-3439 GCA_034716875.1 Candidatus Altarchaeota archaeon | reverse complement strand
GGGGGTAAGCCCTATACTCGCAACAAGGACGGCATCAAGCGGTAAAGGCTATTGGCGAATCAGCAATAGTCCTGCATTGAACATAGCTTTATCAAAGAAATACTTCGATACAATAGGCCTCCTCCAAATAACGAATTCGGTCAACGTTTAACCAACCGAACCGCCTTGGTACGGATCCGTATGCCAGGTGGTGTGGGAGGGAAAGCCCGTAAGGGTCACCCTATCCCAATCACAACGGGGTTGGGGGGGTTTCTCAACCCCCCAGACCACATTACAACAGTATCTATACTTTATAATGCAATAAAAAATGTCTATCTACAGGGCGTATGATATTCGGGGGGTTTATGGCAGGGATTTGACTGAAAAAACCGCTGAGGATATAGGTAAGGCTTTCGGAACCTATGTCGGCGGCGGGGATGTCGTGGTTGGCAGGGATTGCAGGTTAAGCTCTCCCGCCCTAAGAGATGCCCTCATCAGGGGTCTGTCATCCACCGGCTGTGATGTGGTGGATGTGGGGATGGTTCCAACACCCGTGCTTTATTTCTCCATGGTCCACTACAAAAAAAGCAGCGCAGTCATGATTACCGGCTCCCATAATGCCTCGGAGTATAATGGATTTAAGCTGTGCAGGAACTACTCCGCCTTGTATGGTGATGAAATACAAGAGATTAAGGAAATTATTCAGTCAGGAGACTTCAGGGAGGATTCAGGAACCGTAACCCGTAAAGAGGTTGAGGATGACTACATAAACTTCATCAAGGAAAGGATTTCATTAAAGAAGAAACTAAAGATTGTGTTAGACGCCGGGAACGGGATGGGTGGCTTAATCGCTAAAAGATTTTTTGAGGAGGTTGGATGCGATGTGATCCCGTTGTATTGTGAGCCTGACGGAACCTTCCCGAATCACCATCCTGATCCGACTGTTGATGAAGTGCTGAAGGATTTGATTAAGGAGGTCAGAAAAAACAAGGCAGATCTCGGGGTTGCATACGACGGCGATGCAGACCGGGCCGGGTTTATTGATGATAAAGGGGGCATTATCCGTGGGGATCAAAGCCTTATCCTGTTTTCAAGGGAAATCCTGAAGAGACACAGGGGTGCTAAGATAATCTTTGAGGTGAAGTGTTCCCAGGCGCTTATTGAGGATATTGAGATGAAGGGTGGAGTCCCTATAATGTATCGGACAGGACATTCCTTCATTAAAAAGAAGATGAAGGAAGAGAATGCCCTGTTGGCCGGGGAGATGTCCGGGCACTTCTTCTTTGCCGATGATTACTACGGTTATGATGATGCAATCTTTGCAAGTGCCAGGATGGTGGAGCTTCTCTCTAAATCCACAGAGACCTTCTCTCAGCTAATATCCCGGATCCCCCGTTACTACTCCACCCCTGAAATCAGGATCTTCTGCCCGGAGGATGAGAAATTCAGGATAGTTGATGAAATCGTTGAGAGGTTTAAGGAATACGACGTAATTACTGTGGATGGTGTGCGGGTTCAGTTTGAGGATGGGTGGGGTCTGGTGAGGGCATCCAACACAGAGCCTGCATTAATCTTGAGGTTTGAGGCTAAGACTAGAGAGCGGCGGGATATAATTCAGAAGATGTTTATGGATGAATTAAAGAGATTTCCTTCATTAATGAAGGAAATTTAATCCGGTTTATCCCTGTAGATATCCAGCGTCTTTAACAGGCTGGGGTGGATAGCATTATCATATTTCACCACATCATGTATGGAGTATGCTCTGAGGGCTGGTTCATTCAACCGGGTGAGGAAGTCCTCAAAACCTTCATGTGTTCCATGATTCGGGACCACTATCTTGGCTATGACTTTCCCGTCGAATGTCCTGAATACCTTTCTGGCTTCATTAAAGCCTGCTACTTTCTGGGCGATCTGCTTTGATTCAGAGGGTGGGGCGTCTATGATTATGAAACCCGTCTGAAGGCCTAATTCATGGGGGTGTAGTATCGCAGCGAATTTATTTATCACCCCTCTCTTCACAAGACGCTCTGCCCTTGTGAAAACGGTGGTGTGTGGGACCCCTAATTTTTTCCCGAGTTTCCTGAAACTCAATCTCGCATCTTCCTGCAGGTGTTTAAGTATTTTCAGATCAAGGTTATCAATTTTCATTTTTACCCTACTATATAACGCCAAAAATTTATGTTTACCTAACTAATTTCAACCAATTTAATTAAGTAGGTATTAAAAATTATAACATCCTAGTATAAAAACACATTGATTATGGCGGAAATTCAGGTAATCCCTGTTATAGATATAAAAGATGGGAAGGCGGTTGAAGCTAAGGCCTGTAGGGGGGATGAGTATCAGGAGTTAAGGAGTGTTATCTGCGAGTCATCTAATCCACTGGATGTGGTTAATGTTTATGGGAGGCTGGGCTTTAAGGAGGTTTATGTGGCTGATCTGGGGGGGTATATTAAACTCTAAACCGGATCTGGTTTTGTTGAGGGATATTTCTTTAGAGACCGGGCTTTTTGTGATGGCTGATATAGGCCTCTGGTCAGGAGATGACTTCATAAAACTGGAGAAGGTCAGGCCGGTAATCGCTTCAGAGACGTTTTCTTCACTGAATCTGTTGGGGTTGCCTAAAGAGTTTATATTGAGTATCGACACGAGGGGTGGGGAGCTTCTTTCCGGGATGCACCTTAATCTAAGGGATTTCTTAAGGATTATTGTGGGTAGTGAAAGGATTAATGAAGTAATCCTGTTGGATCTCGATAGGCTTGGGGTGTTGAAGGGGCCTAATCTGGGGCTTTGCAGGTATGTCTTAAGAAGGCTTTCCGGTAAGACTATCATATATGGGGGCGGGGTCAGAGACTGCAGGGATCTTGAGGCCTTGGCTGGGATAGGGGTTAATAAGGTTTTGGTTGGTTCCGCCCTCCACTCCGGCTTGATTTTTGGCGACCCTGATTTATAGACTCCTTCATATAATATATATGTCAAAATGGGGTTTGATTCAGACGGCGGGATGCAGATGAAGATTGGGATGAAGAAGAAGCAGTTTGTTGACGGGCTTAAACAGGGTTCTGATGTGAATGATGTGTTTGCGGTTAAATCCAGGGGTTCTTTGAGGGAGTACGTTAAGGGATGGTCTTTTGATTTCACGATTGCTGACCGGACGGGGGATATGAAGGTTAAGTATTGGGGGGGTAAAAACAGGGATTCTGTTGAGGGGGTCTATAATTGTTTTGATGCCGGTGATCTGGTTTTTATCACCGGCAGGGTCAGTTCCTTCAGGGATCGGTTGGAGGTTCACATGAATGAGGAGCTTAATCACGTTGTTACTACCTGTGATCAGGCTGATTATGATCTCGGCGATTTCCTGTCGAAGACAGATAAGGATGTGGAGGGGTTGTTGGATTATCTCCGGAGGACTATTGATTCAGTGAATGATCCTCATTTAAACCGTCTACTCCACAGTTTC
>JAYEKX010000080.1:0-3446 GCA_034716875.1 Candidatus Altarchaeota archaeon | reverse complement strand
AGTTTCAGAATATTGCCTGGTACTCCACAGAGGCTTCGATACTGTTCCTATACCTTTCAGTACTGCTTCTTTTTGCACTCCTGATTATGGTATTTATCAGATATATCGCCGTTGCTTTATTCGCTGTAATACTTCCGCTAACAATCCTTCTCTATCTATTTATACCTACCAGGGAGATAGGTAAGAGGATGATGGAGCAAACACTGCTCTGGATATTCGTTCAGGTTACTGAGGCTATAGCATTAATTTCGGTAGTTACTATAATCATGGTGTCTTCCCCTTTTTTGGTTAAGGAGGCTTTGGTGTTGCTGGAACTGGGGGGAATACTCGCCTTAATATTTATTCCCATAGCTACCATAAGCGTTTTAAGGGATTTTTTACCGGGATGAAGGTTCAATAAAATGAGATACAGGAAATTAATGATGGGGGTATGCATATGTATCACCCTAATCCCCTATGTGTTTTCGGCATGGTTTGGTGAGAGTGCTGCACAAAAAGAGGTAATTGAATTGGAATTCCGGGGAACATTCATCCTGGTCGTCTATTACCTGCTTTATGGAACGGTTATGGGGGTGCCAGTGGGTCATGGATTGCTGGAAATTTTTGAGGATTTACGGGGTTTAATCCTGATGAATCCGCAACTAAACGACGATATAGTATACCACATAATCCGGTATTTTATTACTGTTTTGGAACCGTTATATGTTACTGCATTATTGGTTACGGGCATATACCTGATGTTTATTTCCGGCTCACCTAAAGGCAGGAGAAAAGCGAAATTGCTTTTCCCGAGGCTGTTTATCAGTATGGTGATTGTATCCCTCTCCTTTCCCATACTACAACTTATGTTCAGTATCTCCTATGGATTATCTCTGGATATCCTGAATAACAGTCCGGTGGAAATAGGGGGGGTGTTTTTAGAGACGATAAATAGCCTTGTAATAATTTTCGCTGCCTCCACCTTAACTACCTTTGAGGGAGGTCATTTCTTTCTTTTATTCATCCTTTTCCTTGTAGTTGGGGTGTTTAGCACCCTCATCATGAGATATATTACCCTTCTAATATTTACATTAATATTTCCTCTCGGCATATTCTTATATACGTTTAACATAACGAGGGGTATGGGCAGGTTTATGCTGGAGCAAACCCTCCTGTGGACATTCCTTCAGGTGATAATATCCTTAATCATAGTGGTTGCAAATATTGGGGTCACCCTCATTGGTCTTAGTGGGGACATGGGAACTGTTGCGGGTATGGTGGCATTCTTTCTGGTAATAATATCGCCGATGGTGTTTACAACGATGGTCAGGAGGTTTTTACCTTAAATGATAGAATGACAAGAAAATCAATCGAAATAAGGGAGGTATTAGCGGTAATAGTGATGCTAACCTTGTTAACCCAGATGGTCTCGGGGGTTATCCACCCCTTGACTGAAGAGGCGGCGGAGGCATTCCTCAGGGAGGAGGTGTCTCTAAATTATGAGAGATTGATAAGGGAGAAGATAGGGATGTTTAGGGACATAGATGATTTAATACTAGAGAATCCATCCCTCTATGAATCAAATACTGGAGACATAATCAACTATTTCATCTCTATTTTACAGCCGATATATCTTACGTTAATGATTCTCTTGGGGATATATCTGATATTCTTTTCAGGATCACCTGAAGGGAGAGCCAGGGCTAAGTCTGCCCTACCTGTGTTGATTGTTGGCATAGGTTTCATCTCAGTCTCCCCTTATATGTTGATGATATTCTTCGGTATTTCGGAGGCAATAACCCTGAATATTTTATCGCTGGCTCCGGTGAATACTAACGACCCTTTTATACATGCAACCAACTACATGCTTGATGCCGGCAGATATATAATGGTTCATGAAGTTGATGGTTGGCCCATGGGTGTGGAGAGGGCAGGGATTCCATTCCTATTTATCCCCTACGCCTTGCTGGAGGGGATATTCCTGGTTTTGAAATTGAGATTCTATATGGTGGCAATCCTCTCCATGATACTGCCTTTCACCATAATCCTCTGCTCCTTTTTACCCTCCAGGAGAATAGGCAGGTTACTTCTGGAGCAGACCCTGCTATGGACACTTGCGCAGGTGGCCATGGCATTAGTGCTTATCGTAATAGCAATAGGGATGAATCTCACCGAATTAATAACAAGCTTCACCGTCTCCAATGGATTAAAATTCATTATGGAACTGGCCGGATTATTCATGTTAATGTTCACCCCCCTCGTTGTTGTAAGATTATCCCGGGGGGTTTTGTCTTGAATCAACCTTCAGAAAGGTGTAATCAGGTTAAAATGAATAAAAAATATGTTGGATTGGTGTTAGCAATCTTGGTGTTGATTCAGGTTACGGTTGTTTTAGGTGAGGATTTATCTGAATATTCCTTTAAAACACTCGAACCATCATTAGCCTCCAAGTTAAAGGATATATTGGATGCGGCCGAGAAGGATCACCCTAAGTTGCGTATGGAAATGACGAGGCGTATAGACTTCTACTTCCATATCTCAAACCGGATTGATGCTTTAATGAATATATACACCGAAAACCTCATCCCCTTTATGTGCCAGAGGGATATGTTTCAGGGAAATACGATAAAAGACACTCCCTCCCTATTAAGGTCTCCTGCAGTCTCAGACATACTAAACCTGTTTATCCGCATACTCCAACCGTTTTATGCACTCGCTATACTGATGACTGGAATGTACCTGCTTTTTGTTTCCGGATCACCTAAAGGTAGGGCCAGGGCGAAATCCACACTCATAAAATTGATAATCGGCTTAGGTCTCATCACCCTGACATTACCCTTAGCGGAAACATTTTTAGAAATATCCCACTACCTCACATCAATGTTTCTATCAATCCCGGGAATTGAAGATGTATCCTCCCCCCTAGACCTGGGGATGTTTATGGTGGTCAAGGAATTCTTTATGAAATATTTCCTGAGCATAACCCTCTTTGAGATATTTGTCAGCCTCCCCTTTTTAGCCTTACTCATCATGCTTCCGGTTGGAGTTTTTATGGTATTGGCGGTTAGGTACTTCATGGTCATCCTCTTAACCATGTTTTTTCCATTCACTGTTCTACTGTATTCCTTCATAGGTACCAAGCGGATTGGGGCCACCCTCATTAAGCAAACATTCATATGGATTTTTGTTCCGGTTATCGATGCTTTAATACTCCTGGTTACCTGGATCACCTATAAAAGCATATTCTCCATACCCGAGATTATTCCGTTACTGGATGTAAGCACTTTCATAGTATTCTCCGGATTTTTGATGTTAATTATTGCACCGTTAATGGTTTTGATGGTAATGAGCTGGGCAGCCTCCTTAGGTTTGATATCGTCCGTCCTCATGGAGCCGGTAGCAATGACAATGACATATGTCGAGGGAGGCGGCAAAAGAGATGAAGGAGATGAGGAATACACAAATCT
>JAYEKX010000079.1:0-13263 GCA_034716875.1 Candidatus Altarchaeota archaeon | reverse complement strand
CTCTGTGGAGTACCAGGCAATATTCTGAAACTTTGACATGAAATAACTCATAGGGTTTATATCCTCATCAAGAGGCAATAAAACAGTCATGGGATCCGCCGGTCCCTGACTCATTATACCCAGGGACAGTATTCTTGAGAATTTGAAGACCACAGCCATGATATAGGGAGACAATGTGATTAATACCATCGCTATGATAACCCCCGGCAGAATGGATTTTAGCTTGACTCTGACTTGGGGTGAGCCGGAAAAAAATATTATGTATAATCCACAGAGGATTATGACTGAGACAAAGAGGGGTTCCAGGAGGGTTATGACATAGCGGGTAATCCCCAGGATACTTGGATTCATGGGGTCTGGATTCAACAATAATATCTCCACGAAATGAGCCCTGCATATATCCATGATATACAGCAGGAGGTCTTCACCGACTTGGCTGATATTCATCCTCAGAAGAAAATCCAGCAGCACCTTAACCGCTGCTGCTTCCCCAAAGAAAGCTGTTGATGATGATGTGAGGAATAAGATTACTACACCCACAA
Source organism: Candidatus Altarchaeota archaeon (assembly GCA_034716875.1). GTDB lineage: Archaea > Altiarchaeota > Altiarchaeia > IMC4 > QMZM01 > QMZG01. The sequence continues at coordinate 12,721 of JAYEKX010000079.1, read as the reverse complement.
CCGTTAATTTAAAAATCCTCCTTAAGTCCATTCTTTTAACTACTTCATCCTGATAAATTTGAGATACCCCAACACCAGGATTAATACAAAGATTGATAATATAAAGTAATTAAACCATTCATCATCTACGCAATCCGGGTCTTTCTCTAGATTGCAGTCAGGGTCACAGACTCCATCCACTAATCCATCACAATACCCATCCCCTAAGCCGGAGGGACAATCCTTAGGGCAGTTTAAGTAATTTTCTATGCCCAGCTCGCAGATGGCATCTTTGTTACATATACAATCCATGTCTTCCCAGCGGCTGCAGTCTGGATCGCAGACTCCATCCCTCAGGGTATCACAGTAATTGTCTTTAGAGCCGGAACAGTCTTGTAGACAATTCAGGTAGGTTTCACCGTGTTCACATACACCATTTATGTTGCAGAGCACAACGATAGTAAACTTTACCGTATCCCCAACAGAAGTATTAACAGAATCAGTGACCCTGAGGCTGACCCTATGAATCCCAGCAGCGATGTCGTCGATGTCCTCCACAACCACATCATCCAGCATCCAGGTGGTGGTGTAGGGCTTCTCGCCTCCATGGATAGAAGAGATCAGCTCAATACGTCCCTGACCATATGTGGCATTTTCCGGACATAAGATGGAGGCCTGCAGAGGAACCCGTGGAGTCACCGTCATGGATACATCATCCGTTGCCTCCAATCCGGCGTCATCCCACACCCTAAGGGTGATTCTGTGTGTGTTCACAGATAAATCCCTCACACTGAATTCCTCATCCCACCCAATAACCCCATCCACATCCGAGGTCCACTCGAAACTGTAGGGGGGAGTACCAGCAAAAACAAACGCCTCAAAATATATAGCACCCTCAGGATAAACCTGCGATAAAGGGAAGAAGATACTTACACCAAACTTGGGGGCCACATCCCTCCCTAAATCATCCATTAAATCATCCGACTGATTGAAAACATAATCTGAAGCTACCTTGGAGTAGGGAAGACGACAACTTTCACAATCACCCCGGACACAGTAGATTAATACAAGCATCACCAATATTACCCTAATCTTCATTTCCTCCCCCTGAGTTCATCCCACATGTCATAAATATCCAGCCTGCCTTCCCTGAACCATTTATATGAAAAGGCTAAGAGGACTAGTATTATTAACAACAATAAAACCTCTGGAGAAAGGAACCACCAGAACCTGCCTAGGGAATACACATTCACGTAGGCGGAACCACCACTGGATGTATATTTATCACCGCCATCATACCGGCATTTAATCCCCGTGCTCTGCTCAATGGTTGTGAACTCAAACCTGGCTTTCCCATTCCTATCTGTTGTATCTCTCATGGAAATGCCGTAGGCCTCAATGTCTAAAATTACGTCCTCATACGGAATCCCGCTGCTGTTAAGAACATCCAGAAGCGTGACATAGACGGTAACCATGCTTCCTGGTTTTGCAGAATCCGGCTTTGCCTCACATATAACCCTGGAGGGATTCCTCATGGAGACATTGATATATACATTGGCATAAGGTTTTGATTCACTATGAGGTGGAAACAAGGGGAATGTCTGATCCCCCACGTTATCTCTGAAGTGAATGAAGATGGTCATATCCGCATTCTCAAGATCAAAGTAGGGGTAGGCACAACAGCATTGTTGAGAGTCCCAATTATCTTCACATGCATAACTGCAATTTCCACTGCAGTTTATATCGGTGGCATTAACACATAGGGTACATGTATCATTTAAACCTGAAAGACCGCAGTTGCACATGGGAAGTGCATAAAGTCCGAGATCCCTGCAGTAGATACCGCAATCTGTTCCAATCGTTGTGTTATGCCACTCCTGCCCCCTGTACCTGATGAGCGGATACGGGAAGTTCATAGCCTCAAAGTCCAGGATATATGTGACATTAGCGCTCGTGACAACCCCCTGCCCCCCCCCTGATGAACTGCTGAGAGATGAATAAAAGGAGGACATAAATGCCTTTTGACTTGCACTTGCAGCACCCTCTATATGAACAGGATAATAGAAAACCCGCCCTCCATCCTCATAACGGAATGTCAGCGCCATAGGTTTATCTGTCTGCCCGCTACTGTAGTCCCCCCTAGCCAATACATCCACCTCCCCGGGTTTATTTATGCTTGTCACCACCACAGTACCCCCCAGCAATGCCCAGTTGGTTACGGTCTCATAAGGGGTTTGGAAGAATTCCTTAAGGTCATCTGGGAGGTCATAGGATCCTCCTGTAGACCCCTCCCACAGGTCTGCTGTTCCATGTGCAGCCTTCGCTCCAGTGAAGTATCCGGGGAATATCTGGTTACAATCATCAATACTCCAATCAGTTGACACATATGAGCCGCATCGTTTGGAGACGAAATCCCTGACCTGGTCCACGGTCACTGTACCAAGCGGACCAACAGGGCAGCCAAAGATAAGCAGATCAGCGTTATCTAAACAAGAAGCGCTCCAAACTGAATACGGGATATGCATTTCATTAAATAACTTACTTGGTTGATCATATGCTCCATCTTTTATGCACACCTTAACAGGGAATATTGGTTTAGCCTTCGCCTTAGCGTCAGACCCTAGTTCATAGTAGTCTACGTTACTGAACACCGGATACTTGCTGACGACAGAGTCCACAACCGCTTTTTCATCATTATTGGAGGTGATGATTGCATAGGGTCCAGCGTTGTATTTAACACCCAGGAGGGTTAATGGACCAATAATCCTCACTACCTTAATCTCGTTGGATGGATCCAGGCCGCAGTCGAGGGGATTATGTGCGCAATAAGTTATATGCCATGCCAACCCATGAACAGCCAACGACTCCTTCTGTATGTCATCTGCATCAGCATCCTCTGGATCAGCTGGGAGAATCACCGCCGACTCAGGTATATCCCACTCAGTTGGTTTAATCTCCACACACTTATCAGGAGGGGTTACATTCCCTAGGGTAACATCAAGGTTATGTGTGACTTTCCCTGTCAGGTCTCCGGTAGAGACAGGATTCGTTCCACGCTTACCCATGAGTGTTATATTAGAGACCTCCTCTGTCTCGAGATCAACAAAGTCAAAGTAATAACCTTCTTCCTCATGAAATGCCCTCCCTGATGTGCATGGTGTTTTATAGCTATGTCCCTTCGGAGGCAGACAGACACAATCCGTCCTCTTGTATTCATTACCGTCTTTATCTATGCAGGTCACGTCCGTTATATCCTCCTTGGGGCAGGTGCAGTCTGCCGGACATATCTCCCTGCACTGCTCCGGATAATTGAAGTAGGGTGTTTCATAGCCGTATGAATCATTAAACAGGTAGGTTCTCGTCCCGCGTAGATTACCGTACTCCACCCTGTGACCTATCACATATGGATTACCGGGAACCCAGTAGCCCCACACATATTCCTTCCTGAATGCATCATGCTTCACCGGATAAACCAGGGAGAGGTAATCTATGCTGGAGTTTCCAACATTAAAGATGAATCGATTCAGGATGTCAGGGTTAACGCCTATCCTTAGGGAGCCCTTGGATCTGATGCCGGTTGTTATTGATTCATCGATGTAATTATCGATATTACCTGTTATGGATATATTTACGCGTCCAAATCTATGGACTACAGGCATGCCTTCGCCAGGGCAGTTGAGGGTTAGCGGCTGTGACATGCTGCCAGAGACGTCACTTACCAGGACTACCGCATCATTAACCGAATTTGCGAGTTCACTGTAGATATCTTCTAAAGAGTGGTCGCAGGTCACATTATGGAAGGTGCCATTTCCAAGGTTCGCTAATTCCTCCATGAAAGATTGAACTGCATCATTCCCAAGCGCTACCGTGTGCACTATAATACCTTCGCTGGCGGCCGCCTTTACCGCAGCTCTAGCTGCATTTTCGGCATTGGTGACAGATCCAGGCTCATTGGGCCTACCATCAGACATGACGATTATGTACTTCTCACCCGTTTCATGTTTTAATAAATCCCTTGCCTTATTCACACCACAGGCAATGCATGTATTACCTGCAGCGACACTTTTACTTATCATCTCGTGTAATTCAGCTGCTTTATCAGTTAATGATACCACCCATGCGGTTTTAACGCGGGTTGAGAATGGAACCCACCCGATCCTGACATGCCGGGATAGTGCTATGTCCACGAAACCGTGGGATGCCTCCTTTAAGGCATTGATTTTAATCGTATCAAGCTCCTCATCTGAACCGGTGCTTTCATCCACCGACACACTGGTTTTTACGGATTTAGAACCTGAAGGGCAACAGCAACAGTTCACACCCTGCCCACATCCTGGAGGACATATACCATCTAGAGGGGGAGGAACACAGTTACATGTCAATACCACCAGGGATGTGGTAAACTCTTCTTTTAGGGTTACGGAAAAATACTTTGCATCCTCTTTAAGGGTGTAATTCAGGACTATGTCTTCGGCAATGACAAACTGGTCATAATCCGCTACAAAGTTTTTATTATCGCTCCAGCCACCAGAGGGTGTATAAACCTGATTAACCGTATATATTCCTTTAGGCGCATCCTTGGTGAATGATGCACTTACAGTATAAGGCATATTCCCAGTGCTGATTATGGTAAGAGCCTTATTACTTACAGTCCATGAAGTGCCCTCTGCATTATTTGGGGTTATGGAAATAGGCCCCTCAGAGATGGTGGTGTAAGGTACCTTAATCGTCATTACCTCAGTTACCCCAACTGGACTGTAGTGTGCATTTAGACAACAGTAGCTGCCATCGCAGGGAATGCAATCACAGTTGCAGTAGGGAGCACACTGTCTACAGCATTCCCACCAGCAGGCAGGTTCCCTCCTGAAACCGCCACCGAGATAAGTAACCCCTGGACCGGTCTTAGTCCAATCCAAGGCATTTCGTTTATCATGTAGAACCGGCGTGCTCGTAAATACCTTCACCCACACGTTCCTGAAAAGCTTGCTTTCAAAGTTATGATCACATTTATCCTTTGGATAGAATGTCTCTTCGCTTATAGCCGATTCAGCCGGCTTCTGCGTCACCTCCACATTACGGTTCCACTTATGGATCTCATCAATGTATTCATCTGTTATGAGATCCAGGGACCTGTATGTGTTGTCTTCTTTCCTGGTGAATCCATACCAGGGGAAATTTACTGTGGACGTGGGTTGATCCGATTTCTGATAGCACCATGGCGTATCCTTCAACCCCGGGATCCTCCAGCAGAATAAGTAATCCACGTAAGGTCTTCCATACATCTCCTCATATTTTCTGTATATGCATTCCTCGTAGTAGTGGAGTTTGTGACACTGCATACAGCACTCGCATGTGTTGGGGGCACAGTAACCGCAGCCCAACGCCATACCTCCTCCACAGAGGCAGCTGTAATCACACTCTGATGCCGTCTGACCCTCTGGATCAGGGCAATCGAACTGACATTCCCCAGATTCAAGGTCTTTCTCTAAACACTCCTCCTCCAGCAACGTATGCACGGCAGCCGAGTAGGCTCTCGCATCCACTATAACACTTACCCTGGTTTCATTCTCTTCCTGCTGAAGCTGCTCTGCGAAAAAGTATTTATCCCTGCCTCCTTTCACTGTTTCAATAGTCCAGTACTTAGCAGTATTTTCCTCAAGATTCTGGAGTTCACCCACTAATTGATACTTGGCATTATCGATCACCCCCAAGAGGGTATAACCACTCAGTGTGTTGGTGCAGAGAATCTGGGGGTACGTGTAATCCTTAAGGAGTTCATCAACGCTGGTTTCGTTGGGGTGCCATTTCAGTAATCCATATTCACCGAAAGGAAAACTCCCGGAGATATTCTCACAGGTTTTTAAATCTATCTCCAAGTCATCACAGAAACCCTGATCCCTGCAACAATGAGCAGGATAACCGATGATGCCATCCCTATCCTGATGCAGCCTCTTACTTGTTAGCCTTAATGCTATTACCTTCTCACTTACCGTATCATCCAGGGTGATTAATTCACACCCGTATCTTGATACTACATAAACATCGATGCATGATTTATTTGATGTCTGATCAGCGGTATCATTAGCCCAAGTACAGAATTCAAAAACCCCTGTTTCATTAAATATCTTTTGATACTCAAAGATGCAGGTTTTAAGGCTACCGCATTCATGCATCTTTACCGTCCCTCTAGAGACATCCTCGAAAAATATTTGTTTCACTCCAACATTATCCTCAGCCACTATGATGAATTTTATCGTACCATCCAGGTGGACAGTCGGTATAGCCTCTTTTGTTGGTTGCGCATAAAAGTATTTTATGATGGGTGGTCTATCCAGGGATACTTCGACCGTAGCACATGCTAAATCAGAGAATTGATTGTTTGTGTCAATAGCTTTGACACAGAATTTTTTACTTCCAACACTATCAACCACCCAGTCTGTGCTCCTGATACAGGATGATTGATTACCGCAGGACTTAAAAATGAAATCGGGTGAGGGAAGAAGGTAGAAATAGATTTCCTGTATCCCCACATCATCACTCGCGTTAGCAGTGACAACCACGGTATCGCCGACTCCCACATATGAAGGCGCCACCTGTATGGAAATATGCGGGGGTGTGTCTGAAACAACAGTTGGAGTCAGGAGGAGTAGAGTGAAAACCAGGAATGAAATCCTGCATGAAGGAAAGTTATATACTCTCCTATACGATGGAAAATATTCCGGCTTCATTTTAGAGTAACCTATAATTCTTTACTTTATTTAACATAGTATAATAAATAGATTAGAATAGATTAGTATTCTACTGAAAATGAAAATCACGGTTAATTTAGTTTTTATCTTGATTATTTTAGGTATCCTGACAGCATCACCGACTGTGTTTTCGCAGGGGGAGGGTTTAGGGGAAACACAGGGTTTAGTGGGGAATCTGATATGCCTGCTGTTTTGGGTTATACCCTCCCTGGTGTCTCTTTTCTTTATTGCCGGCGGTTTTCTTATTCTGACGGGGGATATGAAACACAGAACCTTAGGTAAGAAACTGATTATTAATGCAGTGATTGCATTCATCATTCTTTTGATGTTAATGTCACTTGTTCATTTAGCACTTCCTGAGGTTGACGTAATGATTTGCTTCGGTATTATGCCTGCGGAAAAGAATCAGTCGCCGATAGCAGAGGCTAGGGTTAGCTACCATAATCCTAAGCCATCGGAGAAGTGTGTTGAAATCACATTAGGGGATGAAACGCATTTTGATGCCACCCTCTCCAAAGACCCTGACGGCTCAATAGTTAAATACATCTGGGATTTTGGTGATGAAACATATGGTGAGGGAGTCTCTGTGAAACATAACTACACAGCCATAGGTGAATACTACGTGAAATTAAGGGTTATAGATAATAAAGGTGCAATCAGCCCCCCCAGTATGGTGAGGGTTATAGTAAACCCGCCTCTCACTGCGGAGGGTGAAGTGATTTCATCCCCCTCAGGGAGCACCATCACTACCTCAACCACCACCCTTCCAATAGCTACAACCTCAACAACCGATCCACTGGCTACAACAACAACCTCCACCACTACCACTACATTGCTGGAATGCCTAAGCCTCAGGAATTGCCCGGACTGCATAGCCGCAGGTTGTGAATGGTGTCATGATCCATCAGAGATATCTCACTGTATTGATGACTGTAGTCCAACGCACACCTGCGGTGGAGGAACCTGCTATACAGACAACTGTGACTTTCCGACAACAACCTCAACTTCAACAACCACAACCACTACATTAGACATTCCCTGCGAGGATAGTTATGATTATGATTGTAAGGGATACTGTGATGACTCCGATGAGAGATGCGAGGAAGTGGTTGATCACTGTGAATGCACAGAGGTTACTACCCCCTGTGAGATGTACAAGGATGAATTACCTAAAAAATTTGATTGGAGAAACTGGGAAGGAAAAAATTATATGACTCCGGTAAAGAGTCAAAGTAGCTGTGGAAGTTGCTGGGCATTCTCTGCAGTAGGGGCATTGGAAGGGGATTATAAGGTTGAACAGTGGGATCACACCTTAAACCCAAATATAGCGGAACAGCATGTAGTATCAACGTGCTGTAGTTCCTGTGGAGATTGTGATGGTGGATGGCCTCATTGGGCATTTAGGCATATAAAAAATTCAGGTATATGTAACGAAAACTGTTTCGGATACAAAGCAAAAGATTGTTATTGTCCCTGCTGGGCATGCTCTGAGTATAATACGAAGGTATGGAGGATAAATAGCTACCATAAAGTTTCCAGAAACAGGGATGCAATAAAGAAGGCTTTAATATGCGAGGGCCCACTCTCCGTTGGCTCCGATAACTGGAGACATGCCATCGTACTCGCTGGTTATGATGATAACCGAGGGGTTTGGATAATAAAGAATAGTTGGGGTACGGGATGGGGAAGTAGTGGATATGGTAAAATACCTTACACAGGTCATAGGTTTAGTGATATAGCAAACTATGCATACTATGTTAATGGGGTGGAAGCCCCATGACTGTAAAATAAATGGAGGTGAATTAGATGATGATTAGGATGAAAAAGGGATGGGTGATAACTATAATTTTTGTGATTCTTTTTATTGATCCAGTAGTCGGGTTGAAAAACCCTGCCGCAGTTTATTGTGAGGAATTAGGTTATGAGTTCACAATAGAAGAAACCCCGGAAGGGGAGAGGGGAATCTGTAATTTACCCGACGGATCAAGTTGTATGGACTGGGACTTCTTGCAGGGGAAATGTGGTAGAGATTATAGTTACTGCAAAAAAGAGGGGTATGAGATAAAGACCATCGCCGATCCCGAAAAATGTTCCACCCTGTTCTTAGAAGAATGCGCTGTCTGTATTTTAGAAAATGGAGAGGAAGTTGAAGTCACAGAGTTAATGGAATCAAGCTTTGAGGAAGGTGCATGTGGAGATGGTGCTTGTATATTAGGAGAAAACTATGAGAACTGTCCAGAGGATTGCCCTTCCGGTTCTTTTGATTTATATTGTGACAAAGTCAGGGATGAGATATGTGATCCGGACTGCGTTGATGAGGGAATATCTGAAGAGGATCCGGACTGCGTAGTTGTGTCAACAACTATAGAAACAACTACAACCACTATGGAAACACCAGCAAAGAAATGCGGGAACAGCGTCTGTGAGTACTCAAGAGGGGAGAACCAGCTCACCTGCCCGGAGGACTGCCCCTCCGGCGGGAAGGATGATTACTGTGATAGAGTGGGGGATGGAGTATGTGACCCGGACTGTGGAGGGGGTGATGACGCAGACTGTGGCTTAGGTTATCTGCTGGGTTACTTACCCTACATCATCATTTCATTGGTGTTAATCCTCATCATTTACAGGATAGTGAAGAGACAAGAAAATTCATGAAATGAATTCAGGAAAAAATTTTCATAAAGAAAATTTTTTGTGCCATAAAAAAGTCTTGAGACTTTTTTGATGGTCGTTGGCTATTATAAAGTATAACTATATTTTATAATTCAACAATGAAAAAAAATATTTTTTTAATAACCTCAATCTTCATCCTCCTGCATAGTGTACAGGGGATTATCATCGCCCCGGAGTATATCACACGCAGTCCGGGGATTAATGTAACCTTTATAGGTCAGGCTAAATTCGGCACACCATGCCTCAGCCCCCCATACTACCTCTACGAATGGTATCTAAACGGTAGTCTGATAGGAATAAGCGATGAAGTTACTAGAGACAGTATGAGTCTTCCCCCAGGTAAATATAATCTCACATTAAATGTTACCGACTGCATGAACAGGACAGCCACAGATTCAACAGAAATTTATGTAGGCAATCCCTTGGTAGCCAAAATAATTAATATCAACGCCGGCGGCGTTAGTCTCTTTGATTCAGAATGCTTTGGCTCAGCCTGTAATCACACAGCATGCGGCCCATCAGGTAGTAGGGGTGAAATAGATATCTATAAAACCGATAAGAAATATACCTATAACAGAACCAGCAGCCCCGGCGGAAATATGCTCTATCTGACATATGACGGCAGTCTCCTGTATGAAATAACCGATCCGGATGTAAAGGTAGTTTTTCCCAACGACTGTGTTGGGTGTGAGCCACCCGGTTTCTTCACAGTGGTGTTGGATGAAACCTCAGGGGATTACTACGTCTTAATTGGAGAGGATGATTTCATCGGCGGACTGGCGGGGGTTCCGGCACCATTCTGCAAAAATATATGTAACGCGTTTATACAGGATTTCATCCCCATCGTCTCAGAGATCCTGATCTGTGGCGCAACCACCATCAGCCCCCCCGCGAGGGTAGGCGCCGCAGCCAATGGATATACAGAGATACTGGCAACCAACGTAGACACAAATAAGAGGATATATTTCATATTTGCAGATGATATGAGTAATTTCCTGAAGGGCAGGTGGGAGTACCAGGGTATTGAGGTGAAATCCGGGACTGCGAGACTGACTATGCAAAACCTGTGTGTCATCCATAAGCCAAAGACATATCCAGTCGAGGAATGTCTACTGAACTTTACGGGAACAGCTTCAGGTGGTTTACCCCCCTACACGGTTAAGTGGATATCCAGCGGCGACGGGGTTATAGATGAATACAGGATTCTTGAGGACGGCGGCGTTTACAACCTGTTAACAACCCCTCCACTGGTGCCTCCTCTCTCAGAGGGACTCCACAACATCACCTTCGTGGGTGATGATGAGGGGGGTTTGATCACCCAGGATAGGTGGAATAACGTCAGAATCCCGAGGTGTTGCACCATTAAAACCCCCTGCAGCGAATACTGGCCGAAACGTCAGGGCCCATTAGTCATCACAGGGAATGAAGTCAGCTACGCCTGTGACATATATGAAGTCTGCCGTCCGGAGCTGTGGGGGAAGGCGAGAGAAGCAGTCTATTGCTGTAAAAACAACTGCGGAAGTGGATGTCATGGAGAATGCGAGTATGTGGTTGAAGAGTCTGAACTGGATACGACCCCGGGCATAACCTCAACAGATGAAGTGAAGAAATGCGCGGCATTATACCTCATCTACGGCTTCGGCCCGGCCAAGAAATTCATGGCAGATTACTTCTGGCCGGAGATCTGCTGTGCTGGGGACAGTTACTGCCTAAATGGATGTTGCATCCAGGATTTAGATACGTGTAGCTGTGGCTGGCATTCCTATAACAGAGAAGCTCAGTCACTTCCCTGCACCGGTTATGTATCAACGAGTTCTGTCGGGTGGAAAAGTGATGTGGCGATGAATAAAAACACCTGCAGATTCGCGGACCTCCCGGCGTATGCGAGTATGGAGATGATAAATACCGGAACCTGCTGTGACTACGCCAACTCAGTGGCTACGATGCTGAGGATAGTGGGCTACGGCCCAAGAGAGGTTTATGCAAACACTGGTCCAGGACATTGCTATGTCCTGATTAAACTTCCTCAATCACCTAAATGGAATATCATCGAAACAACCGGTAATTGGGATAAACCATATACGCCCTATGGAATCTCAGGGTATGAAGGTTATCCCTATTGCAGTTACTTTAATTGCAGAAATGATGCTGGAACGTTTCCATGTCCAGCTAACTCTGAGGTATGGGGGTGTTAAATGAAAAAAATAATTTTGTTGTTGACTGTATCATTAATGGTGATAACACAGGTTATGGCAGACGATGGTGTAGGGTTGGTGATTAAGAAAACCGCACCTGAAGAAATCGTGAAAGGGGATGTGCTGCCTGTTACTATCTCCATAATCAATAGTCTTACAGAAGGCATAACAGTGACCGTCAGAGAGAGCTTTGGTGATGATGCCGAGATCATAGATGGGGGTGGCTTAAAGAGGAAGACCCCTCAAAAGATTATTTCCGCACCACCCTACTATGAATGTGGTCTGATTGTGGATGCTAACTCTGAGAAGAGTATCACATACAAAATCAAGCCCCTGTATTTCGGGAGATTCAGGATCCCGGCCACCAAAGTTTACACCCCCCGGGGAGAGATTAAATCCGATACCCTGATTGTATTGGTGAAATGTAACCGAAACAATATATGTGAAATAGAGGAGGATGAGAATGCCCTCACTTGTCCTGAGGACTGTTCACCTGACGAGAGGGATGACCTCTGTAATCCACTGAATGATGGCGTCTGCGACCCAGACTGTAGAGAAGGAAAAGACCCTGACTGTGGGGTAACCTCAACAACCGCAACTATTGCGGTGACTACCACCACTAAACCAGTGAGTAGATGCGGAGATAACATCTGTGCAGGAGAGAATTATGGAAACTGCCCCCTGGATTGTCCTTCCGGGGGAGTGGATGGATACTGTGACGGATTAAGGGACAGTAAATGTGATCCAGACTGTCTGTTAGAAGAGGACCCGGACTGTAAAAAACCGGTACCGATCCATTTATGGGTATTACTGGTTATAATCCTGGTTGTTGTTATTGTAATAGTATACAAAAAATGGTTAAACACTGGCGATTGAGGCTGGCTGCGGGTATCTTATTTTTATGTATGGCAACTACGGTGTTAGGGGACGAATGCGAGAGTAAATGCACGCCGCCCTGCACCCGACTCAAATGCCATAATATATTCGATGTTCCCGGAGGATGTTGGTTTAATGGAGTGGATTGCATTAACTGCATGGGGGGGGATAAGGACATAGATACCTGTGAAGATTATGGTAATGATTCCTGTATATTAAATCCCTGCGGCGTTAGCGGTAGTTGTATAT
>JAYEKX010000078.1:0-13282 GCA_034716875.1 Candidatus Altarchaeota archaeon | reverse complement strand
TAAAGTCAATGCATCAAAGCCTGCTTTCGCTATCCAGTAAAACGCCGCCTCATTACTGGACCCGATATCGCCGAGCTTATGATCAAGAATAGAGACACATCCTGCGTTATGAATTTCTTCATTCAATTTCTTCAGTTGAGTTAGATTCAGGGTAAACAGAATAAACTGGGTGTTTGGTTTATAGGCCACAGCATAATCAGAGGTACGTTCAACCATATCCAGACAGAAACTCAGGATATCCGCCCCATCCAACTCCCCGGGGGAGGGATCTAAACCGATACATAAGACGCTGTTTTTTACACCCCTTGCTTTATTGTATTTCTCCAGGAACTCAGCCATAAGACACCTCCTGCCCCCTGATTTTATTTATATTCCCATGATCAAACACCTGATTTCCCCGAACGAAGGTCATCACAGGCCAGCCCTTCAACTTCCAGCCATCAAACGGGCTCCAGCCGCACTTAGTGAATAGTTTACCATTTCGAACCTCTTTCGCCTTATTCAGGTCCACAATCACAAGATCCGCATCAAAACCCTCCTTAATCACCCCCTTATTCCTGACCCCGAATATCCTGGCTGGATTCATTGCAGTCAACTTTATCACTTGATTAAGGGATAAATTACCTTTGTTTACTTCATTCAGGAGCAGCGGCAGCAGGGTTTCTACACCGGGAACGCCCGATGAAGCACTCCAGATGTCCTTCTCCTTAGACTCCCTGAGGTGGGGAGCATGATCAGTGGCTATAAGGTCTATAACCCCTGAATGAATCCCCTTCCAGAGGGCCTCCCGGTCATCCCCCGACCTTAAAGGCGGGTTTGTCTTAAACAAAGAACCCCGTTTCCTTAAATCATCCCTACCAAGAAACAGGTGGTGGGGACATACCTCCGCAGTAACAGCAGCTGATTTATGCCGGGCTACTATATCCACTTCCTCCTTAGTGCTTACATGACATAGGTGTATCCGGTTCCCCGCCATCTTCGAAAGGAATATTACCCTATTAGCTGCCTCGGCAGCACAGATATTCGGTCTGGCATCGGAATACGCCTCCGGATCCATTCTCCCCTCACCAATTAACTTCTGGGTGTAATGCTGAATCATTTCTCTATTCTCTGCATGAACTATAGCCAAAATATCCCTCTTTGCCAGGATCTTTAGTTCCTCAAATAGTACGGCATCATTACCTACAAGTAAATTACCGGTGGTGGAGCTCATATAGAATTTCACGGAAGCGATTCCCTCCACCTTCCTTAATTCATCGATATTCTCGGTGGATGCACCGAAATGAAAACCGTAATCCACTATAGACTTGGATTGAGCAACCTCCCTCTTTTTACCCAGAAGCTCCATGGTGGTGGTGGGAGGCTGGGTGTTAGGCATATCCAAGACGGTGGTAACCCCGCTGGAAGCCGCCGCATGAGAACCGGTGACCCAATCCTCCTTCGAACTCGCACCAGGCTCCCTGAAGTGCACGTGCGCATCGATTAAACCAGGGAGCACATACATTCCACCAGCATCTATGACTTCATCCCCACTCAAATCCTTCCCAACCTTAAAAATCCGTCCGTTATCTACAGATATATCCCCCTCAAAAACCTTGTCTGCAAGCACAAGCTTGCCGTTCTTTATCACCAACTCAGACATTTTTTTATTTACATTCTAAAAGATTTGGATGGATGTTAACTTCAGCTCTCACGGATTGCAAATCTGACAAGGTTTCAGATTCCCGCTGATTTCTCTTTGCGCCCAAGTTTCAAGTTCCTTCTTATCTAATGAACATATTTTAATATAAGTTATTGTTGTCCAATTACTCCTCTTGGGAGTACTAATCGTTCCACATGTTGCTTTGTGGAGTATCAGATACTTAGGTGATGGTTGCCTGTGACAATTAACTACGAAACCTGTGGGGTTTGTACTTACCCAGTCAAGATAACCCCCATCATCGTCTATATACCTTTCGATTATCCCCTCTATTTCTCCAAGTGTTTTCATATTAGTAGACCTGTCCTTAAATAGATATTGGTGAGAAGTGTGATAAATAATGCAATAAAGGAAGGGTTTTGTACTATATTCCTTATCATAAATAAGTCTTTGATCCGGAAGCATCCCTCCTGTATACTCCAAACTCCGTATTCTGTAACTCCTTACCAGTAAACACCGGACCGTCCCTGCACACCAGTAAGCCGGTGGGGTCAATCGAACAACTACCGCACAATCCTATACCGCATTTCATATAACGCTCCAGTGAAAACTGGGAGGGGATCTTTCTATGTATAGCAATCTTTAGAACCTCCCTCATCAAGGGTTCCGGACCGCAACAAAGTATTTGATCAAACTTCTTTACTGATTTAGAAAAAACTTCATGACAAAAGCATTTCTCGCCAAGAGACCCATCATCCGTAGCTATTAATAACTCCGCATTCGTTTCCTTAATCCGGTCAATAAAAAGTAATTCACTTCCGGTATTAACCCCAAGGATTACTGAGAGATTCCTCCCTGACCCCCCCTGACCCTCGATTAAAGGCATTAAAGGCGCGATTCCCACGCCGCCTGCGATAAAACAGATGTTTTTCCTGCTTAACTTGAAGTAACCATCCCCGTAAGGACCCCGTATACCAACCAGATCACCCCTCCTTAAACCACACATTTTCCCTGAAAACAAACCCACATCCTTAGCAGTAAACTCCAGATAATCATCCAGTCTGCTGAATGCATAAGGTTTCTCACCAACACCAGGAATCCATAACATAAAAAACTGCCCGGCTTCGGCCTTGATTTTCTTCTCTAAAACAATTGTGTTCACCGTAGGGGTTTCCTTTCTCACATCCAGAACCCTCACCATCTCCAAAGCATCCATCTTGATTAATCCTTGTTCCCCACACCTCACATGAATTCCTCACTGACAATCGATAGGAATGTAACAAATAACGCAAGGATTAGCGGCCCTATGAAGATACCCACAAAACCGAATGTGCTAAGACCCCCAAGAACACCCAAGAGAATCCAGAGTGAGGACAGCCTGACCTTTTTACTTATCACCTTCGGCCTCAGTATGTTATCTATATAGCCCATGATTGCTACACAGAGTACAGCCAGAATTAATGCTTTAGTGTATTCCCCCAGAATAAACAGGATTACTACTGCTGGCGCCCAGATTATTGCCGCACCCAACGGAGGGATTAATGCAAAAAACATAACAAGCAACCCCCACATAACAGGCATACTTATTCCAAGAAGGAAGAAGATTAGCCCCAATATAACCCCCTCAATAAACGCCGTAATCATATTTCCGTATATAACCGCCTTTATAACATTATCAACCCTCTTCTTTATCCTGGACTTATGGGATTCCTTAAGGGGCATGACATTTAAAGTACGATCCACGATAGCCTTCCCATTATGCAGGAAATATGAGGTAGAGAACAATACTATGGTAAGCTGCAGCACGAGATTAGGGATATTACCGAAGAAAGCTAGGATACCCTGTTCAATAAACAATGTTACATTCTTAGCTATAGTGAGTCCAGCATTCTTCAAGAGTTCTTCATCCACATTCTCCAGCACATATGTGACAACCCTGCACTTCAAACCCCCCGATTCAGAAGAACACATCCTAAGTTCATCAAACTGCTTTGGAATCAACTCCGCAGATGATTGATAGAATCCACCTACGCCCGTAATAATCTCTGGTATGAGGAGTGCAGATAGTAGTATAATAAAAGTCATGGCAATCAGACTGAGGATAATGGCAGAAGCCCTCTCGGATTTAGTTATCCCCAGCAGCCTACGGTGGATTGGATAAATGGTATACGCAATAATCGCCCCAATAAATAAAGAAACCAAGAAACTCTTCAAAAGGATGAATGATAAGTACGCAATAATTAAAAAAAGGGTTATCATAAAAAACCTATTTAACTCTTGCCTATCCATTTTTTTTGTTTTTATATTAATACTAATGAGCCTTTGCAATTAACTCATCCAGTTTATCATATCTATGTGAATCCATGTATTCCTCCAGTTCCCTGCATATATTATCAAACACATTAATGCCTCTCTTCCATACCGCGGTTCCGACCCCCACAGCTGAGGCACCGGCCATAAACATCTCTACTGCATCGCTTCCATCCTGTACGCCGCCGATTCCAATAACGGGGATATCCACGGTTTCATAGATTTCATAGACACACCGGATGGCGACCGGCTTTATAGCAGGACCTGAGAGCCCGCCGGATTTATTCGATAAAACAGGTTTAGCGGTTTCTATGTCAATCACCATCCCAGGACCCAAGGTATTTATCGCCGCTATGCAGTCCGCCCCGGCATCCTCCACAGACCTCGCAATTTCTTTTATATCCGGGACATTCGGGGTTAATTTCACGATCAACGGCGTCTCACTGGAATTCTTTATTTCACATGTAACCTTCGCAGCTAATCCGGCGTTGGCTCCAAACGGCTTCCCGAATTCATCCCCGATATTGGGGCAGGATATGTTAGCCTCCAAAAAATCAGGTTCAGCCTCCGTAATCCTTTCCGCAAGCTCCCTGAATTCCTCCACCGTCCTGCCGTAGAAGCTGGCTATAACCGGGGCATCCACCTCCTTTACAGCCTTCTTTAATTCATCTATAGCCTCATCGGGCTCGGGACATGAGAGACCGACGGCATTCAGTAGACCGTCTCTGACTTCCACTACAACAGGATTCTTATGGCCTTCCCGTTTCACAGGACCTATGGACTTGATTGTTACGGCTCCGGCGCCAGAGCCAGCCACCCTAACGAGGGTTGAGGATGTAACCCCCAGGATCCCGGCTGCAAGAACAGTGGGGTTCTTTAGTTTCACACCACATAGGGATGTTGATAAATCAACCATTTTATCTGATAATCTATTAATACTATCTATTTCACCCTATTTAAGTCTTTATTAACTCCGGGAGCCTGCCCCATGAAGCCATCACACCCTCTTTTATGATTAACACACCCTGTATTCCTTTTATATCCCCCGCTTTCTTGATTCCTTTTTTTATACCCTCCCCTCCTTTGACATGGTTTCCGATCGCGGTGGCTGCCGCATCAGATAATGAACCGGATTTTGAGATGACTGTGACTGAATCAGAGTCCCCAAGGCTTATGGAGTGTCCTACGGAGCCTGAACTCGTGCAGACCCCTAGAGGGGTTTCCCCAGGGTTTATCTTGAACCCGATTGTTCCGGAGAACTCCGAGGTTCCGGCGTAGACTCCAACAACCCGGGGTGTTGTAGTTTTCAGGTAGATGTCGCCGCCGTTTTCAACTAAAACCTCCTTTAGATTATTCTTTAAAAGAAAAATCCCAATTAATTCCGAGAAGGCTCCGGCTACAGAAGCCATCGGCCCCACCCCGGTTTTAGAGGCTGCATCAGCCATAATCCTTACGATTGAGGGGGCGTCTTCTTCAACAGGCAGGGGTTCATATGTGGTCAGGAATAACGGGTTTCTTCGTATGTAATTCTCCAACAGGTTGTAGTGAGTAACAAGCTCTTCCTTCGCATCCTCCCTTAAATCCTTATCACCCATTACCCTGAGACTGGTTTTTTTATACCTTATCAAGAATTCCTTCAGCACCATGATATATCACCCACCGGCCCAGGCGTTAATCAAATTTATCACATCCACCAGGGCAGCCTCATCATCAACCCAAGAGACCATATCCCTACCCCTCCTGGATAGATAATGAACGGAGTGGACATGCCTCCACGCAGGCCCCGCAGCGGATGCATTTGTTCCCATCCACATTTATGCTCCAGTCTTTATTGAAGGATATGGCATTAGTAGGACACAATGCTATACAGGCCCCGCAATCCACACACCTGCTTACGTCATTAGTGATATTTTTCTCCAACCTACTTACATCAATCCCCTTCCCGGCGAGGGCCTCCACTACCTTCTTCTGCTGCCTCTCATCACCCAGGATACTGATCACTATAGTCCCCTCGTCATAATCCACCTTAGCCCTCAATATGTTAATCAATACGCCTGTTTCTAAAATAGCCTCCGCCAACGTAGGTGAATCAACAGCCTCTGAAGGAAACTTCAACATATATTTATTCATTTTTCTTTAATTCATCTCTTCTCCATCGCCTTGTTAATATCCGTCAAGGTTATTATCCCCAGCACCTTACACTCATCATCCACTATCGGCGTGGAATTAACTTGATACGTACCTAACCTCCTTGCCACCACATCCAAGTACTCATCCTTATGTGATGTAATAACCTCCCGGGTCATGATATCCCCTAATTTCTTTTTATGCCTTGCAAGAGCCTTAGTGATATCCCATGAAGTAACTATACCAACCAACTTATCCTCTTTATCAACAATAGGAACTTGCTCTATACCATGCTTTACCAGCAACTCCGAAACAGTTATAATGGAATCCCCGGGATTAGCCGTAATAACCTCACCAGTCATAACATCCCCCACAAAAGGAACGTCCTCCCTCAGTTTCATAGTCCTTAATTCAGTATCCTTCGGCAGTAAATGCAGGGGTTTTGTGAGAAAGAATTCCTTATCAAGTATTAACTCCCTTAGGTTATCCATGATTTCTATTGATATCTTTACACTGGATAATGGACTGGTTTTCGCCGTTTTTCCATCGATCTCCACCTTACCGGAGAAGAGTTCTTCATAACTCACTTCCTTAACTAAGGGTTTTTCCCTTCGGGGGATACCATAGTCAAGGATACTTGCCGTCAGGTCTTTATTCCTCACTGCGGTGCTTCTGGCAATATCCTCATTTAGGATGGGGATGGGTATCCCAATTCCAACGAAGAGTGATGTTCCATACCCGGGTATGGTTGCTCCGCTTAAAAATTTATTCGACATCTCCTTCAGATCCCCTTTAACGCATATGCTCCCAAACCCTTCCGTTGGATTGTGCTGCGTACCCTCCCCCACAACAAAGCCTTTAGCCCCTCCCAGAAAGATCCGGGTTCCAAAACCGATTGTGTTATACCCGGGATCATTGCTTAGGGGGGAGATCTCCCCTGCTCCTGCAAAGTTTATATTCCCCCTGTTCGGAAGCAATGTACCCATGTAGGTATGAAGCAGTGTACCTGTGGAATTTATAGCAGCATTATATCTCTGAAGGCTATTCCGGGGATTAAAGAGGATGGCCTGATTCAGGTCGTCCAGGGTTAAGGTGGTTTCAACCCTCTTTCGGGGGTAACAGTCTGATCCATAAGACTCCGCCCTGAGATGAATCTCCTCTCCCGCCACTAGGTCTTCGATTACATGACCTCCCCCGTATTCAAAGCCTTTATCCACACTAATTTGTGTAGCCCCAATGTAAGCATCTACCGCAGCTAAGCCAGCGTATGCCTCCACCTCATTCAGCCATAGTTTAGTCATCTTTATAGGTGGATCAGAGTGACCGAAATTAAGGAACGCACCGGAAGAGCACATTGCCCCGAATGTTCCGGTTGTCACTATATCAACCTCCCGGGCTGCCTTCTTGGGGTTTTCCTCAAATAACTCAGGCATTTCATCCGCCCTCACAATCACTGCCTCCCCCTTCCGGATTTTTTCATTAATCTCCTCGATGGTTTTCATTTTTTATAGGTTAATTATAGGGCTTATTCATATATAAATACTTTAACCTGTAGATTATGCATATTAACATAATTCTTATATCCTGAATTCAATAATATTACTGAAATGCAACTTCCCACCATAGAGAATATATACAAACTGAGAAAGAAATTCGGCATTAATCAAACTGAACTGGCAAAAAAAGCAGGAGTCAGCCAGTCATTGATTGCCAGGATAGAATCAGGGAGTGTAGACCCACGATACTCCAATGTAATGAAGATCTTTAGGGCTCTGGAGAATATTAAAGATAAAGGGATCATTGCAAGGGAGATAATGACAAAGGATGTGGTGAGTGTGCAGGTAGGGGATTCCCTGGAAAAAGCCACTAACAAAATGAGGAGATATAATGTCTCACAGATGCCGGTCTTTAAAGGGAAGAAAACGATCGGATCCATCTCTGAGGGAGTGATCCTGGATCAGATATCCAGGGGAGTGAATATCCACAGCATCTCACAGAAAAAAGTTGAGGATTTTATGGAGGACCCACTTCCATCGGTTAACTCCAACACACCCCTGAGTACAATATCCGTGCTCCTGGAGAATAACAAAGCAGTCCTGCTGGTGGAGAAGGGGGTGATTAAGGGGATCATTACCAACGCAGATTTATTGAAGGTGGTTCACAGGTGACTTATAAGTCAGACAAACAGCAATATTATAAAATGGGTGACAAGAACATTTTACACAGCAAAAGATACCAACTATATTTCATCATCTTAGTCTCACTCTCCTCAGGGTGTATTGACAAAATCACTTCACCGGATAATTCAGATAACGTAAAACTTCTCCCACCCCCGGAAGGGGTATACCACTGTGCTTTTCCCGATTTTGGAGGACGGGAGGATAATGTAACATTGGAAAGAATCGTTGATTTCGAAAACCTGGCGGGTAAGCCGATTATCTGGGCATGTTTTTCCAACAACTGGATTGAAGGAATCAATTTCCCAGAAGCTTCTGTACGTATCATCCATAAACACGGTGCTATCCCTTTTATCAGAATGATGCCTCGCAGTATTTTTTGTGGAGAAAACCCTGACCCTGTTTATACCCTACAACATATTATTGATGGCGACTTCGACGAGGACTTGATACAATGGGCAAAAGATGCGAAGAGGGTTAACATCCCATTAATAATAGAATTTGGCACAGAGGTTAACGGTGACTGGTTCCCATGGAACGGAAGATGGAATGGAGGGGGAGAAACTAATCAGTATGGTGACCTAAACCTATCTGATGGCCCTGAAAGATTCCGTGACGCTTACCGACATATAATTGACTTATTTCGAGCCCACGGTGTAAGAAATATCACCTGGGTATTTCATGTTAATGCACAAGGAGGGCATAAAGAACCCTGGAATAGTATGGCATCTTATTATCCTGGCGACGATTACATCGACTGGATTGGAACCAGTGTTTACGGTCCCCTAAAACCAGGAGAGAAATGGCAAACTTTCACAGAGGTCTTTGATGGTTCCTACCCCGAATTTTCAGCAATTTCAACAGAGAAACCCCTTGCTATCTTAGAGTTTAGTATTATAGACGATTCTGCAACAGGTAATAAAGCTGCCTGGATACGAGATGCGCTGAAATCAATTAAAAATAACAGATACCCACGCATTAAAGCAATAAGTTACTGGCATGAGGCATGGATAAATTATGATGGCACTATATCAAACCTGAGAGTAGATTCATCACCTGAGACTCTTGAAGCATACCGAGAAGAAATCGCCGATTCATTCTTTGTAACAAAGGCATATTTCTCCATACCCTTGAGCTCATCAGACTAACTAGACTCATTTTTAGCGATATAAATGAAATTAGATATGCATTCAGGGTGATTTAAATATGGGAAAAACCATATCTGAAAAGATTTTGAGCGAGCACTCCGGGAAGGATGTGTATGCAGGAGATATAGTAGTAGCTGATGTGGATTTCGCTATGGGGCAGGATGGGACAACACCGCTGGCGATAAAAGCCTTCAATGAAATGAATGCAAAGGAGGTCTTTAATGGGGAGAAAATCGCGTTAGTTATTGATCACTCGGCACCAAGCCCGAATGAATCCGTCTCCAGACTACACAGGATGATGAGAGAGTTTAGAGGAGAGAAAGACATAAGATACTTCTATGATATAGGCTGCGGCGTGTGCCATCAATTAATGATGGAGAATCACGTTGCCCCCGGAGACCTTGTTGTTGGAGCAGACTCACATACCTGCACCTACGGGGCTCTTGGAGCATTCGCTACAGGAATCGGGAGTACAGACATCGCCGCAGTTTTCGCTTCAGGAAAACTATGGTTTAAAGTACCAGAGACCATTAGATTCATAATAAACGGGAAACTGCCCGAAGGAGTATACTCCAAAGACTTAATCCTCCACCTGATGGGGGAGGTAACTGCCGATGGCGCAACATATATGTCCGCGGAATTCACAGGAGAAACAATAACAAAACTTAGTGTGGAAGCAAGGATGACCATATGCAATATGGCGGTGGAGATGGGCGCCAAAACCGGCCTGATAGAACCGGATGAGAAAACCATGGAATGGATCGGGTCAGAAAGGAAAGTTAATGTTGTGAAAAACGATGAGAACGCAGAATTTCTAAAGACCCTGGAATATGATATCTCGAACCTGGAGCCCCAGATCGCTAAACCACACAGGGTAGATAACGTCTGCAATATCACAAAAGTCCTTGGAACAAGGGTTAATGAAGCCTACATAGGAACATGCACCAACGGCAGATTCGAGGACCTGAAGATTGCCGCAGAAATCCTGAAGAATAAAAAAATAGATGAGAATGTGAGATTTATTGTTGCCCCAGCGTCAAGAAAGGTTTACTTAAAGGCTATAGACGAGGGGATAATACAGACCCTGGTTAAGGCAGGTGCCGCCATTGTCACCCCCGGCTGTGGACCCTGCGTGGGAACCCATAATGGAGTACCATCTGATGGAGAAAATGTTATATCAACTGCAAACAGAAACTTTAAAGGCAGGATGGGGAACAGCAGTGCATTTATTTATCTGGCATCACCAGCAACAGTAGCGGCATCCGCAATAAAAGGTGAGATATCAGACCCCAGGGAATTTATTTAGATGAGGTGAGATAATGAATGAATCAAAAAAAGGAGTATGCCTGAGTTTAATCGGGGATATGAAAAATGCAGGTGATATGCTGGGTGCTGCAGTAATCACCAGGGATGGATTACTCTATGTCTCCGACCTACCAGATGATGTTGATACGGAAACCTTTGCAGCAATGTCAGCCACTATGTTTGGGGCGGCAGAAACGGCAGCGTTGGAATTAAGGAAGAGTTCAGTACAGAGGGTTATTGCAGAGGGAGGAGATGTAAAACTAGTATCTACCTCCGCTGGTGAAAACGTAATGCTGGTAAGCATGGTCTCCAATGATAGCGATCTAGGGCTGGTTTTGATGGAAACGGAAAAAACAGCTAAGTTGATACGTGATATGAAGAAATGACTAAGACCGATAAATCTTTAGAATCTTCTCCGTAACCAAGTCCAGGTTAAACTCATCCTCCACCCGGGCCCTGGCTTTTCCCCCAAGTTTTTTAGCAAACTCATTATCTGACAAAATCTTTGAAATCGCTGAACTCAACGCCTCAGTATTTCTTGGCTCCACAATAATACCGGATTCACCGACTACGTAAGGTACCCCACCAACATTAGTGGCTATAACCGGCTTACCACAAGCCATCGCCTCCAAAAGCACCACACCAAACGCCTCCTGCCGGGTTACAGAGGGAAGAGCAAAAACATCACATGCCGCATAGTAGTGAGGAAGATCCTCCTCTGCAACACTGACAAATAAAACACCATTTAGCCCTAAATCCCCCACCAACTGTTTTAATTCATTCTTCAGGGGACCATCACCGGCGATAATCAACACAACATCCTTAATCTCATCCCCAACATCCTTAAACGCCCTGACCAGATAGTCAACACCCTTGTAGGGTACCAGCCGCCCCAAAAAAAGGATAATCCTCTTTCTCTCCAGACCATACAGGCTTATAACCCCTGCACCCCTCAGTCTAGAGTTGAATCTCCCGATGTAAACAAAATTCGGGACCGTCTCTATCTTACCCCTGAATTCTTTCAGGACATTTGAACATTCAACATAATTCGGTGAGGTGGCAATAATCTTTTTGGCATTTCGTAGGATGCCACCTAAAAAGAAGTTATGGAGGAATTTAAAGGGCTTATGATACCACCTGTCTTTTATGACATCTGTATGATAGGTCACAAACAATGGTTTTTTCCGCACCTTAGATGCGATTAATGCAAAAATACTGTTGAAGGGGTCCGGCAGATGCAGGTGAATTAAGTCATAATCCCGTTTCATCAAGTCTATGAATACTCCCGGGGCAAAGGGCCCATTAAACAATGTAAAAAACACTGAAGAACGAAAGATCCTCAACCCACGTAACCTCTCCTGCCTCCTAGTCCAAGGCTTATTGGAAGTGAAAATCAATACCCTGTGACCCCTCTCAGCAAATCCATTGGAGATTCCAATCACTTGGGTCTCTATCTCCCCATTATGCGGATAAAAATACTTCGTTACTTGAGCGATTTTCATTTGACTTGCCTCCATCTTTAGGTCCTAGACCATCCCCCCCAGACGCAGAATCAATATAGTCCCCACACCAGGAAGACCGAATAATGCCGCCACCGCTATGGTGCATAAATTAAGGTCTATATCCATCCGGAATACTAGGTTTAATACCAGTATCAGGATTATGCCAACCAGTGAATTAAGCAGTAATTTCTTTAACGCCTTCCAGAATATGTAGATAAACAAAAGCAAGGTTAATACAATAATCAACAACACAATAAATTGATCCATTCTAATTAATACTTAATCGATAACAATATAAATATATCCGTTTATATGAAGATGGAATTTAATATCTCAAAATCTATAAAACCCTGGATTAAGGATATAGAACTCTACACCCCAGGCAAAACCATAAAAGGATGTATCAAATTAGCCTCCAACGAGAATAACTACGGCCCGCCTCAGAAGGTTGTGGAAGCATTACAGGAAGGTATTAAGGAGGTAAATATTTACCCGTACAAAGGTGAAGAAGTCAAGGAAAAGATTGCAGGATATTGTGGGGTGGGGAAAGAAAACATCATCCTCGGAAATGGGTCGGATGAATTGATGGACCTCATTTTCAAAACAATTAAAGGCCCCTTTCTGGGCCTTAATCCCTCATATTCAGAATACAGGATTTTCACCCAGGTATTGGACGAGAGATATCTGGAGGTAAACCTGAAGGAGGATTTCAGCTTCCCGTTGAAGGAATTCATCAAGAAATTAAGGGAAGCAAACGCCCCCATAATCTGCTCCCCGAATAATCCCACCGGGACTGTAGTCTCAGAGGAGGATATAAGAAGTGTCTTGGATGAGGGAAAGATTACTATAGTGGATGAGGCATACTATGAGTTTTATGGAAAAACAGTTATTCCCTTAATCAAGGAATACCCTAACCTCATTGTGTTAAGAACATTCGCTAAAGCATTTGCTTTAGCAGGCTTGCGTATAGGTTACGCCGTCTCGAATCCGGAGGTAATCAATGTTTTATGTAAGGTAAAGCCGCCATTTAGTGTCAGCTCCCTAGCTTTAGCATCCGCAATAGCTGCATTAGAC
>JAYEKX010000077.1:0-3555 GCA_034716875.1 Candidatus Altarchaeota archaeon | reverse complement strand
CAAAGCAGATCATCGAATAGTTTCCCGGGATCGGCCCATCAGCCTCAACATCAACCATCACATAGCACATAACAACACACCCCCAATATAAAAAAAAAACGGTTATATAGAGTATTAGAGCTAAACGTTATTTAGGGGAGTGGGTTCTTTCCCAAAGACCAGGAGGGGGATCTGGAAAAATAAAAACACAAAAGTTCATGTTTTTCCCGTTCAATAATCGCTCACAACAATACATGATGAACCGACCTGCCTCTACCTGCTTTTTTTTACTAATTCACTTAACTCTTTTAAAGCATAAACCCCGCTAATCTTATTTATCTCCTGGTATTCTCTGTTTGTTATCTTCCCATGAGTTTTTATATGATCTACTGCCCTCTTCTGTCTTTCATTCAATTCAGTTACTCTGAGGATGGATGGGAAATTTCGAGATCAGATAAGGCACTGTATAAGGGGGTAACAATTGTGGTGTTTTTCACTCAATCCTCTTTATATCTTATAACCTTAATACATTATATTTTTACTCAACGGGCTTTGTTTAAGACTTGAAATGACATATCTGATCTTTGACACGGAAACAACGGGAAAACCAAGGGATTATAATGCACCAGTATCAGATTCAGAGAATTGGCCTCGTTTAGTACAGATTGCATGGCTTCAATATGATAGTTCAGGGAAGCAAACAGGAAGCCATGAGCATATTATCAAACCACAGGGATTCGTCATTCCTGATGAGGTAGTAAGGATTCATGGTATTTCAACTAAAAGAGCGACTAGGGAGGGGCTTCCTTTAGGAACTGTTCTAAATGAATTTTCGGAAGCAGTAAAGCAGTCGATGGTTTTAGTGGCCCATAATATAGAATTCGATGAAAAAATTGTTAGAGCTGAACTTTTCAGGGAGGATATCCCAGATAATCTTGTTCAAATTAAAAAAATTTGCACGATGAGATCATCAACTGATTTTTGTCGATTACCCGGGTCTTATGGTTATAAATGGCCTACATTAGCTGACCTTTATGCCAGATTATTTAGCACTGATTTTGAGGGAGCTCATAATGCGGTAGCTGATGTTGCAGCTTGTGCAAGATCTTTTTTTGAATTGAAAAGGCTGGAGGTTATAAGAGAGTAAAGGGTGATAACCGGTGCTCAGATGCCCGCTCTCGAGAAGAGAGGAGTTCATGGAAGATTGATCACGCCCTCTTCCTGATAATGAGGTAGCCTCCTACCAGGATGATAACCCCCCCGGATAGCTGGATCAGGGTTATTTTCTCGCATAGTAGGGTGATTCCCATAACTGCCGTAAATAATGGGTTTAGCAGCAGGACAGAGCTCACAATACTTGCCTTGATCTGCCGTAATCCCAGGTTTCTCAGGAAAACGGAGATGAAAATCAAAAACCCGGAAAGCAGGTATATCCCCCAGCTGAGGAAAGAGAAACCCGAAAAGAACATAACAAACAAGAACAGTGCTGTTGCACCTATGATTGTTGTCGACGCGGTTAGAACGCCCGGACTTATCCCCTTCTTCATTAGTTTCCTGGAGAAGGCCTGATCAAAGCCTATAATCGATCCACCTAGGATAAGGAGTAGATCCCCTGGGTCGGAGATTACTGTTCCGTTCGTGGTTAAGAGATAAACGCCGGATAACATCATCAACATCATTAGGATTTGTTTTTTGCCTATGGATTCCTGCATGAGAACGTATCCAAACCCAAGAGCAAACACGGGCGCAGTCCTCAATAAAAACCCGGCACTCGTCGCCGTAGTCAGGGATTGCCCGATGAAGAGGATAAGCCGGAAGAAGAATCCCACAACGATGCCCAAGATCAGGATGCATGTTCTGTCTCTTTTATCTAATCCATTCAGCTCTTTAATCCCGTTGGAGGTGATCAGGAACATGAGAGAAAATAATGCTGCGAATATGCCGCTCCCGCAGGCGAAATCTGTTGGATTCAATCCCTCAACAAGGTAGGTTCTGTTCACGATCAGGTATACTGCATAAAAGAATGCCGCTAAAACAACCACGAGATATGATTTTTTATCCATTTATATCCTCATAATTTGGAGTGATGGAATAAATCCTGGGGGGGTCTGGTATAACCCAAGAGGCGGGGGGAGGTTTATAGCGTGATTATTTTACCCACTCCGCCGTCAATGCACTTCCCTGGATAGATCCTTTTTATCTCAGATTTATATTGAGTGCAATGAGTGGGGCAGATTAATTCCAGGTCCTTGAATAAACCGTATTCTGAGAACCCGTGTAATCCGCCGATGATGGCGTAGATTTTTCCAAATTTTGAGGCTGCTGAGAGGATATGCTCCATCCGGGGGTGAGAGCATCCTACGATTAAGGCAATTCCCTTCCCTGTTTTAACCGCCATAGATTGCTCTATTCCGTCAAGTTCGCCTGTGGAGTAGATGTTTTCGTGGATTTGGGTTGCTTCCCTAACCCTGATTACTTCTCCTGCCTCAGGGGGGTGGTATGAGGGTGGAACATATAGTTTAACCTTTTTGTTCACTCTGAGGAGATCATTCAATCCTCCCGTGTGATCCCAGTGGGGGTGGGAGATAAATATTTCATCGATGGATTCGGGTGTGATACCCAGTTTTTCCATATTGCGGAGGAGTATTTTACCATCGCCTCCGGTGTCGAAAAGAATTCTGGGGGTGTTTTTTACATCTATAACACAGGAGAAGCCCCAACCAGCTTCCAGACCTTTTTCATAGACTTCGTTGTCGTAGACGAGGGTGGTTTTCATTTTTCCGTAGCTTATTACATTTATAAGGGTATAATCCACTTAATAATCATGATACCCACTAAGGTTAAGGAATTATTTGAGAGAACTCAGTTGGTTTCCTTCGGAACAGCGGATAAGGAGGGTAACCCGAATGTTGTCCCGATTTTATGGAAGAGGATTCTTGACGGGGGAAAGATTATTCTCTTGGATAATTTCATGCGAGCGAGTAAAGAGAATGTATTACGGAATAACAGGGTTTGTTTGTCTGTATGGGATCCGGAGTCTGAGGAGGCTTATAAGCTTAAAGGAACCGCTGTTTATCATTCCCGGGGCCCGGTTTATGAGGCGGGCCGGGAGTTTATGCAGGCTGACGGAGGAGATCAGGTTCCGAGGGGGGTGGTTGAGGTGACGGTAACTGAGGTTTATGCCATAAAACCAGGTCCTGATGCCGGGATGCGGATAATGTAGTTCATAATCTGCCGGGTAGCTTTCTCATGTAGAATTTTTTTCCCTGGTATTCCATTTCTATGATCCTTTTTTCTTTGATCAGTTTTTCTATGACATCCCAGCCAGTGTGGGTCTTGGTTAGGAGTTCTTTAACGGCATCTTCTCTCATCGGATGCACTGAGGTGATGCTGAGCAGATCATCTTCAACATCGCCGGTGGATGCGAACGCGTTTCCTTCATAGCCGATCAGGTATTCTACATGGGGTAGCCTGTCGCTGAGGATCTGGTATGCTTTGTTGATTTTTTCTTCTGATGCGGGTATTATCTCTTTTTTTGCTGGTGGTGTGGTTGGGATGGCGATGTAGGCCTTGTCC
>JAYEKX010000076.1:0-13613 GCA_034716875.1 Candidatus Altarchaeota archaeon | reverse complement strand
GAATCACGGGAAGATTTTTGTATCTTTAGTCATTCCAGTTACACTTGCACTTTGTGGGTTTATTGTAGCAAGCACAATTAACTGTAATAGCGATTTATATTGTGCAATTGCTGGAGTCCCCTTTTTAATTAGTCTTATTCTGGGAGTTATCTTACAGTTGCCCGTATTAATTTTTGGTTATCCAATAGATATTATTTATAATTTTCATAGTTTAGAAAATATATTGGCTCAGGTATTGCTAATTTTTTATTGGTATTTTCTTTCTTGCACCATAATATCCATTTTTGAAAAGTTCAGAAAATAAATAAAAGTAATGAAATAATAACCGCAAAATCGCCTCCGTCATACGCAAAATTGCTTCGCAAATTTTGGTTTTGACTTCGTCAAAACTCACCTAACAGCAGATATACGACTCCGCTACGCCCCATCCAAATTTTTGCTTTGGAACAATTGAAATTCGCAAAAACTTCGCATATCTGCATACAGTTATATGGTGTGTTCAGATGAATCGTGAGGTATATACTCCGCTCAATTTTCTCTGCCACTTAAAAAAAACCTTCATGTCTTTCTTCTGAATACAACTTCAGTATGTGGATATGCGATCTCCACATCCCCGACCTTCAGTATACTACCATGTATCTCCTTAGTTATTTCGCTGGAAATCTCCTGAAGTTTTGTTGCCGGGGCAAAATACCGCACATGAACATCAATGCCGCTCGGCTGAAAAAATATTCGTGTATACGGCTCCTTCTTCACCTTACCAACAAAGTCCTTTGTATGTTTCACCGCGGATTTTAATGGGATTTTCATGGCCTTATCCAGGTCACTCTCATAAGTAACCGTCACAACCACCTGATCCAAGACAAACTCATCCCGTGAATTATAATTTATTATGTTCCGCTCAAAAAGAGCGTAATTAGGAATCAAAACAATCCTCCCTGAACGCTCCTCCCCAGGAACAATCCCGCCAATCTCCTTCAGATGGATGTGGGTGAGGGTTAAATCCACGACATCGCCCCGGACATCCCCAATAATAATCCTATCCCCAATCTCAAACGGCCTGTTTGCGACAATCAGTATCCAGGCTGCAACACCACTGATTGGCTTCTGCAGTGCCCAACCAAGGGCTGCTGAAAGCAAACCAACAATCAAACCCAGACCAGACCATGAACCTGCGTAAGAAAAAATAGCGAAGATTATCAGAATCAGGAGGAGCGTGTACTTAAAAATCTTTGAGAATATCTCGATATCCGAAACCTGCTTCTTCCTCTTAGCTTTCTTCAATAAAGTTTTCTTTAAAGAATTCAGGATGAAATCAAAGACGATAAAGACGATAACCACTATAACAACCGCCCTTAAAAAAGGTATGATGCCTTCTAAACCGTTGATGAATTCAAAAAAGTTTGCCATTATTAAATAGAGTATATGTAGGATATTTAAAAAAGATAGCGACTAAGTTATATTTAATGTGGATGAATTCATGGAAGCGGCGATGGAGGGGGCTAAGAAAGGCTTATCTGAGGGAGGGATGCCTATCGGCTCGGTTCTTGTGAGAGAGGGGATGATTGTTGGTAGAGGGCATAACCAGCGGTTCAGGAGAACGACCCCATGGTTCATGCAGAGATTGATTGCCTGAGGAATGCGGGCAGAATCGGCAGCTACAGGGATACTGTGCTTTATTCAACACTGATGCCATGTTACCTATGTGCCGGCGCAGTAGTTCAATTCTGGATTAAGAAGGAGGTGGCCGGCGAATCCAGGACCTTCAAGGGTGCTGAAGAATTCATGAAACAACACGGTGTTGAAATAATTAATCTAGATAACATGGAATGCTACGAGTTGATGCAGGACTTCATCAAGAAGAACCCTACGCTCTGGTATGAAGACATAGGTAGATAAGGGGCCCCCCCCCATCACACGCCTCAGGCACACACGAAGGAGTTTATCCCCCAACCCCCATCCCAAACTTCTCCATCATCCTCCTTAATTTCCGTTCACTGCCCATGGACTTCATCATCTTCTTCATCTTCCTGTAGTAGCTCATTAGTTCCCTGACATCCTCTGTTTTCACACCCGAACCCTTCGCTATCCTCTCAATCCTCGGCCTCTTAATTAATTCAGGATTCTGCAGCTCCTCCTTAGTCATGGAGTCCATCGCGATCTTAAATCCCTTTAATTTCTCCTCCTGAAGCTGAAGCATTTCCTGAGGAACCTTAGAGCCGAACGGCAGCATCTCCATCACCTTCTTCATCGGACCAAGCTGATTCATCTGCTCTATCTGGGAGTACACATCCTCTAAAGTAAATTTGCCGCTCATAAGTCTCTTAGCACTCTCCTCATCAAACTCCACCTCCTTCGCCTTCTCCAAGAGACCCTGCAGGTCACCGAAACCAATAAGCTTGGAGACAAATCTCTCAGCGTCAAACTCCTCAAAATCATCTATGTGCTCCCCAACCCCCATAAAATATACCATACTGCTGGTGGCAGCACAAGCAGATAACGCCCCGCCGCCCTTAGCGCTGCCATCCATCTTCGTCAGTATTACACCATCAACACTGCATGATTCCCTGAAGGCCTCGGCCTGATCACCCGCCCCCTGACCCGTAGCGCCATCCAGAACGAGAAGGGTTTTATCCGGCTTTATTTCAGTATAAACCTTGTTTATCTCACGCATAAGCTCGCTGTCCAGTTTATGCCTGCCCTCTGAATCAATGATGATAACGCCCTCTCTCTTGAACTTCTCTATGCCCTTTTTTATGATGTCTAAAGAATTCTTCACTTCATTATCCCCATAGAAGGGCACCTGGATTTCCTCCGCCAGCTGCTTTAATTGATCATACGCGGCGGGCCTGAAGGTATCTGCGCATATTACTTTGGGGTGAAGGCCTTTCTTTTTGAAGTATTTCCCCAGTTTAGCAACCGTTGTTGTTTTCCCGGAACCCTGCGTCCCCACCAAGAGCAGTATGTCACCATCCCTGGTCCCCAGCTTCTCCCCGGCGCCAAGGAGCTTACTTAATTCCTCATAAGTGATCTTGATCAGATTCTCCTTTTTTGAGAGCATCCCGGAGGGTTTTTCTAACAAACCGCGCTCCTCAATTCGCTTAGATAATTCAAACACCAGCTTCACATTAACATCCGCAGCCAACAAAACCTTCTGGATCTCCTTAATATATTCCTTCACGGTCTTCTTATCAACCACCACCGCCTTTTTCAGGGAGGTTATGGCATTCTGCAGCCCAAGACTCAGTTTTTCAAAAGCCATCCTTAAGGATATTATTGGATTAAGTTGAGAAATATCACTCCACCGTTAGGATATATCCACAGCTCAAGTTCGATATTTTTTTAAGGTATGGTTTATTTAGGTTTATTTCGCAATCCATATTTTTGAATAACCAGTAATCACCTTCATAGTAGAGGATGTGGGTTATATTGAATTTCTGGATTTCTTGTTTATCGATATTTCCACAGAATACCTTTCTTAGGAGGGCGGTTCTTTCATCTGCTTCTGGAGTGTATTCTGCAAATGCATCCATAAATGTTTTCCTCCCGGTAAAGTACTCTGTCCAGTGACCCCAGGGGGGGTTTACCATGACACATGAATTTTCATCCGTATTAGCCCTTAAGGATATAAACAGGTTGACAAGACAGTTTGATGGGCCGATGTTTGACAATAGCTCAATTAAGGATAATGACTGATAAACTGATGCGAGTATTATGATAATCAGGAGCAGATATAGTTTTTTTCTATTGATTCTGTTCTCCATAATTTTTATGGATTCCGCAAATAGCAGTATAACTGCGAAGGGAAGGAAGATCCTAAAACGTTCGGCTAGTATAGACAGGGGGAGAGCTATAAGGAGTATGGATATCACGAAAGGGTTTCTTCTTCTTAATCCGATGAGACTGAATAAGGTGATGGATATGCTGAGGGCCCCTATCTTTTCTGATATCTGGAAGAGGTCTCTGATATCGGAGGTATGGAGTGAACTCCCATCCGTGGAGAGATATTGTTCATGGAGTAGGTTGTATCCAGGTATCCCAAATTGAAGAAAAATCATTATGTGGAATAACAGAAAAAATAAGAGCGGTGTGGCAAGGTATGCCTTCGCCGTCTTCGTGAATGAATTCCCTTTAAATAGTATATAAAGCAGGTTAACCAGGATAAAGAAGAGGGCCGGTATTGGATGTGCTATTATGCCCAGAATCAGGGAAAGCTTTGATTTATTTTTTTGCCCGCACATCAGGTAGTATAGGGAGATTAATCCAAGTAGAAATGCTAAAACACGGGAGTTGCAATGCCCAAAGGTGTATATAGTCCAGGGGATGGATAAAAAAGCCAGTGTGGTGATGAATTTATAGGTATAACCTAATTTACCTAAGATTTTGTATAGCATAACCGCAGACATGCCTCCGAGAAGAGGCGGCAGTATAACGCATGCCTTCGTCGTGGTTATGTTAAACAGAAATGCTGTTACCGCTAGGAGTATATGAAATAGAGGGGGATAGTAAAATTCTCTGCCTTGAAAGGACAGCGGGTCGTAGAAGAAAATTCCCTGCAGCATGTTTTCAGAGATTCTGGCATGGAAATATGTAGGGTATCCTATCAAGGCAGGCTCTCCTTTACATGCACGTAGGTACTGTGGCGTCAGGAATAACAGGATAGAT
Source organism: Candidatus Altarchaeota archaeon (assembly GCA_034716875.1). Classification (GTDB taxonomy): domain Archaea; phylum Altiarchaeota; class Altiarchaeia; order IMC4; family QMZM01; genus QMZG01. The sequence goes on along the minus strand of JAYEKX010000076.1, from coordinate 8,948 downwards.
ACCAAGAGAATAATGAATTCTTTAGGTATTTTTTGCATAAGATTAATATGGAGGAAAACAGAAAAATGAGTAAAGAAATTAAGGTGGAGTTAATTCTGCTCTGCATTATATTGATATCCTGCATAGGGGTTAGAGTCGAGCCTCTGAAATATACCTATCCGTTAGGCATGGATGCATACAGCCACGCAGTAAATGCCAGACACATACTCGAAACAGGGCTTCCATTAACCTATGACCCGCTGTCGTGGCAGGGAAAACCCGTTATATACCCCCCAATATTCCCATACAGCATGGCACTGTTCATGTTTCTTTTACCAGATCTCTTCGCCATATCTATGGTGGGGGTATTCTTCGGGGTTCTGGGCTTATGCGTATTCTATGTGATTTGCAGGACCGAGGTGGGTAAAAAAAGCGCGCTTCTGGCCCTGATCCTGGTGGGGTTTTCATCCGCCCACATAATTAAAACCAGTACCAATGCCCTCGCAGATTCTATGTCCCCCCTATTCCTACTCGCTTATTTATATTTCTTTGGGAAGAGTCGCAGTAAGGCGCTTGTTGTAGCCTTAATCTACCCCCTCGTTCACGCATCCTCTATCCTTATAATTCCAATAACAGGAGTATATCTCATTTTAAAGTATGTGGGGAAGGAAAAAATTTTGGGGGGGGAAATTCACACATTCATTCTCGCTTCAATAATGGTTTTGGGTTTATCCGCAGGGGTATACTATCCACTTATCATGGGGGGTATTAGTTTGAACTGGATTCCTGAAGGGATCAGACATATAGCAATAGAGGATATCGGTTTTCATGAATTTCTATACAGGTTGGGTTATCTGCCCTTCATTCTTTTTATGCCGGGGTTTTTAAGCAAAAAAAGAAATCTCTTCTTCGACTCCCTGTTTATTTGCATGGCGGCATCCATCCTGTTTGGTTTTATGGAAACCGACCGGGCACTGTATTATCTCATATTCCCTCTCGGATTCTACTCCGCCGTCGCCTTCAACCTGTGGATTAAGAATGAGAGACGATTTTATGTGATATTTATTCTCTTGCTCCTGGTTCAGGGAGTTATCGGCTATAACAGCATACATAGGCTGGATTGGGGCATTATCACCCACGAGCAATATCAGGGTTTTCTGGCCCTGAAGGAAACGCCGGAGGACAGCACCATACTTGCGAGAATAGATAATGGACACAGGATAGAGTTTTTCGCCCATAGGAAAAACTTCATTAACGGCAATCTTGAACTAGCCCCAAATCCAGAGCAACGCCTAAGGGATTACAAAAAAATGATCTGCGGAGACCTCAACTTATTGAGTAAATACCATATAGATTATATCTATTTAGGTGGGGAGGAGGTTTACCAGCTTAGAAAGAAGGGATGTAGATTGGATTTCACTGTATTCTATCAGAATAGGGAGATAATTATCTTGAAAGTATTTTAACTTAAATCCACAAGATAGGGGCAATAATGAAAATTTCCGTGATTATTCCGGCGTATAATGAGGGCCCCAGGATAGGCGGGGTCTTAGAGGGCATACCTGGGGGGGTGGATGAGGTGGTGGTTGTAGATGATGGCTCCGATGATGATACAGGAGGGATAGCAACCGCTATGGGTGCGCGGGTAATTAGGCATGAAAAAAACAAGGGGAAAGGCAACGCTATAAAGACAGGCATCCTGAAAAGTAAAAACGAGGTCCTGGTGTTTATGGACGGCGATGGTCAGCATGACCCACGATATATCACAAAAATTGTTAAACCCCTCCTTAAGGATGACGCAGATGTTGTGATAGGGAATCGTTTCCATAACGGTTTTTCTGGAACCCCGGCACATAGGATAATCTCCAACACCCTCACCAGAAGTATGATAAATATCATCACCAAGGAGGGGGTTAAAGATCCCCTTTCAGGGTACCGGGCCATCACAAGAGGGGCTATAGAGGAACTCCAGCTAGATGGAAACGGATTTGAAATAGAAATTGAATTGATTCTGCAGGCAATCGAAAGAGGATACAGGATAAGCTATGTTAATGTACCTTTAATCTATGGTGTTAAGAAATCGCATCTGAGAAACCTGGATAGCATAAAAATTACCCTCAGGCTTATAAATGCTTTTGTAAAGTATAGGCTCTGTGGGTTATAACACGCATTGATGTCAGATATCTCTTTGCCCTCATTCCAACCCCTCAGAAATGATTTCCTTCAGCCTCTCCTTTTCTATCAAACCGTTATATGTTTTATTTCCTATTACAAGGGCAGGGGTTTTTGATACGTTATGTGTTGTTTTCAGCATATTAACGATGGGTTCATCTAGATCACTGTTCAGCACAAAAATCATCAATTTCTCTTTAAAATGGTCATCCCTTAACTCATCCAGGATATGGCCCTGCTCACTACACCCTTCACAGGGAACAGAGTAGAAATATAAAAGCACAACCCGGTCTTTCCGGCATTTTTCAGTCATATAAGTATTTAATATCCACGCCTTTGTTGACAATAGGGCGTAATCTCTCCTAAGGTCATCAAAATCAGGCCCCTCATCCTCCAACTCCTTACCTAGATCGCGTACCTTCTTTGTCGTATCTCCAACTAATAGCGATACTGAGTCACAAGTTAAATCCCTTCCGATAATGCTTATATATGCATACTCCAGCTGCAGATTCTCTGTCTGCCTCTGCAATGACTTCACCCTCTCCTCAGTATAATCCGTCATTGATTTCTCTATAAACAGGCCGGATAGGACCCCCACCGTATAAAAAAACAGGGACAGTACCGCCGCCGCCAGATATACCTTAGATTGTTGCATATTTTAATCTATTTAGTTAATAAATTATTAAATCAAAATGGATATTCATAGTATAAGCTTTATATTGTACAACACGTTTTTAATACCAGTAACGTTTTTTTCATTTATATACTACATAGTCGCACTCAGAGGCATCCTGAGTAAAGAGGAAAACGCTGTTTTTAGTATGGGAGAGATTAAGTGGCCAAAAGTTACTATCCAGATACCAACGTTTAATGAGCCCGTTGCGATAAGATGTGCTGAAAGTTGTTTAAACTTTGATTACCCAAAGGATAAATATGAAATAATACTTGGGGATGACGGCACTGATGCGGGGGTATCTAAGGCTATTGACGATTTCGCAAGAGGAAACGAGAGAGTGAAGGTAACCAGGAGAGGCCACAACAAAGGATTTAAAGCAGGAAACCTCAACCACATGTTAAAATTTTCAGAGGGGGAAATCATTGTTATATTCGACTCTGATTTTACTGCCCCCAAAAACTTTTTAAGGCGTGTTGTACGACCTTTTATGGAGGACGGAAATGTGGGTTGCGTCCAAGCGGAATGGGATTTTCTGAATGAAAAAACAAACTATATTTCAAAACTTTCCTCCACCCTCCTGATGTTTTATTATTCCCTCATCGTCCCCATCAACAACAAACTGGGGGTGCCTTTTCTATTTGGCTCTGGAGAAGCCGTGAGAAAGGATGTAATATTAAAGCTTGGCGGTTGGCAGGAAGGAAGCCTGACGGAGGATACAGAATTCTCTCTAAGAGTATTTGAAGAGGGACACAGGATAGTTTATCTCAATGATGTTAAAGTTACGGGGGAGCTGCCATACACACTAGTTGGTTTGATTAGTCAACAGAGGAGATGGGCTTACGGGAATACGCGAGCTTTTTTAGATCATTCAAAGTCTATACTGTTTGGACGCCTCTCCCTCCTACAAAAAGTGATGGTGACATATACAACCTCGGTAGGATATTTATCGAATTTCTTTCTCTTACTGTTTCTAGTCACCGGAACCCTATACTTTTTTTCACAGCCACCTGCACCCATCGATATAGTAAAGTTCATAAGCAAGACCTCGGAGATAATCCTGATGACCTCCGGATTCCTGTTGGGGGGGGTTGTCGCCTTAACTAAGAAAAATAAATCCAATATATTGTTTCCATCCCTGATTTCAGTATTAACCGTGGGGTTCCTGGTCTCGTTTAGTGTCTGCATTGGCTTTTTTAAAGCTATTTTTGGTAAGGAAATGGAGTGGTCCGCCATAAATAAACAAGGCAATTTCGATTTTTATTCTTCAAGGAGGGTGTGAAATGATTGACGCCATACTACACATAATATTTTTGATACTCATTATTTTGCATGCATCATGGATAGTGTTATTTTTTTATCATAAAAAATATCAGGGTAAAGAGAAGTATGTATTTCCCAGACTCTCCATTATCATCCCGGCACATAATGAGGAGGTATCTATCAAGAGAACCGTCCAGTGTGTTCTCACCGCCGATTATCCTGTGGATAGGGAGGTGATTGTGGTGAATGACGGCTCTGTAGATGGGACAGAGGGAATAGTTAGAGAAATGTCAATTAGGGATGATAGGATAAAGATATATAACACCAAGCATGCGGGAAAGGCCAACGCCATAAATCTGGGGGTAAAAAATGCAGTAAACGACATCATTGTCGCCTTGGATGCGGACTCTGAACTGAAAGAAGACGCCCTGATAGAGATCATGAAACCCTTTACCCGCGGGAGGGTGGGGGCTGTTTCCGGTATTATCCGGGCTATTGACAGCAGAAACCCGATTACCTGGTTTCAGGATTTTGAGTACATCCTCACCTCCGGCTGGAGATTTCTCTGCAACAAGATTAAGGGAACCCACATATTTCCGGGCTTTGTCGCCATTAAAAAAGAAGCCCTGCTTAAGGTCGGTGGATTCTCCGGAGATACGTTATCGGAGGATTTCGACATAGCAATCAGGCTAAAGAAGGAGGGGTATGAACTGGCTATGTCCAATGCCACCATCTACACCAGGGTGCCCGAAACCGTCAAGGGTTTGATCAGACAGAGGCTGAGATGGGGTCGAGGTACCATTCAGGTAATGAAGAAACACTATGACGTAATACTCAATAAGAGATACGGAACCGTTGGTTTATATGTGATTCCAACACAGGTATACTGGTATATCCATGGCTTTGTCTACGTTCCGATTGTCATGTATCAGGTATTCGGCGGATATTTCCAGTATTTCGCCGCATATAAAAATTTCTTTTCGTTCGAGGTTATGAAATACTTTTTCGGCTGGTTCACAGCATACGGGATGGTGGAATATACCTACAAGACATTCGGGGGAATGTATGATGCCAACCTGCTATTCTTCCTATTACTAACAATGTTTGTTCTCTATATCACTTATGATATACTGATACTCCTGAAATTCGCCAGCCTCAGATTAAGGTATTTATTCGTAATATTCTTCTTCTTCCCCTATTCCTTATTCACCCTATCCCTGAATGTCTATTCATGCATACATGAAGTCTGCAGGCCAGGGAACAGTAATGTATGGGAGAAAAGCAGGTGAGAGGGATTCAGATAAAATGTTTGAAATAAAAAGACAGCTTGCACATCTAACACTTGGCCTATCCATAGCAGCGGCCGTCTTTTTTCTTGAACCAGTATACGGAAAATTAATCATAATACCTTTACTTATGGGGGTTTCGGTCCTCATTATTCTGCCTGAACTGGGTGCTGAACTGAAGGTGCATAACCATCTGTTATTCCATTTCGAGAGGCCTAAAGACATAGAGCACTTCCCATACAGGGGGGCAATACTCTACGGCATCGGCATCACACCAGCCATACTGCTTCTGGATGTAAATACCGCCTGCGCCATAATAGCCGTGTTGAGTGTGGGGGACTCCGCATCAACATTGATAGGAAGGTCATGTGGAAAACACCGGGTGGGGCATAAAAGCATAGAGGGATTCATTGGCTTTATTGTTTTTTCTTTCTTCGGAGCCTGGCTCTTCCTCCAGAACGACCCATTAGCTGCTGTTACATACGCGGTTGTTGGGGGTTTCATTGAACTATCTAACGTTGGCAGTGACCACATACTTCTTGATGATAACCTCATCATCCCCCTGGGACTCACAATATTCACTCTCCTGATATTCTGACACAATCCAGAATATTCAACCACTTAACGCCATAGCCCCACACAACACACCCAAAGATTAATTCACACATTAACCACAACTTTAGTTTACGAAATCCAAATGATTATTAGGGCCCGTAGCCTAGCTGGATAGGGCACCAACACGCACCCTTTTCTTTAAAAAAGAAAAGCGTGCACGGAAAAGAAAAGAAAAAAACCAACCCTAAATCATCACAAAAAAAACCAAGAAACCACATAGGGCCCGTAGCCTAGCTGGATAGGGCACCGGACTTCTAATCCGGAGACCGGGGGTTCGAATCCCCCCGGGTCCGTTAAAATACTTTATTTTTTAGAGAGAATTGAAGTTACAAAAATTCAAAGGGAAGATGGGGTTGATAAGGGCAGAAACCGTAGGTGTCTGCCCTTATGTTCGAATCCCCCCGGGTCCGTTTCAATATTGCTGAGGGGAAGTTGGGCACTACAACAACCTGCAGACGGGTTGATCATCAATACGGATCTAACGTGGGATGCGAAAAATTGCTTGCAATTTTTGCACACCAAAATCACAAAGTGATTTTGATTGTTTCATTTCAACTCAACCCCACATAAATGCATAAAAGTTAGGCACTACAAAAAGTATTCTACTCATGTGGTTTTTTTTAATTCTCCCTCAAATATAATCCTACAATGATTGATAGAGAAATTATACTCGAGAAAATAAGGAATTATGACCTTGATCATGTCAAGATAGGGGCCCTCGCCTCCCATTCAGCCCTGGATGTTGCCGACGGGGCGGTGGAGGAGGGATTCAAGACAATACTATACTGCCAGAAAGGCAGGGAAAAAACGTACACCAGATACTTCAAGGCAAAACGAGTGAACGACCAGGTTGTGCGGGGTGTTGTAGATGAATATGTTGTCTACGACAAATTCAATGAACTGATTAAAGAGGAAGAGCAAGAGAAAATGCTTACAGACAATGTCTTGTTCATCCCCAACAGATCATTCACATCCTACATAAAACTGGAGCAGATAGAGAACGACTTTAGGGTTCCATTAGTGGGAAGCCGAAACCTCCTGAGGAGCGAAGAACGTGGGGAGGAGAGAGACTACTACTGGCTGCTGGAGAAAGCCGACCTGCCATACCCCGAAAGAATAAATAACCCGGAGGAGATTGATGAACTGGTTGTCGTCAAACTACATCACGCAAAGAAAAGGCTTGAAAGAGGGTTTTTTACCGCAGCATCATATGAGGAATACAGGGAGAAGTCAGGGAGATTGATTAAACAAAACGTGATCACAGAGGAACTGCTGGCAAACGCCCGGATTGAAAGGTATATCATCGGGCCCGTGTTTAATTTCGATTTCTTCTACTCCCCGCTTGAAGAGGATATGGAAGGAATCGAGTTGCTGGGGGTGGACTGGAGATTTGAGACCTCATTAGACGGGCACGTTAGATTACCTGCTCAACAACAGATGACCCTAAATGAAAAACAGAAGACGCCGGAATACACGGTATGTGGCCATAACTCAGCCACAGTAAGGGAGAGCCTGCTTGAGGGGGCATTTGAGTTAGCCGAGAAATATGTTAAAGCCACACAGGAACACTACACCCCCGGGGTTATCGGGCCCTTCTGCCTACAGACGTGTGTGGATAAAGACAATAACTTCTTTATTTATGATGTGGCTCCGAGGGTTGGTGGGGGCACAAACGTCCACATGTCAGTCGGCCACCCATACGGGAACACGCTCTGGAGAAAGACGGTCTCCACCGGCAGGAGGCTTGCTATGGAGATAAAGAATGCTATTGAATCAGATAGGTTAGAGAAGATTATTACCTGAAACAACCTTCAGAAAGGTTGACCATCAGAACGAGTATTGGAGGGCCTTATGGCCCCTCAGAACGCATTACAACAAACCCAAAAAAAACACCCATTCAGAACTTATTAGATATAATTCAATAAAAAAAATGATTTCGAGAAAAGACATAAAGGAGGTCCTTGGAGGGTATGATCTAAATAAATTAATGATCTGCACACTCGGCAGCCATAGTGCGCTGCAGATTACAAAAGGTGCACGGGATGAGGGCTTTAAGAATATGCTTCTCTGTACGGAAAAGACGGCGGGATTTTACAGGGGATTCAGTATAGTGGATGACGTAATCGAGATTAATTCATACAGTGACCTGCTTCTGGACGAGACCCAGGAGGAGTTAATAGACCGGAATGTTGTTTTAATTCCTCATGGTTCGTTTGTTGAATACGTGGGTTCAAAAAACATCATAGAGAAACTGAGGGTGCCTATGTTCGGTAACCGGCAGGTTCTGGAATGGGAATCCGACAGGGGAATGGAGAGACAATGGTTCAAAAAAGCAGGCCTTTTGGTGCCGAGGGAATTTACGTCACCCGACGAGATTGACCGCCTGGTTATGGTGAAATTCCCTGGCGCACGAGGGGGTAAAGGATATTTCCTTGCCAAGAACCGGGAGGAATTCCATAAAAAAATTAATGAAACGAACCTTCCTGAACAGATTAAGAAGGAATACACGATACAGGAGTACGTCATTGGAACCCGGTTTTACCCCCACTTCTTTTACTCCCCAATAAATGAGGAGTTGGAGTTGCTGGGTATGGACATTAGATATGAATCCAATATCGATGGATTAACGAGGATTCCATCAGCCATCCAGAAAGAAATCGATGTAGACCCCAGCTACGTCATCACCGGAAACCTCCCGGTTATATTAAGAGAGTCGCTTCTACCTAAACTGATGACGTTAGGGAGACGTCTTGTGAACACATCAGAAGAGTTATTTAATCCAGGCCTGATAGGGGCATTCTGCATAGAAATGATTTGCACCCCCGAGCTTGAATTCATCTGCTTTGAGATATCCGGCAGGATAGTTGCCGGAACAAATCTGTTCATTAACGGTTCCGCATACGCAAACCTCCTCTATGATGAACCTATGAGTTGCGGGAGGAGAATATGTCGCGAAATCA